>JAJYMS010000181.1 GCA_021786825.1 Bacillota bacterium | reverse complement strand
GGAGGTGGACCCGGATCACCTGCTCCTGGACGACGCCGGGACCCTCGAAATGCTCGCCCGGGGGGAGGCGATGGGGGTATTCCAGCTTGAGAGCGGCTGGGTGCGGGACTTCCTCAAGCAGCTGAAAGTCAGCCGCTTCGAGGACATCATTGCCGCGGTGGCGCTCTGCCGCCCGGGTCCCATGGAGAACATCCCCCTGTACATCAAGGCTAAACAGGAGGGCGCCTCCTACCTGCATCCCGCCCTGGAGCCGGCCCTGCGAGACACCTACGGAGTGATGATCTACCAGGAGCAGATCCTGCAGGTCGCCTCGGTCATGGCCGGTTTCTCCCTGGGCCAGGCGGACCTGCTGCGCCGCGCCGTGGCCAAGAAGAAGCAAGCCGAACTGGCCCGGCACCGGGAGGCCTTCGTCAGGGGCTGCCTGCGGAACGGGCAGTCCGAGGCCCTGGCCGGCGAGTTGTACGACCTGATCATGAAGTTCGCCAACTATGGCTTCAACAAGTCGCACGCCGCCGCCTACGCCCTGATCGCCTACCGCACCGCCTACCTGAAGGCTCACTACCCGCTGGAGTACATGGCCGCCTTGCTCAGTTCGGTGATGGGCAGTTCGGAGAAGGTCGCCGTCTACATCGAGGAATGCCGCCGGATGGGAATCGCGGTGCTGCCCCCGGACGTCAATTACAGCGGCGCCAGGTTCACCGTGCACCAGGGGAAGATCCGCTTTGGACTGCTGGCCGTCAAGAACGTCGGGGGTGGGCTGGTGGAGGCGGTGGTGAAGTCCCGGGCCGGCGGCGAATTCCGCTCCCTGCGCGATTTTTGCGAACGGATGGACGGGCGGCAGTTGAACCGCAAGGCCTTGGAAAGCCTCATCAAGGCGGGGGCCCTGGACAGCCTGGGGGCGAACCGGGCGCGGCTCCTGGCCGGCGTGGAGATTACCCTGGAGGCGGCCCAGGCGGCGCAGCGCCACCGCCAGGCCGGGCAGTCGACCCTCTTTGAAGCGGGGCTGCTCGGGGGCGGTTCCCGGGGGGCGGCCGACCCGCTGCCTGAGGTCGACGAGTTCCCCGCGGCGCGACGCCTGGCCATGGAGAAGGAGGTCCTGGGGCTGTACGTCTCGGGTCACCCGCTGGCCTCCCTGGCGCCCGAAATCGCGGCTCGCGCCACTGCCACGGCCGGCGCCCTGAGCGACTTGCCGGATGGCACGCGGGTTTCCCTGGGGGGCATCATCACCGCCCGCAAACGCGTCCGGACCAGGGCCGGTGAGCAAATGGGCTTCGTAACCCTGGAGGACCTCACTGGCGAGGCCGAGGTGGTGGTCTTTCCCCGGCTCTACCGCTCGGCCGCCCACCTGCTGGCGGACGACCAGCCGGTGCTGGTCAGCGGGAGGTTGTCGGCCCAGGATGAAGCCCCCAAGCTGCTGGCCGAGGAAGTGACGCCGCTGGCCTCCGCGGCGGCCCCGGACCTGACGCTCTACGTCCGGGTGGCCGCAGCCGGTGAGAGCGACCCGCTGGTGGCCCAACTGAGGGATGTTTTGCGCCAGCACCGGGGCACGGTGCCGGTGGTGATCCACTTGGCGCAAAGCGGGCGGTGGATCAGGGTCCGGCCGGAACTCCGGGTCGACGCGGACCCGGGCCTTTTGACCGAACTGGAGCGGCTGCTCGGCCAGGGCTCCGCCCGGCTGAAGTAGGTCCTGCGGCAGCGGCCGGCGCGGCGCATCGTCCGTTGAACCCGGGGCTATCGACCCCGGGCTACCAATCGAGGACTGATACTGGGAGGCGGTTGCGATGATCGAGGACGCGGTAAAACTGTTGCGGCAGCGCGGGGTGAGCCTGCCGGAGATCGCCGCCTTGGTGCGCGAGATTCAGCTCGCCTACTACCCGGGGCTCACCGAGGAGGAATGCCTGGAGGCGGTCACCGCGGTGCTGAAGAAGCGGGAGGTGCAGAACGCGGTCCTCACGGGCATAGCGCTGGACATGTTGACGGAGCAAAACCTGGTGCCCGAGCCGCTGGGCTCCATTATCCGCAACGACGACTTTCTTTACGGGGTGGACGAGATCCTGGCCCTTGCCATCACCAACGTCTACGGCTCCATCGGCCTCACCAACTTCGGCTACCTCGACAAACTGAAGCCCGGCATGCTAGGGCGGATCGACCGGGCCAAGAAAGGTACCGTCAACACCTTCCTGGACGATCTGGTGGCGGGAATCGCGGCCGCGGCGGCGGCCAGGATCGCCCACAACCACCGGGCCTGAAGGTGAGGTTGACAAAATCCCTTCCGCACCGTACTGTTAGGGTGGGGTACCCCGTGGGGTATCTAGAGACAAAGGCCCTAGCGGCGGGAGGAGGGTGCCGTGACAGAGGGAATTGGAGGCGCGGGGGCGCGGAGCAACCGGCGCCTGGTGGACCGCCTGCGGAGGATCGAGGGCCAGGTGCGCGGCCTCGAACGGATGCTGGACGACAACCGGGACTGCGGCGAGATCCTGATCCAGATCCAGGCCGTCCGGGGGGCCCTCGCCCGCGTAGCCGTGCTGGTCCTGGAGCGACAGGCGCGGGAGTGCATGCGGGAAGGGTTGGACGAGAGCGAGGACGCCGCCCAGGCCCTGATTGCCCAGTTGCTGCAAAAAATGGGGCGGTACCGCTAGGACCGGCGCGCCGTTTGGCTGCTTGACACCGTTTTCGGACGGGTCTAGAGTATTATCCAGGTTGTACCAATGGGGGTACGGGTAAATGCATGGCAAGGCAGGACCTCGTGAGGTGCCGCCGGAGGTCGTCAAGGACCTTGTCGAACGGATGCGCAAGATCGAAGGGCAGGCCCGCGGTATCCAGCGGATGCTGGAGGAGAACCGGCCGTGCGAAGAGGTTCTGCGTCAGCTTTCAGCCATGCGGGCCGGCCTCAGCCGGGTCGGGATGAAGGCCATCGGGTGTCACCTGGGCCAGACCCTCACGGACGAGATGCAGGAGGGCGGCAGCGGCCAGAAAGCGGTCGAGGAAGTCATGGACCTCTTTCTGAAGTTCTCGTAAACATCCCCCAACCGGGCCTCGGGAAAACACGAGGGCGGCCGCCTCGCGATCAAGCGGGGCGCCGCCCTCGTGCATACCGGGGGGATGGCGGGTGCTCAGTCAACGACCACGGCCAGGACGT
This sequence comes from Bacillota bacterium, assembly GCA_021786825.1. Classification (GTDB taxonomy): domain Bacteria; phylum Bacillota; class Sulfobacillia; order JAMDAP01; family JAJYMS01; genus JAJYMS01. Next base: position 80 of record JAJYMS010000181.1, on the reverse strand, counting down.
CGGAGCGACTGAGCAACATGTGCTCGATACCGTCAACCTTGACCTCGGTCCCGCCGAATTTGGTGAAGAGTACCCGGTCG
>JAJYMS010000163.1 GCA_021786825.1 Bacillota bacterium | reverse complement strand
TGCACCCTCCGCAGCAGGGCGTAGCGGGTGATGACCTTCTTCACCCCCTGGGCGGGAAAGGCGATGGTCACCTCCGCGTCCGCCCCCGAACCGCAGGTGGTCACGACGGTGCCGACTCCCCACGTGGGGTGGCGGACCTTCTCCCCGGGTGCGAAGTCGCTCTCAACCGGCAGGTCGGTCGGCCCCCGGGCGGCAGTCACCCGGGACCCGGCCGACGCCCCCGCCCGGCGCCTCCCCGTCAGCAGCAGGAAGGGTGCCGTGGTCGCCGTGGGCGCCACTGACGGCGCGTCAGGTCCGCCGTGCTTCCCGGCGGCGTCCCGGAGGACCTGGGGGGGCACCTCCAGGAGAAAGCGGGAAGGCGGGTTGTAGAAGGTCTGCCCGTAGAGGGTCCGCTGGACCGCCCGGGTGAGGTAGAGCCCCTCCTTGGCCCGCGTCATTCCGACGTAGCACAGGCGCCGCTCCTCCTCCAGGGCGGCCTCGTCAGCTAGCGAGCGCAGGTGGGGAAAGACCCCCTCCTCCATCCCCGCCAGGAAGACCACCGGAAACTCCAGCCCCTTGGCCGAATGCAAGGTCATGAAGACGACGGCGTCGGCCTTAGGGTCGAAGGTGTCGGCCTCGGCCACCAGGGCCACCCCGGTGAGAAACCCGGCCAGCCCCCGCTCCCCCCCGTAGACCTCCTCGGGAGCCTCGGGCGTCAGGTCAGCCGCCGAACGGTCGAATTCCCGGGCCACCGACTGCAGTTCGCGCAGGTTCTCCACCCGGCTCTGGGACTCCGGGGTGCCCTCGGCCGCCAGCTCGGCCAGGTAACCGGTCCGCTGCAGCACTTCCTCGATGACGTCGTAGACCGGCATGAAGGCCGCCCCGCGGGCGAGGGTGGCGGCCAGCCCGGCGAAGTCCTCGACCTTGGCGGCGGCGGCCTTGCCCAGCCCGGCCTCGCCGGCCCGCGCCGCCGCTTCGAGAATAGGGACGCCCTGCTCGAGCGCCAGGGCCTCGATCTTTTGCAGCGACGCGGGGCCGAGTCCCCGGCGGGGGACGTTCAAGACCCGCCGGAAGCTCACCAGGTCGCTGGGGTTGACCAGCAGGCGCAGGTAGGCCAGGATGTCCTTGACCTCCTTGCGCTCGTAGAACTTGAGCCCGCCGACGATGACGTACGGGATCTGCCGGCGCAGGAAGACCTCTTCCAGCACCCGCGACTGGGCGTGAGTCCGGTACAAGACGGCGAAGTCGCGCCGGTTCTTGCCCTCGCTCTCCCGCCGCCGCTCCACTTCGCCGGTGATGAACCAGGCCTCGTCGTGCTCGGAGGCGGCCTCGTAGGCGGTCACCGGCTCGCCTGCGCCGCTGCTGGTCCACAGCCGCTTCTCCACCCGGGCGAGGTTGTTCTTGATCACTGCATCCGCCGCGGACAGGATGTTCTGGGTGGAGCGGTAGTTCTGTTCCAGTTTAACCACCCGGGCCTGCGGGTAGTCTCGCTCGAAGTTGAGGATGTTGCGGATGTCGGCGCCCCGCCAGGCGTAAATCGACTGGTCGGGGTCGCCGACCACGCACAGGTTATGCCACTTCCCCGCCAGCGACCTGACCAGCACGTACTGGGCGTGGTTGGTATCCTGGTACTCGTCGACGTGGATGTACCGGAAACGGTCCTGGTAGTAGTCCCGCACGTCGGGCCGCCCCTGCAGCAGTTCGACGGTCCTGGCGATCAGATCGTCGAAGTCCAGGGCGGCGTGCCGGGCGAGCTTCTGCTGATAAAGCCGGTAGACCGCGGCCACCCGCTCGCTGTAATAGTCGCTGGCCCTCTGGGCAAAGGCCTCCGGTCCCACCAGCTCGTTCTTGGCCCCCGAGATCGTCCCCAGCACCGCCGCCGGGTGAAACCGCTTGTCGTCAAGGTTGCATTCCTTCAGGCACTCCTTGACCAGGGACTCCTGGTCGCCGGTGTCCAGGATCACGAAGCGAGGGTCCTGGCCGAGCTTGTCGATGTCGCGGCGCAGGATCCGCACGCAGGCGGCGTGAAAGGTGGAAACCCAGATGCTGCGGCTGGCGAGCCCCACCAGGACTTCAACGCGGTCCTTCATCTCCCGGGCTGCCTTGTTGGTGAAGGTAATCGCCAGGATGGCCCATGGCGGCACGCCCTGGCGCAACAGGTGGGCGACCCGGTAAGTCAGTACGCGCGTCTTCCCGCTACCCGCCCCGGCCAAAATCAACAGCGGGCCGTCGGTGCAGGTCACCGCCTCCCGCTGCTGAGGGTTCAGTTTGTCCAGCAAAGGGTCCACGTTACCTCCTTGGGCCGCGATCCACGTTCAGCTGGAGCCCGGTTCCGGCGGCGGGCCGGAACGGGGGAGGGTCACGCTAAAGCTGGTGCCGCCGCCCGGCTTGCTTTGCACCTCGATGCGCCCGCCGTGGGCCTGGACGATGCGGAAGCTCACGGCCAATCCCAGGCCGGTCCCGGTCTCCTTGGTGGTGAAGAAAGGGTCGAAGATCCTCGGCAGGTTGCCTTCCGGAATGCCCGGGCCGTTGTCGGTGATCCGCACCACCAGGACACCTTCGTCGGCCGCGGTGGCCACCTGAATCCAGGCCCCATCGACGTCGGTGACGGCTTCAATGGCATTCTGCACCAGGTTCAAGAATACCTGCTTCAACTGTCGCAGGTCCGCTCGCACGGTCGGATCGGCCGCGGCCAAGGCCACCTCGAAACGCACCTTGGCCGCCTGTTCCCGCGACCGCGCCAGGAGCAGGACCTCCTCGAGCAGGTGGTGCAGATTGCCCGGTTCGAACTTCGTCTCGGACGGGCGGGCCAGGAGCAGCAAGTCCTGGATGATGGCGTCGATGCGGTCGATCTCGCCCAGCACCACGTCCAGCATCCCACGGTCGCGCTCTTCTATCGAGGGGCGCCGCTGAACGAGCTGGATAAAGCCGCGGACGGAAGTCAACGGGTTGCGGATCTCGTGGGCCGCTCCGGCGGCCAACTCGCCCACCGCCGCCAGTTTTTCCACCTGGCGGACCTGTTCCTCCAATTGCCGGCGCTGGGTGCGGTCGTGGATCACGGCCACCGCCCCCAGCAGCGCGCCACTGCGCTCGACCAGCGGGGAGGCCTGGATGTTAACGTACCTGACCCCTCGCGGACCCTTGAACTCCAGGTCGTACCCCTCCTGCCGCTGGCCGGTGTGCATGGCCTTCAGCAGGGGGCTGTCGGCGAGGGATCCCGCCACCAGGTCCCGGTAGCGGAGATCCCCGAGGTCCTCCGGCAGCCTCAGCCCGACCCGCTCGAAGAGTTCCCGCGCCGCCCGGTTGACCACCTTTAGCCTGCCCTGGTGGTCGATAACCAGCACGCCGCTCTGCATGTCGTCGATGATGATCCGGTTGAAGGTCTTAATCTGCGAGACGGCGCGGTAGCGCTCCTGCAGTTCTTCGAAAAGCCTGGCGTTGTCGATTCCCATCGCCCCCTGGGAGGCGACTACCATCAGCAGACCGATCTCGTCGGGTGTCCAGTGGCGCTGTACCCGCGAGTAGATCACCAGCGCCCCCAGTGGTTTGCTGCGGGAAATCAGGGGCACCGCCAGGGCGGAGCGAACCCGCTCCCGGGCAAAGAACTCCCGGGTCGCCGCTGGCATCTTCGGATACTCCTGCAACAAGTCGTAGGAACTGATGGGCGAGCCCTCCATCACCGCCCGCAGGCCCAGGAAGTCGGATGGCAGGTGGGGCCCTACCGCGCGGGCGTCAAAACCGAAACACCCTTGAACGGTGAGCCGGGAACCACCCCCGTGCAGCAAGGCCAGGCAACACGGGGACAGAAAGAGCCGCCCGGCGGTTTCCGCGACCTTCTGGTTGACGCGCTCCGGGGTGAGCGAGGAGTTCAGGGTCTGGCCCAGGCGGGCCACGGCCGAGAGGGCTCCCGCCTGGGACCAACCACTCACGGTGAGGTTCGTGAACCTGCCCAGCAGGACGGACGATTCGCGGGCCGCGGCCACCGGTGGCTCCTGCAGCCATTCGCGGAGCTGCAGCAGGGTCTGATCCAGATCCGCTTCCCGGTGCGAAGGGTCGGTCCGGTCCAGGGCCCGTAGGAACGCTTCCACCACCCGGCCCTCGAACTGGCGGTTCGCCTCCCGCCGCAGTTCCGCGGCCGCGTCGGCGATGGAGCGGGCCGGCCGGTAGGGGCGGCTGGCCGTCATGGAATCGAAGGCGTTGGCCACGGCGAGGATCCGCGAGCCCAAGGGGATGGCCTCCCCGCGCAGACCATCGGGATATCCCAGGCCGTCCCACCGCTCGTGGTGGTGCCGGACGATGCGGGCCATGGGGTGCAGGATGTGGACCCGACCGATGATCCTGGCACCTGCCAGCGGGTGATCCAGCACCAGCCGCCGGTCGGCCGGGCTGAGCTGAGCCACCTCGTTGAGACGGCGGTTAAGGTCCACGGAGATGCCGATGTCGTGCAGCAAGGCGGCATAGCGAATGGTGTCGCCTTCCTCCGGGCGCAGATTCAGTTCCCGGAGGGCCATCACCGTGAACTGCATCACCCGTTCGGCGTGGGCGCGGCTGTAGGCGTCCGACAGGCTAGGCCAGAGGAGCAGGCGGTTGAGGGCCTGCTGCTGGGCGCTTTGCGCCAGCGAGCGGGCGCCGTAGTTGTACAGCAGCAACAGACCCGCTACCGCCGTAACTTGCCACCAGCGGGTGAAGGGATAGGCTACCAGCAGGGCCCCGGCGGCCAGGCCGTCCAGGGCGTAGTGCTGGTAAGACTCCCGCAGGAGGTTGGCCCAGGTCTCGCCGAAGCCCTCCCGGCGGTCGAACGCGGTTATCCAGGCGAGGAGGACCGACTGTACCAGGTGAAAGGCGGCCCAACTGGCGACCAGGCCGCCGAAACCGGGTGCCAGGCGCAACCCCGCGTAGGCCGCTCCGGCCGCCAGAATCCCCTGCCCGGTCTGAAACAGCGCCTGGGGAAGCCGCTGGCGAAAAAAGAAGGCCCCCCCGGCGAACCCGAGCAACACCGCCCCCATCGCCGGTACCAGGCCATAGGCCCAGAGCCCGAAGAGCACCAGGGCGTTGCCGGCCGAGACCACCCCGGCGGTCGGCAGGCGCGCGCGCAGGGCCTCGGCCAGGCCCACCGCCAGGCCGAGGATCAGGCTCACCGCTATACCCTTGAAGGCCAACCGGTGGCCCGCCCAGGCCAGCGCCAGCAGCCCGGCTGCGCCGACCAGGACCATGACCACGTTGACCGGACGGTAACCCTTGACCTTGCCCATCGTTCCCTCAGGTTTCTGTTTCCCCCGTTTTGAGGGCTGGGCAAGGTCATTTCGACACGTTTTGCCAAAAATCCTCTCTAGTGCCTGCGGGAATCCAGTTCGCGGGCCACGTCCTGCAGGCTCAGGCCCTGGCTGGCCAGCAGCACCAGGGTGTGATACAGGAGGTCGGCCGCTTCCCAGGCAAGGTTGTTCCGGTCGCCGTTCTTGGCGGCGAGAACCACCTCGGTGGCCTCCTCCCCGATCTTCTTGCACACGGCGTCGGGAGCCCCCCGGAGCAGCCTGGCGGTGTAGGACCCCTCCGGCAGGTCGCGCCGGCGCTGGACGATTACCCGCTCAAGCTCGTCCAGGACCTCTCCCAGGGGCCTCTCACCCGCGGAAGGGGGGCCACCTGCCTCCCGCCCCGGCGGGGCCGCCCCGCCATCCGCCGGGAGGGGGTTGTGAAAACAGGAGTAGTCGCCCTCGTGACAGGCAACGCCGGACTGCTCAACGGTGACCAGCAGCGCGTCCCGATCGCAGTCGGCCGTAATCGACAGCACCCGCTGCACGTTTCCGGAGGTCTCCCCCTTGGGCCAGAGCTCCCGGCGGCCGCGGCTGTAAAACCAAGTCCGCCCGGTCTCGACGCTCTTTCGCAGGGACTCCTGGTTCATGTAGGCCAGCATCAGCACCCGGCCGCGGGCGTCCTGCACCACGGCGGGGATCAGCCCGCGCTCATCGAACTTCAGATCCACCGGACCGGCACTCCCCTCTCACGCAGGTACTGCTTCACCTCGGCCACCCGGTGTTGGCCATAGTGAAAGATCGAAGCGGCCAGGGCGGCATCGGCCGCCCCGTCGGTCAGCACTCGAAAGATGTGGCTGGGTTCGCCCGCTCCTCCCGAGGCGATCACCGGCACCCGCACCGTCAGGGAAACCTGGCGGGTTAGTTCCAGGTCGTAACCGTCCCGGGTGCCATCCGCGTCCATGCTGGTCAGGAGAATCTCCCCGACCCCCCGGCGGACCCCTTCCCGGGCCCACTCCAGGGCGTCGATGCCGGTGCCGCGGCTGCCCCCGTGGGTGAAGACCTCCCAGCCGCCGCCCGGCTGCCCTCGTTCGTCGCGCACCCGGCGGGCGTCGATGGCCAGCACGATGCACTGGCTGCCGAAGCGGTCAGCGCCGCGGTCGATCAGGTCCGGTTGGAGCACCGCCGCGGTGTTGAGGGAGACCTTGTCGGCCCCCGCCCGTAGCAGGGCGCGAATGTCGTTCAGGGCGGAGATGCCGCCACCGACCGTCAGCGGCATGAAGGCCTGGGCGGCGGTCCGGGCGACGACCTCCACCGTCGTCCGCCGGCCCTCAGCGGAAGCGGAGATGTCCAGGAAGACCAGTTCGTCGGCGCCCTCGGCGTCGTAGTGGCAGGCCAACTCCACCGGGTCGCCGGCGTCGCGCAACTGCAGGAAGCGGGTCCCCTTGACCACCCGCCCGTCCTTCACGTCCAGGCAAGGAATGATTCGTTTGGCCAGCACCGGTCATCCCTCCCCGCAGGCCGCCAGGGCCTCGGCCAGGTCAAGCCGGCCCGCGTACAGAGCCTTGCCGACGATGGCCCCGCCCAGGCCGCGCGGTGCCAGGGCGGCCAACCTCCGGACATCCTCCAGCGAGGTGATCCCGCCGGAGGCGATCACCGCGAGGCCGGTCTCCAGGATCGCCTCGATGCCCTCAAAGTCGGGGCCTTCCAGCATCCCGTCGCGGCCGATGTCAGTATAGATCACCACCGCGGCGCCGAGTTCCCGGACCCGCCGGGCCAGTTCCGGAGCCGGTACGGCGGAGGTCCTCAGCCAGCCGCCGGTGGCCGCGAGACCCTGCCGGGCGTCAATGCCAACCGCGATCCGCGAGCCGTAGCGGTCCAGGGCCCAGGCGAGGAAGGCCGGCTCCTCGATCGCCTTGGTGCCGATCACCGCGCGGGCGATGCCGGCGCCGAAGGCCCGGTCCAAGGCCTCCTCATCCCGCAAACCGCCGCCGAACTGAAGCGGCAGGCCCACCTCCCGGGCGATCCGTTCCACCGCCGCCAGGTTCCGCGGCGCGCCCTCCAGGGCCCCGTCCAGGTCCACCACATGGAGGGCTCTGGCCCCCGCCCGGGCCCAGGTTCCCGCGGCCTCCACCGGGTCGTCGGCGAAGACGGTCTCCCGGGCAAAGTCGCCCTGGCGGAGCCGGACGCAGCGGCCCCGCCGCAGGTCAATGGCGGGTAACAGGGTGAAGTCTTCGGGAATCCCGCCCGCCGGGCTGACGCGTTCCTCCGTCATGCGGCCCTCCGCCCAAAGTTGGCCAGAATTCTTAGCCCGGCACGGCCGCTCTTCTCGGGGTGAAACTGGACCCCGAAGAGGTTGCCGCGCTCCACCGCCGCCACCACCTCGCCGCCGTAGTCAACGGTGGCCGCCACGACGCTCGGGTCCGCCGGGCGGGCGTGGTAGGAATGGACGAAGTAGACGTAGGTCCCGGGGGTCATCTCCTCCCACAGGGGCGACGGGCGGGTCAACTGGAGGGAGTTCCACCCCATCTGGGGAATCTTCAGGCCCTCCGGCTCCAGGCGCACAACCCGTCCGGGGAGCAAACCCAGGCCGGGGCCTCCGTCGCCTTCCTCCCCCCACTCGAACAGGAGTTGCATCCCCAGGCAGATGCCCAGGAAAGGCCGCCCCGAGCCGGCCGCGCGCCGGACAGTCTCCACCAGCCCGCGCTCCCGGAGGCCGCCCATGCAGTCGCCGAAGGCTCCCACCCCTGGCAGGACCACCGCCCGGGCGGCCTCGATCTCGCCGGGATCGCCGGTCACCCGGGCCTCCAGGCCCAGGGCCGCCAATGCCTTGGATACGCTGTGGAGGTTGCCCGCACCGTAGTCGACGATGGCGATCACACCAGCACCCCCTTGGTGGAGGGTACCCCCCTCACCCGCGGGTCGCGGTCGGAAGCCTGCCGCAAGGCCCGGGCGGCCGCCTTGAACAGGGCCTCCACCTCGTGGTGGGTGTTCTCCCCGTACTCCACCGCCAGGTGCAGGGTCAGGCGCCCGTGGTCGGTGAAGGAGCGGAAGAACTCCCGGACCAGTTGCACGTCGAAGTCCCCCGCGCGCAGGGTGGGAAAGGCCGCCCTCAGAACCAGGTAGGACCGGCCCGAGAGATCGACCGCGGCCCGGGCGAGGCACTCGTCCATCGGCACCAGGGCAAAGCCGAAGCGAACCAGGCCGGCCCTGTCCCCCAGCGCCCCCGCGATCGCCTGGCCCAGGGTGATCCCCACGTCCTCCACCAGGTGGTGGAGGTCCACCCGGAGGTCCCCGTCGGCGTCCACCTCCAGGTCCCACCCGGCGTGCCGGGCGAGTTGGTCAAGCATGTGCTCGAAGAAGCCGTTGCCGGTCCTGAGGCGGGACCGCCCCTCCCCGTCCAGGTTCAGGTTCACCCGCACCCCGGTTTCGTCCGTGCGGCGCTCGACCGCGAACCTGCGGGCCGCTGGCGTGCCGTTCGGTTCAGCCACTGCAGTTCACCTCCATCAGGGTAAAGGCGGGGCTTCGGCCGGATCCGGCAGCCTGATCCGGGCGGACCGGGCGTGGGCCTCCAGCCCCTCCACCTCCGCCAGTCGCTGTACCGCCCCCGCCAGGGCCGTAAATCCGTCCCGCGACAGTTGGATCACCGATGACTGCCGCAGGAACGTCGCGACGCTCACCGGGGAGCTGAACCGCGCCGTCCCCCCGGTGGGAAGGACGTTGGAAGGCCCAGCCAGGTAATCCCCCATCGGCTCGGGCGACCACGGTCCCAGAAAGATGGCGCCGGCGGCCATGATGCGGCCCAGCAGCCGGATCGGGTCCGCCGTCAGGACCTCCAGGTGCTCGGGGGCGATCTCGTTGACCAGCGCCACCGCCTCGTCGAGGCTCTCCACCACTACCGCCAGGCCCCAGTCCTCCAGCGACCGGCGGGCGATGCCGGCGCGGGGGAGGGTCTCCAGTTGCGGGCCGAGGGCGGCGAGGACCTGCTCGGCCAGGGTACGGGAGGTAGTCACCAGGTAACAGGCCGCCACCGGGTCGTGCTCGGCCTGGGAGAGCAGATCGGCGGCGATCCAATCCGCCCGGGCGGGTCCGTCCGCCAGCACGGCCACCTCACTGGGGCCCATCAGCCCCTCGACGCCCACCTGTCCGGCGCATAGTTTCTTGGCCGTGGTCACGTAGACGTTGCCGGGACCGACAATCTTGTGGACGCGCGGGACCCGCTCCGTGCCGTAGGCGAGGGCGGCCACCGCCTGGGCTCCGCCCACCCGGAAGACCCGGTTCACCCCCGACTCGCGGGCGGCCACCAGCAGGTGAGGGTCGACGCTTCCATCCGCCCGGGGCGGGGTGGCAACCACCACCAGCGGGACGCCGGCGACCTGTGCCGGCAGGGCCGTCATCAGCAGGCACGAGACCAGGGGCGCGCTGCCGCCCGGCACGTAAATCCCCACCCGCTCGATGGGCCGCACCAGTTGTCCCAGGACGGACCCGTCGGGGCGCGTGGTAAACCACGACGATCCCGGCTCCGCCCGGTGAAAGGCAAGGATGTTATCCCGGGCCTGACCCAGCGCGGCCATGAATTCCCCCGACACCTGCCGGCAGGCGGCCTCCATCTCCGAGGATTCCACCTCCAGCCGGCCGGGATCCAGCAGCGCCCCGTCGAAGCGGCGGCTTAGGTCACACAGGGCCGCGTCTCCGTCACTTCGCACCTGTTCGATGATCAATCGCACCCGCTCCTCGACGGCCGGGTCGCCGAAGGCCGGTCGCCTCGCCAGGTGGGCCAGAAAGTCGTCTTTAGCGAGGATCCGCACTGCCGATCGCCTCCACCCCGGTCCGCAACCGCTCGGCCACTTGCTCGACCTGCTCGCGTTTGAGCCGCATCGCCACCCCGTTGCCGATCAGCCGGGCCGTCGAACGGGCGATCTCCTCGAGTTCCACCAAGCCGTTCTCCCGCAGGGTCCGGCCGGTCTCCACCAGGTCGACGATGGCCTGGGCCAGCCCCACCGACGGGGCCAGTTCCACCGAACCGTGCAGCAGGATCACCTCGACCGGCCGACCGCTGCGGGCAAAGTGGCGTTGGGCGACCCGGGGAAACTTGGTGGCCACCCGGACACTGGACCGGTCCCGCCAGAGCACGTCCGCCCCGCCGGACGGCGCCTCCCGGGCGGCGTCCGCCACCGCGGCGTCCGGATCCACGAGTTGCCGCGGCGCAGCCACCACGAAGCGGCATAGGCCGAAGCCCAGGTCGAGGAGTTCGTAAACCCGCTGCTCCGCTTCCAGCAGGGTGTCCTTTCCGACGATTCCCAGGTCCGCGGCGCCGTATTCCACAAAAGTCGGGACATCGCTCGCCCGGGCCACCAGGAAGCGCACCCCCCTGGCCTCGTCGACGAACACCATCCGGCGCGAGTCCTCCTTCACTTCCTCTACGGCAAACCCGATCTCGCGCAGCTTGCCGGTCGCCCCCGAAAACAGTTTGCCCTTGGGCAGGGCTATGGTCAGGTAATCCATGCCGTGGGTTCCTCCAGCTTGGTGCTTAGCTCGGCCGGCGCTCCAGGGCCGCCAGCACGGCGTCGATGGTCAGGGCGAACCCCACCGCCGGTCGGCTCGCGCCGAACTTCTCCAGCAGCCCGTCATAACGCCCTCCCCCCAGCACCGGCGAACCGGCGCCCGGGGCGAAGCCTTCAAACACGATCCCGGTATAGTATCCGAAATCCCTGATCAGGGCCAGGTCCACCCGCAGGGAGCCGGCCGCCGCCGGGGGTGACACGCGCTCGAGCACACCGCGCAGGTGCTCCAGGGACGCCAGCGCCCGTCGGTCGTGCGTGCGCCCGGCCAGGCTCTCCAGGTGCCGGGACGGCTCGTGGGGGGCCTCCCTGACCAGGGCGACCAAGTCGGCGGCCGTCGCCGGAGCCAGGCCCAGCGAATGCACCGCCTCCTCGTAAGCCACCTGGTCGCGGCGGGCCAGAGCCTGGCGCAACGGTTCCCGCTGCTCTTCCCGCAGGCCCGCCCCGTCCCAGAAGCCCTCCAGCACCCCCACGTGCCCCAGCGCCAAGGTACAGCCGCGCAGGCCGGCCTCCTCCAGCGCCGCTAGGGCGAGGCCGACCACCTCGGCGTCGGCCGCCGGCGTTTCTCCCGGCTGGGGCGGGCCGATCAGCTCGACGCCCGCCTGGCGGAACTCGTGCGGGCGTCCGCGCCCCACCGGTTCATAGCGGAAGGCCTGGCCGGCGTACCAGAGGCGCAGCGCTGGGCCCTTGGGTCCGAAGTGGGTGGCGACCAGGCGGGCGACGGGAGTGGTCAGGTCGGCCCGCAGGGACAGGACGTAGCCGTGGCGGTCGATAAACTTGTACAACTCTTCCTGGGCCCGGGCCCCGGCGCCCAGGGCGACCGCCTCCAGATACTCCACCGTCGGCGGGGCCACCTCGCGGTACCCCCGGGCGGTGAACAGGCCGGCCAACCGCCCCTCCAGTCCCCGGAGGGCAGCGGCCTCCGCGAAAAGCATATCCCGGAACCCTTCGGGGGCCCGGTTCGCGACGGCTCGGGACGGAACCAAAGATCAGGACCTCGCTTTTAGTATGCTAAAGTGCTAACGTGATAAAGTCTAGCATCCGGAGGGAGAGCTGTCAAGCCTTCGCCAGCCCTGCCGGCACAAGGTTGGCTGGTTGAGAGGACCACGGCCTGATGGCCAACCACCAGCCGGGTTTTCCTTCCAGGGCTAGATCCGCCTCCAGGTGGAAGACTGCCACCCCGGCGGCGGGATCATGAACTTCCCAGTTCGGCAGTCCGGGCTGCGATAACATCGGTGACATTTTCACTGGTCGTTGCCGGTCTTCTTCTCCTCTTTGCGTTGCAGCCGGTCCAATAACAGGCGGTAGCCATCGGCGCCGTAGTGAAGGCAGCGCTTGACCCGGCTGATGGTCGCCGTCGAGGCGCCGGTGGCCGTGACGATGTCCTCGTAAGTGTGGTTGGCGTCCAGCATCTTTGCCACCTGCAGACGTTGGGCCATGTCTTTGATCTCCCCCACCGTACAGATGTCCTCAAAGAAGCGGTAGCATTCGTCCACGTCGTGCAGCAGCAGGATGGCCTCAAATAACCTGTCGGTAGCGTCGTCGCGCAGGCGTTTGTTGGTTGGCACCGGCCTCACTCCCAGCATGTCTTTTGTCGCTATGATAAAATCCCGAAATGGAATCCGGAAGCGCTATCCGGGATGAAACAAGACCCTGGTCTAGTGGACCAGGGCCGGCGCTTTACACAAGACGATCTCTTCACCTTGTAGTCTGATTTCTAAGGCGTCCCCCGGTCTGACCCCGAGCTTCGCCAGCAACTCAGGCGGAATTACCAGCATTCCCTCGACAATCTCGATCCTGCCCAGAGTCACTACTCCTCTTCCCCCCCTGTTAAGGTAGTTTTCTATTTCGTGGGCGGGGGGGGAATTTTCCTCCAAGGACCGGCCGGTTTCGCTCGACTCTTTACCGCACAGTTCAACAAAAGCGGGGCGCGATCCAGGAGTCCCAACGATTTCGGACCTTCAGCGAACCGGTTTCAGCTCCCGGCCCAGGTTGTAGACCGGGGTCGACCGCAGCACCACCACGTCGACCCGGCGGTTGCGGGCCCGATTGGCCTCGCTGGTATTCGGTTTCCGGGGTCGGTATTCGCCGTAACCGACCGCCACGAAGCGCTCTGGCGTCAGGCCTTCCCGCTCGATCAGGTAGCGGACGACGTTGGTGGCCCGGCGGGTGGATAGTTCCCAGTTGGACGGAAACATTGGCGTATTAATCGGTACGTCGTCGGTATAGCCCTCCACGGCGATGTAATTTTTCAATTTGCCGAGGGCCTGGGCCAAATCATGCAGCAGCGGCTCCGCGCCGCTCTCGATGTCGGCGCTGCCGGAGGCGTAGAGGACGCTCCCCTGCATCGAGATGACAATCCCGCGCTCGCTGGAGTAGACCTTGATATCCCCGGACTGGTTATCCTCGCTCAGCACCCCGGCCAGGTCTTCGCCCCACAACTCCAACCCCTCCGGGGTGCTACCCTGACCCGTGTCCCCCGCCGAAGCGTCCGCTTGCCCCAGCGATACTCCCTGGCCAGTAAGCAGGCCTGACCCGCCGGTTACGAGCGAGGTGCGCAAGGCCTTGGAAAGCCCCTGAAACTTCTTCAGGTCGACGCGGGACATGGAGAAGAGAACGATGAAAAAAACCATCAGGAGGGTGATCATGTCGGCGTAGGTGAGCAGCCACCGCATCATGCCGGCGGCGTCGTGCCCACCGCCCCCGCTGTGACCTTCCCCCGCTCCACGCTTAGACATTGTCCTCGCTCACCGTGGTCGACTGCGGCTCACCCCGGGGGACAGCCTTCTTCTGCTTGGGCGAGAGGAAGACCTCCAGCTTCTCCCGGACGATGCGGGGACTCTCGCCTGCCTGCAGGGACAGCACTCCTTCCAGGACGAGTTCGCGCAGGAGGATTTCGTCGGCGCTGCGCGCCTTGAGCTTGTTGGCCAGCGGCAGCCAGAAGACGTTGGCGGTGAAGATGCCGTAGAAGGTGGCCAGGAAGGCGACGGCGATAGCAGGCCCCATCTTGTCCGGCTCGGACAGGTTGCCGAGGACGTGGACGAGGCCCATCACCGTGCCGATAATCCCCATCGTCGGCGCGAAGCCTCCGGCCGTCTCCAGAATGCTGGCGCCGGACCGGTGCCTTTTTTCCATGAAGGCGATGTCCGTCTCCAGGATGCTCCGGACGGCCTGCGGGTCGGTGCCGTCGACCACCAATTCGATGCCCCGGATCATGAAGGGATCGTTCAGCTTGGGAGTCTCGTTTTGCAAGGTCAAGAGCCCTTCGCGGCGGGCCTTCTCAACCAGGCTGACGATGGTGTCGATGCTGGCCATGGCGTCCTCCCGGGCGCCGGTGAAGGACTTGATCAGCAGCCGGGGGAGTTGCCGCAGGTCCTCCAGGGGAAAGGAAACAGCCGTGGCGCCGACGGTTCCGCCGATGATCAGGGTGAGGGCGGACGCGCTCCAAAGCGACTTCAGTTCGCCGCCGTCCATGAGCAGCGACCCCACGAGGGCGCCTACCGCGAGGAGTAAACCACCCAGGGTGCTGAGATCCATGGCATCGCCTCCAAGACATTCCAACCCGCAGCCCTTTTTCGACAGGAAATGCCAGGATTCCTCCCGGAAACGACAAGCGGCAGGGAAAGTTCCTGCCGCTTGCCTGTACGTCCGAAATGTCCAATGTCCCGCGAAAAGCCGGGAAGGCTTATCCCCCCCCGCCGCCACCGGAGCCGCCACCGGCACCGCCACCAGCGCCGCCGCCCCCTCCGGCGCCGCCCCCGGCACCGCCACCACTGATGATCTGGGTGATCTGCTCTTTTACGGAGGTATTCAGCGCCTTCTTGACGTCGGGGGTCTCAAGAAGCTGTTTCATGCTATCCTGCAGGGCCTTTTTCAGATCCGGTGAGTCCAGCAGCTTTTTGAGGGAGTCCTGGACCTGCTTTCGGTTGTCCGGGGAATCCAGCAGCCGCTCGATGGTCAATTTGCCGGCGGCTTCTTTTAAACTCTCGGAGATGACCGGCTTCATCTCGTCGGATTTGAGCTGCTTCTTGACCGCCTTCTCAACCTGATCGGTGCTTGGTTCCGGCTGGCGCTGCGGTGAGCCGCCCAGGCTGCAACCGACCAGGCCTAACCCGAGCAGCACCCCCAGAACCAACCTCGACAACGCCAGCCGCCGCAAGGCTCCCCCTCCCACAAATCGCCTTCTCGCGGCTAGCGTGCGGTGTTCCGGAGTGGCTTATGCAAGGGAAAATGTTACAGGCGCGTCCGCCCGATGTCGCGGCGGTAGTGGGCGCCGGCGAAGTCGATCCGCTCCGCGGCGGCGTAGGCCTGGTCCAGGGCCGCGCCGAGGTCGGCCCCGGTGGCCGAGACCCCCAGCACCCTTCCTCCAGCGGTCACCAGGCGCCCGGAATCGTCGCGGGCGGTGCCGGCGTGGAACACGACGACCCCCTCCAGGGACTCGGCCTCGGCCACCCCGGTGATCGGCACTCCCTTCTGGTAGGGTCCGGGGTAGCCGCCGGAGGCCATCACCACGCAGGCCGCCGCCGCTTGGCCCCAGGTGGCGGCGTCCGGGCTCAGCCCTCCGCCGACGCAGGCCTCCAGCACGTCCACCAGGTCCGAGTCAAGCCGCCGCGCCAGGACCTGGGCCTCCGGGTCGCCGAAGCGGGCGTTGAATTCCAGCACCTTCGGTCCGCTCCGGGTGAGGATTAGACCGGCGTAGAGCACCCCGACGAAGGTGGCGCCGCTCTCGGCCAGAGCAGCCACCGCAGGTTCAAGGACCCGGCGGTGAACCTCCTCGGCCAACTCCGGCCCGTAGCCGGGAACGGGGGTAATGGTCCCCATTCCCCCCGTGTTGGGGCCCTGGTCCCCGTCGAAGGCGCGCTTGTGGTCGCGGGAGCCGACCATCGGCAGCACGTGGCGTCCATCGGTGAAGGCCAGGGCGGATACCTCGGGACCCTGCAGGTACTCCTCCACCACGATGCGCCGCCCGGCCTCGCCGAAGGCGCGCCCGGACAGCATCTCCCGGGCCGCCGCAAGCGCCTCGGACTCGCTGGGGGTGATCACGACGCCCTTGCCCAGGGCCAGGCCGTCGGCCTTGAGCACGACGGGTTCAGATGGGTTCTCCGCGAAGTAAGCCGAGATGTGCCTGGCAGCGCGCTCCGGCTCGTCGAAAACCTCGTGGCGGCCGGTGGGGATGCCCGCCCGCCGCATCAACGCCTTGGCAAAGGCCTTGCTGCTCTCGATGCGCGCCGCCGCCGCCGTGGGACCGAAGGCGGCCAGCCCGTCCGCCTGGAGGCGGTCGACCAGGCCCTGGGCAAGCGGATCGTCCGGGCCCACCACGGTGAGGTCAGCCTCGATTTCCCGGGCCGCTCGCACCAGGCCGTCCAGGTCGGTCGCGCCAATCGCCAGGCAGGTGGCCAGACCGGCCATCCCGGCGTTGCCTGGCGCCGCGTAAAGCTTGGCCACCCGGGGGCTCTGGGCGAGTTTCCACGCCAGCGCGTGCTCCCGCCCGCCGCCACCGACCAACAGCACCCGCAAACCCCGTCGCTTCAACCCGCACCCCTCCCCCTCAATGCCGGAAGTGCCTGCGGCCGGTGAAGATCATGGCCACGCCCAGCTTGTCGCAGGCGGCAATGGAATCGGCGTCGCGAACGGAGCCACCCGGCTGGACGATGGCGGCGATGCCGGCCTCGGCGGCGGCCTCCGCCACGTCGGGGAAGGGGAAGAAGGCGTCCGACGCCAGGATCGCCCCCCGGGCACCGCCCTTGGCCCGCTCCAGGGCGTGCCGGGCGGCGTCGATGCGATTCATCTGCCCGGCCCCGACCCCCAGGGTCTGCAGGCCCCGGGCGACGACGATGGCGTTGGACTTGACGTGCTTGACGACTTTCCAGGCGAAGGCCAGGTCGTCCCGCAACCAGGGCTCCACCGCTCGGCGGCTGACCGTCCGCCAGGTGGTCGGGTCATCCGCCGCGTCGTCGCGCTGCTGCACCAGCAGGCCACCGCGAACGCTGCGCAGTTCCAGCCCGGCGAGCCCCCCGGGCCCCGATGGTCCCTGCTCCCCCCGGTTCCAGGAGTTCATGTCTTCAACCGCCAGCAACCGGAGGTCGCGTTTCTTCTGCAGGATCGCCAGGGCCTCGGGCTCAAAGCCGGGGGCGATCACGATCTCCAGGAAAATCCGGGCCAGTTCCCGGGCGGTGGTCGCATCCACCGGCCGGTTCAGGGCGACGATGCCCCCGAAGATGGAGACCTCGTCGGCGGCGTAGGCCTTCTGGTAGGCCTCCAGCAGGGTATCCGCCGCCGCGGCCCCGCAGGGGTTCGTGTGCTTTACGGCCACCGCGGCCGGACGGTCGAACTCCAGCGCCAGCCGCAGGGCGGCGTCGGCGTCGTTGATGTTGTTGTAGGAGAGTTCCTTTCCGTGGAGCTGCCGGGCGGACGCCACCGACGGTCCGGCCCCGCCCGCCAGGCGGTAAAAGGCCGCCCGCTGGTGGGGGTTCTCGCCGTAGCGCAGGTCCTGGAGCTTGTCGAAGGCGGGCTGGAGTCTCGCCGGGAAGAGTTCCTCGCCGGAGCCGAACTGGCCGGCCAGGTACGCGGCGATGGCCGCGTCGTAGGCGGCTGTGTGCTGAAAGGCCTCCAGCGCCAGGAGCTGGCGGGTCTTGGCGGAAAGCTCGCCGGTAGCCTGCAGTTCGGCCAGGATCGCGGGATAACGGGCCGGGTCCACGACGATCCCCACGTGGGCGTGGTTCTTGGCGGCCGAGCGGACCATCGCCGGTCCCCCGATGTCGATGTTCTCGATGGCCTCCTCCACGCGCACCCCCGGGCGTTGCACGGTGCGGACAAAGGGGTACAGGTTCACCACCACGAGGTCGATGGGCTGGATCCCGTGCTCGGCAAGCTGTTTCAGGTGGTTCGGGTCGTCGCGGACCGCCAGGATTCCGCCGTGGATCTGGGGAACCAGGGTCTTCACCCGGCCGTCCAGGATTTCCGGAAAACCTGAGACCGCCGAAACCTGACGCACCGGAAGTCCCTCCTGGGCCAGGGCGGCGGCCGTCCCGCCGGTGGAGACGAGTTCGGCCCCCAGCCCCGCCAGGCCGCGGGCGAATTCCAGCAGCCCCGTCTTGTCCGAAACGCTCAATAAAGCCCGCCTGATCATCGCCACAACCTCCTATTCGGCTTCCGAGAGCACCTTCACCCGCCGGCCCACAATCACCAGCCGGCCCTGCAGGTGAAGGGCGATGGCCCGCCAGTACAGGTCGTGTTCCTGTGCCAGGATGCGGGCGGAAAGGGTCTCCACGGTGTCGTCCTCGCGCACCGGAACGGACCGCTGGGCGATGATCGGGCCGGTGTCCATGCCGTGGTCGACATAGTGAACGGTGCAGCCGCTGACCTTCACTCCCGCGTCCAGGGCCTGCCGCTGCGCTTCCAGGCCCGGGAAGGTGGGGAGGAGCGAGGGGTGGATGTTCAGGGTTTGCCCCTGGTAGGCCTCCAAGAAGGTCTTTCCCAGCAGCCGCATGAACCCCGCCAGGATGACCACGTCCGCACCGTTTTCCCGCAGAGTGCGGACCAGGGTGGTCTCGAATTCGCGCCTGGTGGGGTGACCGGACGGATTCACCGCCACCGCCGGCACGCCCCGGCTCCGGGCGCGGCCGAGGGCCGCGGCGTCGGGGGCGTCGCTGACCACCACCGCGACCCGGGCCGCGAGATCG
>JAJYMS010000157.1 GCA_021786825.1 Bacillota bacterium | reverse complement strand
TTTCTCGTCCGCCTGCCGGCGCGGGTCGACCAGACCAACGCTCCCATCATCAGCGAGGATGGGCGGACCCTGGAATGGCCCCTGACACCGGGCAAGAAGACCGAAATTGAAATGCGGACGAGGGTCCTGCACCTTGCACCCGTCTTGCGGAGAGTGCGCCTGGCCAAGTGGCAGGTGCTGGGCGCCGTCCTCGTCGTCACGTTGGTTCTCTGGGGTTGGCGCAGAAGGGTGGCGGGTCGTGAGCGACGAGCAGCGGGAGGCTGAGGGTTCGGATTCAGCGCCAAGCCGGTTCCTGCCGCGCCCGTGGGCGACGATGCTGCTGATTGCGGGGTTGTCCGGGATGTGGCTATGGACCGAGCTGCACGGCGGGTCCACCCAACTGGACACCCTGGTGCGCTACGGCGCGCGGGTCAACTACCTGGTCTGGAGTGGCCAGTACTGGCGGGTATTCACGTACCAGTTCCTACACATCGGGTTGGTCCACCTGGCCTTCAACCTCTTCGCCCTCCATTACCTCGGCGGCGCCACGGAGATAGCTTACGGGAAGGCCCGCTTCCTGCTCATCTATTTCTTGGCTGGACTGGGTGGAGGCCTGACCGGACTTTTCCTCGACCAGCGGCAGACCGTCGCCGCCGGCGCCTCGGGGGCCATTTTCGGGTTGTTCGGCGCCCTGGTCTATTACTCCGTGCAGTTGCCGCCGACGCTTCGCCACGGACAGTTGCAACGCTGGCTGGTCCCGTTGCTGATCAACCTCGCCTACGGGCTGAGTTCACCCCAGGTCGACAACTACGCCCATGTCGGCGGGTTCGCCTTCGGCCTCGGGGCCAGTTACGCCATCGGGGCGCCCGGGCGGTTCGCGTGGCGCAGGCTGGCGGCGGCGGTGCTGCTGTTGGCCTCCTTCGGTTACGGCGGCTACCGGTACGGCATGGCCGCCCAAGCGCGCAATCCCCTCACCTACCTGATGCGTGCCCAGCGGGCGTTGGAGGACCAGCAATACGACGCGGCGGCGACGGATCTGCGGCAGGCGCTTCGACTCGACCCCGGCAACCAGGTGGCCCGGGGAAGCCTTGCCTCGGCGCTGATGCACTTGGGGGTGGAGGCCTACAACCGCCGCGATTGGGTAACGGCTGGGGAGTACTTCAAGCAGGTCATCGAGGCCCGGCCTGACGCCGCGGAGGCGCACTACGACCTCGGACTGGCTTACTACCAACAGGGTCGGGTGGAAGAAGCCCGGGCCGAATTGCGCAAGGTGCTGGAACTGAAACCGGATTTCCCCGGGGCCCGGCAGTTGTTGGACGAGATAACCGGCCAAGACACAGGTGTCAAGCATTGAAGCCAATCGGGGGGGGGGAGAGATGCACTGTTGGCTGAAACTAGGGTTTACACCTGCCTCGCGGGGTCGCCTCTGGGGGTGATCGCCCTGGCCGCCACCGACCGGGGCCTTTGCCGGCTCGCCTTGCCGGGCGAGGGCGACGCGGCCGGGGAAGGGTGGCTGGGGTCAGCCTTCCGGCAGGCGGAGGTCGTGCGCGAACCGGCGCATCCCCATCTGGCCCTGGCCCGCGCCGAATTGGCGGCTTACTTTGCGGAAGGCCTGCGGGAGTGGAAAGTGCCCCTCGACCTCCGGGGGACGCCCTTTCAACTGGCCGTCTGGGAGGCCTTGCGCCGCATCCCCTTCGGGCAAACGCGCTCTTACGCGGAGGTGGCCCGGGCGGTCGGAAGCCCCGGCGGCGCGCGGGCGGTGGGTGGAGCGAACCACGCCAACCCCGTGTCGATTATCGTCCCGTGCCACCGGGTGATTACCGCCACCGGGGGCCTGGGGGGCTATGGGGGTGGACCGGAGGTCAAACAATGGCTGCTGGCCCACGAGCAGACACAGGGCGGAGGAGCGGCCGCGAAGCCGCGGGGGGAGGGGTAAAGGTGACCTTGAAGCTGAGCCTGAGCCGGTGGTCCGTTTTTCGCCAGTGCCCGTATCGGTACAAACTCAAGTACGTCGACTGGGTGACGCCTTCGCGGGAAATCAGCAACAAGCATCTTTCCTTCGGGGCCACGCTGCATACCGTTCTGGCGGAATACCACCGCATGGAGCCCTCGCAGCGAACCCTGCGGCGGCTGCTCGAACTGGTCGAGCAGAAGTGGCAGAGCCGCGGCTACGCCTCGGAGCAGGAGCAAGCGGAATACAAGGATCGCGCGCAGAAGCTGCTGCAACCGTACCACTTTGACCCGCAGGACCGCGGCGAGACCCTCCTCATCGAGGAAACCATGGTTTTGCGATCGTCCACAGGGCGGGGAGAGTTCAGCGGCCGGGTTGACCGCGTGGTTCGGACCCCGGAGGGCGTAATCGAAATCATCGATTACAAGACCGGCCGATACCCGGAGGCCGACCCGGAGGTGGACCGGCCGCAGTTGCTGACCTACGCCTTGCTCTACCGGCCGCGCCTGAAACCGGGCGACCTGCTCCGCACGGCCAGCGCTTATTACCTGGAGGGCAACCGCAAGATCTCCTTCCCCATCACGGAGAACGCCTTGAAAGAGGCCGGCGCCCACGTGGCGGAGATGTTTCGCGCCGCGGACGCGGAGAGGGAATTCGCGCCGCGGCCCTCCAGCCGTTGCCGCTACGATTGCGAGTATTACGGCGAGGTCTGCCTGCCGGACGAGGTCGCCGCGCCGGTCGAGGAACGGATCGATTTCTAGAGGGGAGGAGAGCCGGTGGGTGAGGTCAGGATTCTGCACATGGCCGATCTGCACCTGGACACGAGCTTTGCTTCCCTGGGCGGCGACGCGGCCGCCGCGCATAAGCGCACCGAAGAGCTGAAGGAGACCTTCACGCGGATCATCGACCTCTGCCGGCGGGAGGAGGTCCAGTTGCTGTTAATTGCCGGGGACCTCTTCGAGGCCCGGTCGGTGCGGAAAGGAACGATCAAGTTCATCGATGACGCGTGGCGACGACTGGGCGGCACGCGGGTGTTCATCAGTCCCGGCAACCACGACCCCAACACCGCCACCTCCTATTACCGTTCTTACGCCTGGGCTCCCAACGTTCACATCTTCGGCCCCCGATGGGAGGAGGTCGGGCTGCCGGACCTGGGGGTGACCGTGTACGGATACGGCTACGATCGCCCGGAAGTGACCGAGCCTCTGCTGCGTTCCCTCCGGGTCCGGGAACCAGGACGGATCAACCTGGCGGTGGTTCACGCCTCCAGCACCTTCGGCGGCGGGGACGGTTTTGCACCGTACCTCCCCTTCAACCCTGCGGAGGTCGACGCCGCCGGGGTCGACTACC
>JAJYMS010000069.1 GCA_021786825.1 Bacillota bacterium | reverse complement strand
GAAGTCTGGCGACCGGCCAGGGTGACCTCCGGCGGCGCGTAGAGGACTACCTCCCAGACGCCCGGCAAGGGAGAGGCCAGGCGGTAGTGCAGGGTGTCGGTACCCTTGCCCACCCCGAGGCCGACATCGTCCAGCGTGGCCGCGCGGTTGCCGTCCGGGGCGAAGATGGACGGGCGCACCCGCCCCGTCGGGTTGCCGTCAGGGTCACGCGGGACGTGCAGCACCACCGTCAGGCCGTCCACCCCGGCCGGGACCCGGAAGAAGAAGCGGCGGTACTGGGCGGCGTCCACGCTGCCGTCCAGCGTAAGCTGATACTTGTTGTCAGAGGTGAACTCGTAGGGGTTCACCACGGTGCTCAGGGCCTCGAACAGCGGGCCCGTGAACCGGGGATCGGCCCCCTGCACCAGGGCGCTGAACAGGCCCGGCCGCGGCGGCACCCGGTAGCGCACCGGCAGTTGGCGTTGGCCGTTGGGGGCCACGGTCAGGCTCTCCCGGTCGGGCGAAAGCCAGTAAGCGGTGGAGGACAGCGCCAAGCGCAGGGTATCGCCGAAGTGGGAAGCGACCCGGAAGGGCACCTCCCCAGGCTGGGTGTCGGTGGCCTCCAGGCCCGGCAGCGGATTCGCCGTGCCATCCAGGTAGGCGTCGACCACCGGGGTTGTCCCCATCTGCCGCAGCATCCGCCAGGCGGCGGGCAGCTGCACGACCCCGCGCCCCTGCTCCACCACCTGGTAGTTGGGCACCGGGCGGGCCCCTATCTCGATCGCCCGCTTCACCGAACGGTAGTCGGGAGTCATCCCCGCCTGGTGCGCCAGGTCCATCAGCAGGGCGGCTCCCCCGGCAACGTAGGGGACCGCCACCGAGGTTCCCTCGGCCATGGCTTTGCCCGACGCGTCGAGCCAGCGTGGAACCGCGGTGTAGGCCATGCCCGGGGCCACCACGTTCGGACCCGGCGACCCGTCCCGGCGCGGACCGACCGCGCTGTATTCCGCCAGCCCCTCCAGGGTGACGGGGTACCCATAGTAGTCCTGCCACATCTGGGGAGTCGTCACCGCCCCCACCGTCAGGCTGTCGGTCGCCTCCCCCGGCGCGGTCGTGGTGGAGAGGCCGGGTCCGCCGTTGCCGGAAGCCACCACGATCAGCGCGTTGTAGATCCGGCTGAGCCTGGTCATCAACTGGGTTTCGGCCGACAGGTTGCCGGAGTGGTCCACCGTGCCGGCGGCACTCAAGCTGATGATCTGCGCCCCCGCCTCCGCCGCGTAAATCATCGCCCGGGAGATGTTGTCCCAGCTCCCGTCGCCGGATGAGTCCAGCGCCTTCAAGACCAGCAGCCGGGCGCCCGGAGCCACTCCTTGCACTCCCCCGGGGGAAAGGGGGTTGGCGGCCTCGATGGCGGCCACCTGGGTTCCGTGGCCATGCCCGTCGAAGCCGAGGTTGACCGAACTGCCGTCGGAAGCGACGCGCGTCACGACAAAGGAAAGTCGCTTGCTCTGATCGAGGTCTCCCGACCCCAGCCATCCCACGGCGTGCGTGTCGCGGAAGACCCCCACCAATTGCTCGTCCGAGAAGTCCCGGTCGCCGTTGGCGTCCACCAAAACGGTATCGTAGACCCCTGGGGTGAGGGCGTCCACCACCAGTACCCCAAGGCGCTCAGCCGGCACCCCGTTGCGGTTCAGGTCGTTCTCGAGCCGGCCCGCCGGGTTCACCTGGTCCTCGCGGAGCACCCCGAAGTGGTAAGTTCCGCTCTTGCTCAAGCCTTGCGGCAGGCGATAGGAGCCGATGGAGGTGTTCAGCACGCCTTGGCCGGCCGGAGCGGCGAAGGCGGTGGGAACATCGCCCTCACTGGTGAAGTCAATCCAGTCCACCAGTTTCGGCTGGCCGTCGGTAGTAAGGCCGAGGTCCGGGTGTCCTGGATCCACGCCGGTATCGATGATCGCGATGGTCACACCCCGTCCCTCGGCGCCGGCGCCAGCGCGCAACTGGGGCGCCAGGATCGCCTCCTGGCTGGCCAGGTCTCCCCGCTGGGGCCGCAGGGGGGCGTTCCCGGGCACCTCGCTCGCCGCTTCGCTGGCGGCTGCGCCGGTCTCCTTCGGGCGCTGCGGCGGGTTCACGGTCGCCGTTCCCACCAGGTTAAGCGCCTCCAGCCCTGGCACGGCAGCAAGGGCCGGGACTTTTTGGGGCGCCAGGCGAGCGGAGATGAAACCAAGCCGGCCCGACTCCACCGTCACCCGTCCGCCCAGGCCGGCGATGCGATCGGCCGCCTGCGGGACGTCCGGCGGGTTGACGGCAAGACTCACCCCTACTTCCTGCCGGCCGTCGGCCAGGGCCTGCATGATCCCGCGCTTCAGTTCGGGGCTGAGGGGTTCACGGTCGCCGGAAGGCGCACCACCGCTGCCGCCGGCCCCGAGCAGCAAACCCAGGCCGAGGAGCAGGGCCGCCAGGCGGTGCAGACGGCCCCTGGCCGGTTTCACCGGTCGATCCAGGGCCCTGCTCATCGCGCCGCCTCCACGTAAACCGCCGTTCCGTAAGCGCCTGGCGGGTCGAGGGCCAGGATCACCCGGTCACCTGGCTGCAACTGCGAGGGGGCAGCCCGGTCACCGTTCAAAAAGACCACGGCCTCCATCGCCACGGAATAGGTCACGGTCCGGTCGTCCGGGACGGTCAGGGAAAGCAACCCCCCCGCGGGGACCGGGGCGGCGAGAACCCCCTGGGCGTCGACCCGGACTGCATCCACGGCGCGGACGCTGCCATCGCGGGAGTCAAAAAGCAGGTAAACCCGGTCCCCCGGCGCCAGGGCCGGGACCGCTGACCGCCGGCCGTTCTTGAACACGGCGGCCGCGCCGCCCACCAGCGCCGAGCGATCGGGCCCCGAGCCATCCCAGGGTCCCCAGCTGATCTTTCCGGTGGCCGGATCGGCCGCCTTCAGCCGGCCCATTGCCTGCACCGGCACGGAATCCAGGTAGGTGATTCCCCCCGACGCGTCCAGGATCGCCCGGGTCAGGTCGGCGGGGGAGATGTCCCCGGGCGCGGCCCTCCGACCGGAGGCGTAAACGGTGGCGTCCTGGGCAAGGGACCATTGCCGTCCTCCCAGTTCTACCTGAGCGCGATCCGGCTGGTAGCGGGTGAGACTGCCCTCCACGTCAAACCGGTCCCCCCTCGCCGCCATCAGCCGGGAAACCAGGCTGGCCGCTTCCGCCCGCGTGGCCGGGGCAGCCGGCCGCACGGTGCCATCCTCGTACCCCTGGACCAGCCCCTCCTTGGCTGCCACCGCCAGGTAATGGCGGCCCCAGCCGGGAACCGAGTTCTGGTCGGAGAAGGGCGGCAGAT
>JAJYMS010000027.1 GCA_021786825.1 Bacillota bacterium | reverse complement strand
GTCCAGCCGCGAGAGGCCCAGGGCCAGGTTGAGGACGCGACGCCGGTTGAAGAGGCGCTCCCCGATCTGGAGCAAGTCCCGGGAGGTTAACTGCCACCCCATCACCGCGTTGGTCCAGGCGGCAATTCGCTCCACCGATGTCCGTCCGCGCATGAGGAACTTGCACAACCCCAGCGGATTAAAAGTGGCCATCAGGTTCTGCATGTGGGCCGCCAAGGCCCCCTTGTGCCCGCTCCCGTGCGGATCGAAGGGGCGCTGCCCCTCGGGCACCGGTTCCATTTGAAAGCCGACCAGTCCCGGCAGAGTCGAGCCGCCCTCGACGAAGTAGGTAAGCGCCTCCAGGTGGCAACCGCCGCGTACCGCGGTGGCGTAGTTCACGGCCATGCTGGTGAAGGCCCGGGGGTCGTGGAAGGCGATCTCCAGCCCCTTGGCGTGGATGGCGAACTCGGCTGCCCGCGGCCGGAGCGCCTGGGCCAGGTTTGCCCCGCGGCCGGCGTCCAGCCGCCGCGCCGCCTCGCGGACCCCGAGGCCGAGGAGGTCCCCCAGGCCGCGCCGGTAGGCAATGTCGGTGATCAGGTCCAGCACCCAGGGACCGCCGCCCCAGTTCAGGTCGCGGCCTTGCCCGCCGCGGTCGATCAAGCCCTTCTCCGCGGCTTCAACGGCGAAGGCGACGATGGACGCGGTCGAAATGGTATCCAGTCCCAGCCGGTTGCAGAGGTCATTGGCGGCGGCGATCAGGTCCAGGTCGCGGTTCAGGAGCATGGCGCCGAAGCCCGCCGTTGTCTCGTATTCCGCCCCGTGGGCCACGGTCCCCTGGTGGGGCCCCTTGCGCAGCCGGACGACCTTGCCGCAGCGGATCGGGCAGGCGGTGCAGGAGTAGTGGCCGACCAGGATCTCCTCGGCGACCTTCTGGCCGCAGGTGTCCGCCGCCCCCTCCTTCCACGAACCCTTGCGCCAGTTCTGGATGGGAAGGTCCCCGGAGAACTCCACGCCGGGTACCCCGCCGGCGGTGCCAAAGTCGTAGAGGGCCTTGGTGTACTGGCGGAGGGAGCCCGTGCCGTCCCGGGTGGAGGCCCGCAGCCCGTCCAGGTCGAAGACCCGCGGGTGCTTGGAACCAAAGCAGGCGACGGCCTTGACCCGCTTGGAGCCCATCACCGCCCCCAGGCCTGTCCGGCCGGCCGCTCGCGGCTTGTCACCCCCGCCCATGATCGAAGCGATGGGAAGGAGGTTTTCCCCCGCGGGACCGATGCCGAAGACCTGGCTGCGGTTGCCATGCCGTTGCTGCAGGGTCTGGGCGGTGGCGTAGGTATCCAGGCCCCAAAGGTCGCCCGCCGGGCGGATCGAAGCGCCCGACTCGTCCAACCACAGGTACACGGGGATCGCGGCCTGGCCGACCAGCACCAGCCCGTCGTAACCGGTGGCCTTGAGCATGGTCGGGAAGTGCCCGCCGACGGTGGATTCCGAGAACAGGTGCGTCAAAGGGGACTTGGCGCAGACCGAGGCCCGGCTCGCCGTCAACACCGGCGTGCCACAGAGCAACCCACCCATGATCACCAGGGCGTTCTCCGGGCCCAGGGGATCGACGTCCAGGCGCGACTCCTGCAACCAGAGTTCGGTGCCCAGGCCGTTACCGGCCAGGAACCGCTCCACCAGCGGCCAGGGAAGCTCATGCTCGCTAACGGTTTGCGCCCCAAGATCCACGCGCAGGTATCTGCCGTTCATGCCGTAGCCCAAGGTAGCTTCCTCCCTCTGTGGCATTTGGTCCTTTTCGCCACCGGCAATGGTTTTCCTGCAGACACTCTGTATGATCACTTGATGACGACGCTGCCCACCTCTCCGGCCAACTCGTGGCCGGGTTCCGGCGCCAGGCCAGGGCGACGCCTCCGGCTGAGTCAAAACGGAGCCTTCTGCGGCCGCCGCGACTCGCCGGCGCTGGCAATCCTGGACATTGGCGCCTTTGACTTTTCGGTGCGGCGATGCTAAGCTTTTCTAGGCGAAAAATTGAAAACCATTGTTTTGAGTAGGCCAGATGGTCGCGGACACAAGAGCGGCGACGCCGTGTCTGAGGAAAGTCCGAGCTCCGCAGGGCAGGGTGCTGGGTAACACCCAGTGGGGGCAACCCCAAGGAAAGTGCCACAGAAAGAAACCGCCTTTCCAAAGGTGCCGGTCGGACGCGGGAGGTTTGGGCCCTCCGGCGCGAAGCCGACAAACCGTGGAGAGGTAAGGGTGCAACGGTGGTGTAAGAGACCACCAGCGGCCAGGCGACTGGCCGGCTAGGTAAACCCCACCCGGAGAAAGACCAAATAGGGGAAGAATGAGGCGGCCCGCCATACTTCCCGGGTTAGGTCGCTTGAGGTGCCCGGCGACGGGCATCCCAGATAGATGACCATCCACGACAGAACTCGGCTTACAGGTCTGCTCAAAGTCATCCGTTCCGGATTGCGGCCAAACTCCGCAATCCGCTTTTTATGCCGGTCTGATTTCAGACGAAATCCAGTCGGTGAACGCCCTTCAGCGGGACGTTCGGGGTGATGGTGGTCCAGCTTTGTCCACCGTCCCTGGTCACCTGGAGCTTGTCACCATCGGTCACGAAACCGCGCTTCGGATCCGCGAAGCTCCCGACCGGTCGCTCGTTGATGGCGGATTTCACCGGCGTGTTCAGCCTCCAGCTGGCTCCTCCGTCGCGTGAAAGAAGCCCGCCTGCAGACGGGCTCGTTGCGCGTGAGAGCGGCCCCGGAGGCACGTTCAACCGGCCTCAGCGGAATCGCTGGCGGACGAATCGGTGGAGGCCCGGGAACTGAGTTCATCCCGGCAGTCGGAGCACAGGACGAGCTTCCCCGGAGCGTCGGACGTTCCTGGGCGAAGTCCGCACCAGAAGCAGGTCTCCTTTTCTTCCGCAGACACTTCGCAGCACCTCCCCCCGCCTGCCCGCGGCCGTATTGGCGAGACAACCGGGGACCAAAAATTTTACCCGGCGGCGGTTCCCTTGCCAGGAACTTGCCGCCGGGCTTTTTGTGCCCACGGTGTGGCCGGCCACTGCCGGCCCAGTACCGCTCGGTCCGGACCCTCCCGGGAGGCGGAACCCTAGGTACACTTCCTATTGTCGACAATCATAGCAACCCGCCAAGACCGTGTCAACGATTTGTCAGCTTATTGTCAATCCCTTGGTTGGCCAGGGCGTCCGCCCGCCGGTTCCGCTCCCGGGGGATGTGGCGCACCGTCACCTGTTCGAAGCGCCGCAGCATCGCCGCCACTGCCCGGAACAGCGGCAGCAATCCCTCGTTCTTGACCCTGTACTGGCCGTTCACCTGGCGGACCATCAGCTCGCTGTCC
>JAJYMS010000239.1 GCA_021786825.1 Bacillota bacterium | reverse complement strand
TGGTTGGCGCCCGGCTCCAGCACCGTGACGGTGCCGTCGGCGGCGACGGAGATATCCGTGGAACCCGGGGGGATGGTAATGGGTCCGGACTCGCCGCGCAGCAAATAACCCGACGAGGTCACCAGGCTGCCCTGGCCGTCGAGGTGGAAGCTCCCGTCGCGGGTGTAGCCGATCTTGTCCTGCCCCATGTCCACGGTGAAGAAGCCGTCGCCCTGGATGGCCAGGTCGGTGGGAAGGTCGGTGCGCTGCAGGTTGCCGGCGGAGAAGATCCGCTCCGTGGCCACCGGGCGCACCCCCTGGCCGACGGCCAGTCCCAGGGGCAACTGCTGGCCCAGGACGGTAACCGCCCCCGGTGGGCGGAGATTCTGGTAGAAGAGTTCCTCGAACTGGACCCGGCTCCGCTTAAAGCCGGGGGTGTTGACGTTGGCAAGGTTGTTGGAGATGGTATCGACGTTAAGTTGCTGCGCCAGCATGCCCGACGCAGCGGACCAGAGCGAACGGATCAATGCCCTCGCCTCCCCTTGGTCGGCGACCGCCGTCGTTTGGCCGCCGGGAGGCCTCCTCCCCGTTTCCTGTTAGAACCAGGACCGGTTCGGTCCGGCCTCGGAAGATTCTTCCTCTGACACTATTCTACACTGTTCGTCATTCTCCTCCCCCGGTCAGCGGTAGTTGATCACTCCGTAGCGGTATTCGAGCCGCATCCGGTCTCCCAACAGGTGGATCAAACGGTCCAGCAGGGCCGTAGCCTCCCCCTTGGTCAGCACCCGGCCCGGCAGGACGGCCCCGTCGCTGTCCCCCCGGACCAGCCCCAGGG
Organism: Bacillota bacterium; assembly: GCA_021786825.1. GTDB lineage: Bacteria > Bacillota > Sulfobacillia > JAMDAP01 > JAJYMS01 > JAJYMS01. The sequence goes on along the minus strand of JAJYMS010000239.1, from coordinate 2,553 downwards.
TGGTGGCGATATAGAGGGGGTCTCGCGCCCACGCCGGGATCTCCGCGTCGTCCCGGTAGGGCGTCCGGGAGGCGAGGTCGGACCGGTACTGCAGCCCCAAGGACCGGACGATCATCGTCACGGCCTGGGCCCGGGTGAGGGGCCCTTCCGGGAAGAAGACGCGCTGCTCAACCCCTTGCACGATCCCTTCGGCGGTGGCCGCGGTGATCAGGCGGTACTGGGGATCCCCCAGGGGCACGTCTTCGAAGGTGCTGGCCTTGGACCCTGCCCCGCTGGAGGAGGGAGCCGGCGCCAGCCCCAGGGTCCTGGCCAGGGCCGCGGTGAACTCCCCCCTGGTCATCGGCAGCGTGGGCCCGAAGGTCTCCCCCGGGGAGAGCAGGATGCCAAGCCCGTGCAGTTTCTCGATTTCCTCCCGGGCCCAGTGGCCGTTCACGTCCACCAGGTCAGGGACCGGCAGGCGCTGGAGGGCGGGGTTGGTGCTCAGTTGTAGCTCCAGGCCGCCGGGGTTGCGCGCGCCGGACCGGAGGGTTCCCGTCGCGTCAAAAGCGGGGAGATCCCAATTCAGGCGTAGGACCCGCTCGTCCCAGTCCCTGAGCAGGTAACCGTCGGCAAGGCTGCTGGTCACCGGGTCGGGGCGCAGCGCTTCCACCCGGCGCAGGTGGCTGCTGGAGGCGTCGAAGTGGGCGGTCGCCAACCAATTAACGTTCTGGGAGCTGGCCCCGGCTCCGGTTGCCCCGGCTCCGGTTGCCCCGGCGGCGACCGCGGCCGGAATGGTCCGCTGGTACTGCACGGTGTAATCCCCGACCGTGGTCTGGGTGCTGCCCCACTGGTTGCGGTAGCCGACGGTTCGCCCGGAGCCGAGGATCTCGACCGTTCCCTCACTCCGGTTGATGGAATAGACCCGCCGTTCGGACCAGTTGCCGGGGGCGTAATTCACTCCCGGGCGGTGGTCCTCGACCGACGCGGACGATAGTTCGTAGCTTTCCAGGCGGTATCGCACCCCGCCCGCGGTCACCGTTTCGGCGAAGCGGTCGACGGTGGTGACGAGCGACGTCTGGTCCTTGACCGGGGTCTTCTCCGAGCGGGTGGTCAGGGAAAGGTTGCGAGTGAGACTGACGTTCAGGGTGGGGTTCTCCAGCCGGTAGCTGATCCGGCTGGTGATCACCCCGCCGCGCGACGAGCCGGTGGTCAGCAGGCGCTTGCCGGTGAGCGGCACCGCCTCCCCGGTGAGGAACACGACCTCGCGGTATTCGTCCTGGTTGTAGACCGAGGGCAGAGGAGGCTCTGGGGCCCCGGGCACGACCCACCACCCCGGGGCCGACCCCGGCGGGGGTGAGGCGGAGGCAGCCTCCACCCGGGAGGGTCCGGTGGCCACGGACTGGGCCAGGAGCACTAAGAGGACCAGTGAAATCAGTTTCCTCCCGGCCATCTCATACCCCTCCCCGGCGGCGGATGACGATCACGGCCCGGTTGGCATCCCGCACCACCCACAGCAAGTCGCCCAGGTGCAGGTCCGTGCCGGCCAGGGCACCCTCCGGCCCTGCCAACAGCGCGCCGCCCAGGGAAAGCGGGACCGGCTCAGGGTTGGGTACCCAGCGGCGCGCCAGCGCGCTCCAGGTGCGCGCCTGGCCGATCCCGGCGCGCGTGGCGGCCGGGTCAAGGTATACAACCTCGCCGACGGTGAGTTGCTGCGACGCGTAACTGGAATCCGGGGCCGGCAGCAGGTTTACCGCCAGGGCGCGGCCCCCCTCGCCCAGGGCATAGAGCCAGGAACCATCATAGCGGCCGCTGTACCGGTTGAGCAACAGGCGGTCCGCCCCCACCGGGGTCGCCGTCCCTGAAGTCGAGTCGATGACGAGCGTCCGTCCGTCGACGGCAAGGGTCAGCGGGTCGCTGCTCTCCGGCCCCCAGCCGTCGCGTTGCAGTCCATGGTAGTAGGTAAGCTGGATGTTGCCGCCCGGACTTCGGTCAAGCTGCCCGTAGTAGCCATCGTACCCGTCCGGACCGGACGGCTGCTGGGCGGCGACCGCCGCGCGCGAGCGCCCGCCCGCCACCTGGATTTCCAGCAGGGCCGGCTGCCCGGCATCCAGGTCGGCGGGATCGACGAGGCGGTCATCCTTGAGCGCGATGGTCGAACGGTCGGCCTCCAGCGCTTGCTGTTCGCCGGTTACCCATATCTCCCGGCGCACGGGGTTTGACGCGAGGATGTCGCCGCCGGCCGGCCTGCCCTGCCCCGGCCAGGCGGATAGCTTGACGCCGCGCTCGGCTCCGAAATCTCGTACGGTGGCCAGGTACGCCACCTCTCCGACCGCCTGGCGCAACGACTCCCCGTCGGCGGCTTGCCCCTCCACGAACAGGGCCGGGTCCGCGACCAGGTCCACCTCCACCCGGTCGTCCGCGGGCACCCAGGTTCCACCCCGCCAGAGGCTCGCCCCGCCCAGGATCACCCGGCCGCCGTCCTGGACCGCCAGCAATCGCCCCCGGTAAAGATGGGAAAGCCGCGCCGGGGGTGCCGGGGGTGCCGGTAATAGGGCGTCGCCGCCGGACGCGGGG
>JAJYMS010000140.1 GCA_021786825.1 Bacillota bacterium | reverse complement strand
GGGACGAGCGGGGGAGGCTGCTGAACGCGAACTTTCACGACTACAAGCTGCCCACCGCCATGGATATCCCGGAGATTGAACCGCTGTTGGTGGAAACCCCTCACCCCGCCGGCCCCTATGGGGCCAAGGGGCTGGGTGAACCGGTGTTGTCACCCACGGCGCCGGCCGTGGCCGGCGCCGTCGAGCGAGCCACCGGCGTGCGGATCAAGGATTTGCCCCTCACCCCGGAGAAGTTGTGGCGGGCCTTGCGCGCCCGGCCGGAGGAGCGGCAACAATAAAGGGAGGAGATACCGAAGTGAGCTACGATCTCGTCATCAAGAACGGCACCCTGGCAACTCCCGAGGCAACCCTGAAAGCCAACGTTGGGGTGAAGGGCGGGCAGATCGCCGCCATCGCCGCCGGTCCGCTGGACGGGGAGAAGGTGATCGACGCCCAGGGGCTTTACGTCCTGCCCGGGCTGATCGACGGCCACGTCCATTTCCGCGACCCCGGCCTCACCTATAAGGAGGACTTCGCCACCGGTTCGCAGGCGGCGGCGGCGGGCGGCATTTGCACGATCATCGACATGCCCAACACCAAGCCTCCCCTCTCCACGGTGGAGGCCTTCCGCGAGAAGGTGTCGATTGGGGAATCCAAGTCCTGCGTTGACTTCGGCGTGGTGGCCGTGGTGGTTCAGGACAACGTCGACCGCATTCCCGAACTGGCGAGCACCGGCATTCTCGGCTACAAGATCTTCATGGGCGAGACGGTGGGCGCCATCCCGGCTCCCGACGACGGCGCCATGCTGGAAGCCTTCGGCTTGATCGCCAAGACGGGCTTGCGGGTCGGTTTCCACGCCGAGAACAACCAGATCATGCAGCATCTGATCAAGCGGTTCAAGGCCCAGGGGCGCACCGACGCCCTGGCGCACCTGGAGTCCCGCCCGGAGATCTCCGAGGCCGACGCCATTCAGAAGGTCATCCTCTTTGCCCAATCGACGGGCGCCAAGGTCCACATCTACCACATGAGTTCCCGGAAGGGCATGGAACTGGTCGCGACCGGCAAGGGGGCCGGCGTCGACGTCACGGCGGAGACAGGCCCCCACTACCTGCTCCTTGACGGCCCCAGCGACATGCCGAGGCTGAAGGCGATGCTGAAGATGAACCCGCCGGTCCGGGGCAAGGAGCACGGCGCCGCCCTGTTCAAGGGCCTGCTGGACGGTTCGGTGGACATGATCGCGACCGACCATTCGCCCCATACCCTCGAAGAAAAGCTGAAGGAGAACATCTGGGAGGCCATTCCCGGGTTTTGCGGCGTGGAGACGAGCGTGCCGCTGATGCTGACTCAGGTCAACGCCGGCCGCCTGACCCTGAACCAGTACGTCCAGGTCGCCTCGGAGAATCCGGCGCGCGTCTGGGGAATGTACCCCAAGAAGGGACGCCTCGCGGTCGGGTCCGACGCCGATTTCACCCTGGTGGACATGAAGCAGGAGGGCGTCATCCGCAGCGAGCGGCTGCACTCCCGCTCCCAGGTGAGCCCCTTCGACGGTTACAAGGTCAAGGGTCTGCCGGTCTACACCATCGTGCGCGGGAACGTGGTGATGCAGCACGGCGAGGTCAACCCCGCTCCAATCGGCAAGCTGGTCACACCGCAGGCTCGGTAGGGAGGTTTTCAGCCATGATCGATGGAATGCTCTACTTGGAAGGTTCCCCCCAGGAGATGGGACGAGCCCACGGCGAGGGGCTGCGGCGGGCGGTCCGATCTAACCTTCGCAGTTTCTGGCGGGTCATGTCGGAAGGCGGTTACCACCGGGAGGGAGTTACCGGCCTGGCCACCCGGCGGGAGGGGCTGCTGGGCCCGGAGCGCCTGGCCGAGATCGAGGGCCTGGCCCGCGGCGCGCGGGTCGAATACCCCGAGTTGCTGGCCTACAACCTCTTCGGCGGGCTCGCCTTCCCGGACGAGTGCAGCGTCATGTTCGCCCTGGGCAAGGCAACGGCCAACGGCCGCACCCTGTTCCTGAAGAACAGCGACAAGGTGGGGGGCGCCTCCCTGGTCGGCCCCAACTTCCACCGCTGCAAGGAAATCAACGTCATCCTCGCGGTCACCGGGGCCGGGGGCAACCGCATGCTCGGGGCGGCGGCGGCCGGGTCGACCGGACTCAAGCTGGGCATGAACGACCAGGGGGTGGCGGGCGGGACGAACATCGCCCGCACGGTGGAACTGGCGGAGAAGAGCACCGACCTCACCACCATCCGGGCCATCGACCGGGCCCAACTACTGCGCGACGGACTGGAGAAGAATACCGCCCTGGAGGCCACCCAGGCCATCGCCAGCCAAGTCACCGCCCACCCCATGGGCACCCCGGGCAACATGGAGTTCGCCGATGCCCGTGAAGCCTACGTCATCGAGGGCTCCTACCGGCAACTGGCCGTTGAGACCGTCCGCGACGGGGTGGCCGCCCGGGCCAACCAGTTCGTGGTCCTCAAGGCCCTGAACCGGCCCGACGACATCTCCTCCTACGCGCGCTGGACGCGCGCCATGGAACTGCTGCAGGCCAACGCGGGGAAACTGACCTTTGAGCTGATGATCGAGTTTTCCTGCGACCACGCCAACGGCCCCGGGCCGAATTCGCTGTGCCGGCATGGCCTCCGGCCCGAGGAGGAGGTCTCCCTGGCGGCCGGGGTGATGGAGACCGACCCCGGGAACCCGGCCCGGTCGCGCATCGCGCTGGCCTTGGGCAAGCCTTGCCACGCCTGGCGGAGCGCGGAGGGCCACGTGCAACTGACGATGGACGTCAACCCGGCGAAGATCCCCGAGGGCTTCCGCAACGGGGACGTCTGGAAAGAGTTCTATCGCGAGGAACCGAACGAGCGGAGGTAGGGGAACCTGGCAAAGCGTTTGCTGGACCACGTGACCAGGGTGGTCGGCTCCCGAGCGGTCGCCCCGGGATTTTACGAGGTGGTATTGGAGGCGCCGGAGATCGCCCGGTCGGCCGCGCCCGGCCAGTTTATCTTCGTGCGCCCCGACGCCGCGACTGAAACCACGGCCAGACGGGCCTTCAGCCTTCACTGGGCCCATCCTGACACCGGATCGGTGGGGCTGTTGATCCAGGTGAAGGGCCCGGGAACCCGGGCCATCGCCGGGCGGCGCCCCGGTGAGGAACTGCAAGTACTTGGTCCGCTCGGCCGGGGGTTTGCGCCGGGGTACCGGGGCGAGCGGGTGGCCTTGATCGGCGGAGGAGTAGGGGTAGCCCCCCTGCTCTTTCTGGCCGAGCGGCTGGCGTCCCGCGGCTGCGCGGTGGATGTCGCCCTCGGCTTTCGCAGCGCCGGTCTGGCCCTGGCGACCGAAGAACTGGGGCGCCTGGCGAACCGCCTGGTGGTGGTCACCGACGACGGCA
>JAJYMS010000257.1 GCA_021786825.1 Bacillota bacterium | reverse complement strand
GTCTCAACCAGAATTGACGCGGCATCCCCGGTGCCCAGCTTGGCGCAGCGGGCGGTGGGCTACGGCATGCGGGCGGTCACGGTGGACGGCAACGACGTCCTGGAGGTGTTCGACGCAGCCCGGGAACTGGTGGACGCCGCTCGCCGGGGGGAAGGGCCAGCGCTGCTGGTGGGCGATACCTACCGCTGGGAGGGGCACTTCTACGGTGAGCCGGGGGTTTATCGCACCCGGGAAGAAGTGGAGGCCTGGAAGGCCAGGGACCCAATCCTTCTCTTCGGGCGCCGGTTGAGGGACCAATACGGAGTGGACGAGCAGGTGCTGGCAGCAATCGAGCAGGAGGAACGGGAGGCTATGGCCGGGGCGGCCGACTTTGCCCTCCAAAGCCCGCAGCCGGATCCGGAGACCCTGCTCCGCGATGTCCACGCGCCGGACTGAGAGGGATGGCCATGCGCGAAATAACGTACGTTCAGGCCCTTAACGAAGCCATCCGGGAGGAGATGCGCCGCGACCCGGCGGTGTTCATCCTGGGAGAGGACATCGGGGTTCACGGAGGGGCCTTCAAGGTGTCCCTGGGCCTGCTGGATGAGTTCGGGCCGGAGCGGGTCCTCTGCACCCCCATCGCCGAGGCGGGGATCGTCGGCACCGCCCTGGGCGCCGCCTTGACCGGGTTGCGGCCCATCGCCGAACTGATGTACATGGACTTCGCGACGGTCGCCATGGACCAGATCGTCAACCAGGCGGCCAAAATCCGCTTCATGATGGGCGGCCAGGCCAAGGTCCCGCTGGTCATTCGCGGCCAGGGCGGCTCCGGCCGGGGGAACGCGGCCCAGCATTCGCAAAGCCTGGAAGCCTGGTTTGCCCATGTGCCCGGGCTGCTGGTGGTGCAACCCTCAACCCCTTACGACGCCAAGGGACTGCTCAAGAGTGCGGTGCGCAACGACAATCCGGTGGTCTTCATCGAGCACAAGATGCTCTATGGGACGAAAGGTCCGGTCCCCGAGGAGGAGTACACCGTCCCCCTCGGTGCGGCCGACGTCAAACGCCCCGGGCGCGACGTGACCGTGGTCGCCACCGCCTGGATGGTCCCCCGGGCCTTGGCGGCGGCGGAGGAACTGGCCGCGGACGGTATCCAGCTGGAGGTCGTTGACCCGCGGACCCTGGTTCCCCTGGACGAGGAAACCATTCTGGAGTCGGTGCGGAAGACCAACCACGCTATGGTGGTGCACGAGGCCCACCGCCGGCATGGGGTGGGCGCCGAGATCGCCGCCGTCATTCAGGAAAAGGCCTTCGATGACCTGGATGCCCCCGTCGTCAGACTCGGGGGCAAGTCGGCCCCGGTGCCCTTTTCCCCGGTCTTGGAAAAGCGGTTGGTGCCGACGGTGGAGGACATCGTGACGGCTGCCCGGGAGCTTCTTCGGTAAGGGGGACTAGATGGCATTGGAACTCACCATTCCTAAACTGGGTCTGACCATGGATGAAGGCAAGCTAGTGGGCTGGCGCAAGAAAGTCGGGGAAAAGGTGGCCAAGGGGGAGCCCCTCTTCGAGGTAGAGACCGACAAGGCCGTGGTGGAAGTCGAGTCCCCTGCCGATGGGGTGCTGCGGCGGATCACCATGCCGGAGGGGGAGACCGGACGGGTCGGCGCCGTGGTCGGGTACCTGGAAGCGGGCGGGGCCGTTGAGCAAGCGGGAGATGGGCCTTTCCCGGCGGCACCCGCTATCACCGCGGGCCGGCGCCGGTCCTCTCCCCTGGCGCGCAAACTCGCCCGGCAGTGGAAGGTCGATTTGGCCACGACGTCCGGATCGGGCCCCGGCGGACGCATCCTGAAGCGGGACGTATTGCGGGCCAGGGAGGCGCCGGCGCAACAACTGCCGGAAGTCCCCCCGCCGGTCAGCCCAAAGGGCCGCGTCCCGGTCAGCCGGATGCGCAAGGCGGTGGCCGACCGCATGCTGCACAGCACCACCCACGCCCCGCAGTTCTTTGTGGCCCGGGAAGTCGACGTCAGCAGGACCCTGGCGGACCTGGAGGCGCTCAACGCCGACGGACGCGCGACGGTGAAGGTCAACCTTCTGGATGTCCTGGTTTACCAAACGGCACGGCTGCTGATGAAATACCCCGAGATGAACGGCTATTACATCCCCGGCCGGGGGCTGGAGGACACCTTCATCGAGTACCACGAGCAGGCGGCGGTGGCCATCGCGGTCGCCCTGACGGACGGGCTGATCGTCCCGGTCCTCCACCGGGCGGAGGCCCGAGGCCTGCTCGAGGTCGCAACCGCGCGGGCCGACCTGGTCCAGCGGGCGCGTGAGAACAAGCTGACCGCCGAGGAACTGCAGGGCGGAACCTTCAGCATCTCCAACCTGGGCCCGATGGGGGTCGATTTCCCGATCTCTGTTCTCAACCCCCCCGAGGCCGGCATCCTGGCCGTCGGCCAGGTCCGCCGGCAGGCGGTGGTCAGGGGGGATGGCATCGCCATCCGGCCTACCGTGGTGCTGGTGCTCACCGTGGACCACCGGCTCATCGATGGAGCCACGGCCGCCGCTTTCCTGGGGGACCTGGCGGGTGCCCTGGAGGGCGGACGCGAACAGGAGGGACCCGAGGGTGACTAGGCTGAAGGTCGCGGTCATCTCAGAGTCGGCGGGAAACTGGCCGCTTTACGTTGCCCAGGACAAGGGCTATTTCGCCGCCGAGGGGTTGGAGGTGGAGTTCACCGTCACCCGTTCCTCGGTCAAGCACATGGAAGACCTGAAGGCCGGGGGAGTCTACGACATCGGAATTCAGGCGGCGGACCACATCATCCGGGCCGTTGAGGCGGGGTCCGACCTCTTCATGCTCCTTGGCGTCAGCACCCCGAACCAGAGTCTGATCGTGCGCCCCGACATCCGGAGCTACGCGGACCTCCGGGGCAGGAAGATCGGGGTGGACGGCCTCGCCACCGGATTCGCCCTCCTGCTCCGGGGTTTGTTGTGGCAGAACGGCCTGCAAGAAGGGCGGGACTACGAACTCGTCCAGGTGGGCGGGACGGGCGAGCGCTTCGACGCGGTGCTCGAAGGGGTCGTCGCCGGTGCCTTCCTGGACGGGCCGACCGACCTGGTGGCGGAGTCCCAGGGGTTCCACCGGCTGGGCGGCAACCTCGATTACGTGCCCGAGTATCAGGGGACGGTGGCCGCCACCAGGCGAAGCTGGGCCCGGGCCAACGAGGCGGCGGCGCTGAGGTTCATCAGGGCGTACGTGGCTGCCTCGGATTGGCTGCATCAGCGCGAACACCGGGAGGAAGCGTCGGACATCCTGTGCGGCCACCTCCCGGCCGGACGGGATCTCGCCGCCCGGACTTACGACCGGTACATGCAATCCCGGACCTTCAACCCCCGTGCCCGGTTGAACGTCGCCGGGGTGTCC
>JAJYMS010000235.1 GCA_021786825.1 Bacillota bacterium | reverse complement strand
GCTGATCCGGTTGCAGATGATGGTGGCACTGGTGTTTCGCACCATGGATGCCCTGCGCGTCTTCGATCTTCCCTACGTCTTGACCGGTGGTGCCTCGAACACAGAGACCCTGACCATGTACAATCAGAACCTGTTCTTCGTGGCCTGGGACTACGGTAAGGGGGCAGCCGCGTCGGTGCTGCAGTTCTTGTTGGTGGCGCTCTTCAGCGCACTATACTTCCGCCTGCTGGGACAACAGCTCGCCGGTGATCGGTAGGAGGTAAGGCCATGGCTCCTGTGGCAACCCGCCGGAAGAACCGCTTTTCGCTCTCCGCCGCAGCGGGTGTGCTCGTTGCCGCGGCCATCGGCCTGTACACCCTTTTCCCCTTTTACTGGGCAATCATCTCGTCGCTGAAGAACCAGAATGGACTCTACCAGGTTCCGCCCCAGTGGTGGCCTCGCCCCCTGCAGGTTGAGACCTACATAGAACTGTTCACCAGGAAGCCTTTCCCCCACAACATCCTCAACAGCGTCGTGGTAAACACCGGCACCACGCTGCTTTGCCTGGTGGTCGGCACGCTGGGGGCCTATGCCCTCGCGCGGCTGCAATTCCGCGGCCGGGTGGCCGCCTTGGGGCTGATTCTATCGGTCTCCATGTTCCCACAGATCACCGTGGTGGCGCCGCTGTACTTACTGCTGCGGGCCCTGCACCTCTTGAACACCTACTGGGGCTTAATCTTGCCGTATTTGGCGTTCAACCTGCCCTTGACGACCTGGATCCTGGTCAGCTTTTTCCGGGGACTGCCCCGGGAACTGGAGGAAGCGGCCTTTGTAGACGGCTGCACCCCGCACCAGACCCTCTACAAGATCATGTTGCCCCTGGCCCTACCGGGGATCGTCACCGCCGGGTTGCTGACCTTTATCTCGGCCTGGAACGAGTTTCTTTTCGCGTTGCTTTTTACGATCAACGACCAGGCCCGCACCGTGCCCGTGGCCATCGCCTTGTTCAGCGGCGAACACGAGGTCCAGTGGGGCTCCATCATGGCGGCGGCGGTGACCGTGACCCTACCGGTGATCGTCCTGGCGCTGCTCACCCAGCGACGGATCGTCAGCGGCTTGACGGCAGGGGCCATCAAGGACTAGCGGGGGGGCGGGTTAGGTGGGGCGCGCTTGCTGCGGCATCATCGGCAATGGACGGACGGCGGTTCTGGTCAACCCCGACCTGGCCCTGGCCTGGCTATGCATCCCGCGGTTTGATGGGTCGCCGTTATTTGCCGGTGCCCTAGATCCGCGGCAGGGTGGTAGGCTGGCATTGGGCCTCGAGGTGGACCGCGCGTCATTATGCCTTGAGCCGGCCGGCCAGCAGTACGCTGGTCGGTCCGCCGTCTTGGAAAGCCGCGTCGCCGGCCCGGGCTGGGAGTTGTCGGCGCTGGACTACATGCCCTGGGGAGGTGCCGGGGTTGTCCGGCGGCTTGCGCTGAAAAGCCACGGCGGTGCCGGACGCGTGCGACTGCTGGTCTCGGTGGAGCCTGTGAACTCGGTTGCCTGGAAGACCGGCGCCTGGTTTGCCGACGGCCGCTTGTGGGCAGAAACCCCCGGGGCGGTCGCCGTGGTAACCGCTGAAACGCCAATGGCGCCCGGGTGTAGCCCGGGGTCGCCATACCTGCCCGGGTGGGGGGTGGCAGGTGCCTTAGACCTGGGGGACGTGGAGGCTGGTGGCGAGGTCGCAATTGTCCTGTATCTTGCTTACGGGCTCGACGCCCAAGCGGTCGGAGCGGCGCTCGCCGCCTTGCGAGGGAAAACGCCTGAAGGAGAAATGGCCTGGTGGGAGCAGTGGTTTCAAAACGCTCGGGGCCTGCCGGGCCGGGTGCCGGCAGCTTGGGAGACCGCCTATTGGCGCAGCCTGATGGTGATGAAGCTCCTGAGCCACGAGCCCAGCGGGGCGTTGCTGGCCGCTCCCACCGCTTCCTTCCCGGCCGTTCGCGGCGGGAGCGACAACTGGGACTACCGATTTTGCTGGTTGCGGGACGGCTACTACACGGCCATGACCTTCGACGCGGCTGGTTTGCACGCGGAAGCGGCGCGCTTCTATGACTTCGCCCGCTCGGTTCAGGGGCCGGATGGGCACTGGGAGCTACCGCTTTACACGCTGGACGGCGGCGATCCGGTCGAGTTCATGGTTCCCGACCTGGCTGGCCCGGAGGGTGAACAGCCGGTGCGCTTTGGGAACGCCGCTTCCCACCAACTGCAGCTCGACAACGAGGGCAACGTCGTCCATGGCTTGTGGTTCCATTACCAGACCGGGGGCGACCGGGAAGCGCTTCGCCGCCACTGGCCAGCCGTGCGCCGAGCCGCGGCCTGGACCGCGGCCAACTGGCGACGACCGGAGTCCGGCATCTGGGAAACCCGGGAATACGCGGCCCACTGGGTCCACGGAAAAGCCATGTGCTACGCGGGGTTGATGGCTGCCAGCCGCATTGCCAAAGTGTTGGGCCACGCGCGGGAGGAGACGTCCTTCCGGCGCGAAGCGGAGGCTGTGCGGACGGACGTGTTGGCCGGTGGCTGGCACGCGGAACGGGACGCCTTCTTGCGCTACCATGGCCCCGGGACTCCGCCGGCGCCCCTGGACATTTCGGTTCTGGCTCTGGCCTTCTATGGACTGGTGTCACCAATGGACCCTCGCCTGGTCCGCACGGTACAAAAGATGGAGAGGCAGGCGGCGGAGGGAGGGCTCCGGCTCCACGGCGGAATCTGCCGCTGGGAGCGGGCCGCACTGCCCTTTTATCTGGCGACCCTATGGCTGGCCCGGTACTACCTGATGATCGGACGCACTGGCGCATGCGACGATCTGATCGCGGCGTGCCTGGAGTCGGCCAGCGACCTCTTGCTGATGGGGGAGCACTTTGACGGGCGGGATGCCAGCCAGTGGGGGAACTTCCCCCAGGCCTTCAGTCACGAGGAACTGGCTCGCCTCCTGCTGGAGCGGGCCCAGGGTTGGAGTTATTGCCCGGGGGAATTATAGGCTGATTCTGATTCCGATTCCGTCGCACCCCTGGCGGGGAAAGTGGCTGCGTAGGCCAGGTCGACACCCGCGATGTCCGCCGTCACCGGGTCCAGCGCCACCAGGTCCGCCGGGCTCAGTTGCCGGAGGGCGGTCTTCCCGAGGGCCACGGCAGCCGACTCCATCTCCCGAACGGAGGCCTGGAGGAAGCTGGTCACCGTTTCGGCGCCGCGCTCCACATCCAGGCGCTCCTTCAGCCGCGCAGGGTGGAAGGCCAGTTGGGTCGGCGGTTCACCCGGCAGGACCTTGCCCGCCTGGGCCCCGACCAGGGCCAGCCCGGCGGCGGTACCGATGTAGACCGCGTCGGCACCCAGGGCCATGGCCTTGAGGAACTGCCCCGGGGTGTGCAGACCGCCGGTGGCGATGACGGACA
>JAJYMS010000243.1 GCA_021786825.1 Bacillota bacterium | reverse complement strand
GTAACTGACGAAGGAGGCCAGTTTCAGTGGATGTCTTCAGCCTGATCGGACCCGTCATGATCGGTCCCTCCAGTTCCCACACCGCCGGCGCGGTGCGTCTCGGCCGCCTCGCCCGCGCCGTTTGCGGGGAGCTGCCCCGGGCGGTGAAGATCCAGCTTCACGGCTCATTCGCCCGCACCTATCGGGGCCACGGCACCGACCTGGCCCTGGTGGCCGGGCTGCTCGATTTCCCTCCGGATGACGAGCGGATCCCGCAGGCCATGGAACGCGCCCGGGCCGCCGGCCTGGCGGTGAGCTTCGAGTCCGCCGAACTTCCCCACGCCCACCCGAACACGGCGCGGTTGTACATCCAGACCGCCTCCCAGTCATGCGTCATCACCGGTTCGTCACCCGGCGGAGGCGAAGTGCTCGTCACCGACGTGGACGGCTTTGAGGTGGAGCTCCGCGGCCACTATCCCACCCTTTTGACCATCCACCAGGACCGCCCCGGAGTGGTGGCGAGCGTCACCGGGCTCCTGGCCAAGAACGAGGTCAACATCGCCCGAATGCGCGTTTCGCGCTCCATCCGAGGCGAGCACGCGCTGATGGTGATCGAGGTGGACGAGCCGCTCCCCGCCTCGCTGCTGCGGGCCGCCGCCCTGCTCCCCGGCATCGTGGCGGCGCGCGGCATCCCTCCGGTCTAGGGTTGCCATTAAGCTTGCGGAGGTGCACCCTCGGAATGCCCGAATTCGCCAGCTTGGCCGAACTGATTGGGACGGCGGAGAGCCAAGGCAAGAAAATCTCGGACGTGGTGCTGGCCGCCCAGGCCGCGGAAGATGACGATCGCGGTAACGCCTGGGAGCGGATGCGCGCCGGCCTGGAGGTGATGAAAGAGGCTTCCCGGCGCGGCATTGAGGAGGCTCCCGCCTCGCGGGGAGGGCTGGTCGGCGGGGATGCCCGCCGGATGGCCCAGGCCGCCCGGAGCGGCCGCACGGCGGCGGGAGGGGTGATGGGGATGGCCCTGGCCCGGGCGCTGGCCGTTGCTGAGGTCAACGCGGCGATGGGCCGGATCGTGGCGGCCCCGACGGCGGGCTCGTGCGGGGTGCTCCCGGCGGTCGTCCTCACCGTTGCCGAGCGCTTCGGCGCTCCTGACGAGGCCCAGGTGGCTTCCCTGTTCACCGCCGCGGGCGTCGGCATCGTCATCGCCCGGCTGGCTTCACTGGCCGGCGCGGAGGGTGGCTGCCAGGCGGAGACGGGTTCGGCCGCCGCCATGGCCGCCGCCGCCGGGGTGGAACTGGCCGGAGGTTCCCCCGACCAGGCGGGGCAGGCGGCCGCCATCGCCTTGAAGGGGCTGCTCGGACTGGTCTGCGACCCGGTCGCCGGGCTGGTGGAGGTACCTTGCGTCAAGCGCAACGCCACGGCCACGGCCATCGCCCTGGCGGCCATCGACCTGGCCCTCGCCGGGGTGCGCTCGGCGATCCCGGTCGACGAGGTGATCGAAACGATGGGGCGGGTGGGGCGCTGCCTGCCGGAAGCCCTGCGGGAGACCGCCGAAGGCGGGCTGGCAGCCACCCCCACCGCCCGTGCCATCGTGACCCGGCTGCAGCGTACCAACCCTTAGCCCGCCTGCCCCCGGGTGAAGTTCAGGAGCCCACCGGCGAGGACAATCTGCACCTGCCGTTCGCTCAGCCCATGGCGGACCTTGAAGGTGGTCTCCTTGGTCAGGTTGCGGACCGTGATCTCGGGCCCGGCCTTGATCTGTCCGGCCGGGTCTTCGATCTCCAGTTGATCGCCCTGCTCGGTCTGGGCGTAGTCCGCCTCGTCGACGAAGGTCAACGGGAGGATGCCGAAGTTGATCAGGTTGGCCCGGTGAATGCGCGCAAAGGACTTGGTGATGACCGCCTTGACGCCCAGGTACATGGGCGCCAGCGCCGCGTGCTCGCGGCTGGAGCCCTGCCCGTAGTTCGAACCCCCGACGATGAAGCCACCCTTGTTCGCCTTGGCCCGGGTGGCGAAGTCCGCGTCCACCCCTTCGAAGACGTGCTCGGAGATGGCCGGGATGTTCGACCGCAGCGGCAGGATCTTGGCCCCCGCCGGCATGATGTGGTCGGTGGTGATGTTGTCCTCCACCCTCAGCAGGACGGCGCCCCGCAACCGGTCGGCCACGGGGGTGTTGATGGGCAGCGGCTTGATGTTGGGACCGCGCAGGACTTCCACCCTGGAGCCGTCCGCCGGCGGGACGATCACCAGGTTGTCATCGACCAGGAAGCGCTCCGGCATCTTGACCGCAGGGTGCGCGCCGAGGGTTCGCGGGTCGGTCATCACTCCGGTGAGGGCCGCAGCAGCGGCCGTTTCCGGGCTTACCAGGAAGACCTTGGCGTCGGCCGTCCCGGACCGCCCCTCGAAGTTGCGGTTGAAGGTCCGCAGGGAGATCGCCCCTGAGTTGGGCGCCTGCCCCATCCCGATGCAAGGGCCGCAAGCAGACTCCAGAATCCGGCAGCCGGAGGCGATGAGGCTGGCCAGCGCGCCGTTTTCAGCCAACATGCGGAAGACCTGCTTGGAACCGGGGGCGATGCCCACGCTGACCGAGGGATGGACGGTCCGGCCCTTCAGGATGGCCGCCGCCCGCATCAGGTCCACGAAGGACGAGTTGGTGCAACTCCCGATGAGCACCTGGTCGACCTTGGTTCCGGCCAATTCGCTGACCTTGGCCACGTGGTCAGGGCTGTGGGGCTTGGCCGCCAGCGGTTCCAGCCGGGAGAGGTCGATCTCGATGGTCTCCTGGTAGGTTGCATCCGGGTCCGCCTGCAGCTCGACCCAGTCCGCCTCCCGGCCCTGGGCCTTCAGGAAGGCGAGGGTCTGCGCATCAGAGGGGAAGATCGAGGTGGTGGCCCCCAATTCGGCGCCCATGTTGGTGATGGTGGCCCGCTCCGGGACGGAGAGGCTCCGCACGCCCTCGCCCCCGTACTCGACGATCTTGCCGACGCCGCCTTTGACGCTCATGATCCTGAGGACCTCGAGAATCACGTCCTTCGCCGAGACCCAGGGTTGCAGCGCGCCGCTCAACTTGACGTTGACGACCTTGGGGCAGGTCAGGTAGAAGGGGCCTCCGCCCATCGCCACGGCCACGTCCAGCCCGCCTGCGCCGATGGCGATCATCCCCAGGCCCCCTCCGGTGGGGGTGTGGCTGTCGGAACCGAGCAGGGTCATGCCCGGCACGCCGAAGCGCTCCAGGTGAACCTGATGGCAGATGCCATTGCCGGGACGAGAGAAGTGAATCCCGTACTTCGCGGCGACGGACTGCAGAAAACGGTGGTCATCCGCGTTCTCGAAGCCGGTTTGCAGCGTGTTGTGGTCGATGTAGCTGACGGAGAGCTTCGTCTTCACCCGGGGCACGCCCATCGCCTCGAACTGCAGGTAAGCCATTGTCCCCGTGGCGTC
>JAJYMS010000240.1:15775-19284 GCA_021786825.1 Bacillota bacterium | reverse complement strand
CCTCGATGAGGTCCACCAGACCGGTGGCGTCGTTCCAGTCGTAGACCGGAACCCGCGGCTGCGCCCGGCTGCCCTCCGCCGCGCCGTCGCCCGCCCCGACCCCCGCCAGGAGCCGCGCCCCGGCCGCGGACCGGTCAGCCGCCAGGGCGAAGAGAGTCGGGTCGTCCTGGCAAAGGATCTCGTCGTGCAAGGCCGACTGGAAGACCTCGATCTTGGGCTTGTCCCCCCGCTTGTACCCCTCGGTGATGATCAGGTCGACCCCGTCGATCCGGGCGATCACCTCGTCCAGGGTGAGTTCCCGTTCGTTCTTGCGGATCATCGCCAGCTTGGCGGGGGACGAAATGACCACCACGTCGGCGCCCGCCTCGGCGTGGCGCCAGGTGTCCTTGCCGGGCCGGTCGATGTCGAAGCCGTGGACGTCGTGCTTGATGGTCGCCACCCGGTACCCCCGGGCCTTTAGCTCGCGCAGCAGCTTTTCGGTCAGGGTCGTCTTCCCGCTATTGGACTTGCCGACGATCGAAATTACTGGAATCACGGGGCGGTACCTCCATCTGGTTTCATACTGCTTATTTCTGCTGACCGCTCATTGAGTCCTTCTAGCCGGTGCCTCCCGTATTGGAAAAGGGCCCCCGCAATGCCCATGAAGGTTTTGTAAGCTGGCGGGGCCAAAAGCCTCGGGCCCCGGACCGCGTGCTGGAGTACGGCCGGTTGGTCAAGCAGACCGTGGCCGAAATCTCGGCCGCGCTAGGTTCCGGTGATGTGCAGCAAAGGGCTACCCCCTGAATGGGAACGGCACGCCGTCGCGTGCCGTTCGGTCGTCTGGCTCCTCACATTGCCGTCGGGGCGCCTGCCCACCCCCTACCTGTCCGTGGATACCCCGATCAGGGCCGCGCTGTTGTCCGGGGCGGTCCCCAGGACCCGTAGGTTGAGCCCGTAGGTGGGCAGCTTCAGCCCGCTGTGAGGGGTCTTGGGGTTCCAGTAGGCCCACCCGTCGTCGAACTCGGGGGCGGCGTTGTCGCCCTGGTAGATCTTCGCCAAGCCGTAGCGCGAGAGCAGGATGTCGTCGGCGCGGTTCAGGCCGAAGGTGGCGTCGTAGATCTGGATGCGGGTGCGCCAGGCGTAGCCGAAGCGCGTCTCCAGCATCGGCTTGGGATGGGCGTCGACCACGCCCAGGAAGCCGTGGCCGGGGTGCACCCCCACCCAGTTGTCAGCGTAGGAGGTGTCGCGGTACCACAGGAGGAGCCCGGCCTGGTAGGGGAAGTAGTCGACCGTCGACTCCACGGACGGGTAGTGGAAGTTGTAGACGTTCTTCAGGGTGCTGTCAAAACCGCGCAGGCTGCGCCACTCCGCCATGTAGTAGTGGCTCTTGGGGCTCTTGCCCTGGAAGCGGCTCCAGCCGCTGGCGGTCCAGGCCGGATCGGCCGTCTCCGCGCCGTCCAAGAAGACCTGCTGGCCGTCGGCCACTACCTTGATCTCGTCGACCATGAAGCCGTCCATGGTGGTGCCCCAGTCGGTCATGTAGCGGAACTGCAGCAGGATCCGCTGACCCGCGAAGGGGGTGAGGTCGATCTGCTCGCTCACCCAGCCGCCGCTGTTGCCGGTGTAGCCGGGGAGGTTGGCGACGATGGTATCCATGGCGTCGGGGTCGTGGACGGAGGTCATCCGCGGCGTCACCAGCGGTTGCCACGTCAGCCCGCCATCGGTGGAGGCCTGTACCAAGCCGAAGTCCCAGGCCTCCTCGATATCGTACCAGGTCCAGTAGCTTAGGGTCGCCGAGGCCCTGCCGGTGAGGTCGACCGCCCGGTACAGGGTGTTATCCATCTCGTCACCCCGGCCGCCGTACCACTCGTAGTTCCCGGAATGGGGGGTATTCACGTAGAGCATCTTCGGGGGCAGGTTAATTTTAAGCACCTGGTTGTTGGCCCCCAGGTTGTTGCTCTCGTCGAGTACGTAGTAGTCGCCCGCTTTGGTGAGGTTGCTTAGGGGGACGGTGGTCGGTTCGGCCCAGCCCAGGATCCACCGGCCCCAGGGGCTGATGGAGGGCGGACGGGTCCCGAGCGGCTTGCCGGTCCAGGAGCCGCTGGACATCAGCGACCAGAAGCCGACCGGCTCCCCGACGCCGCTGTAGATGGTGTCGTATTCGTCGGGCAGCCCGAGGTCGTGGGTGAACTCGTGGGCGAAGACGCCCAGGGTGCCGTTCTCGGGCATGATGGTGTAATCGTACACGGCCGTGGCGCCCGGGGCGGGGCGGTGCCAGACGGACGAGCTGTGCGACCAGATGGCGTCGTCGCCCTGGAGCCCGCCGCCGCCGGCCTGGTCATCGCCCGCGTGAACGATCATCAGGTGGTCGACGATCCCGTCAGGTTCGTTCAGGTTCCCATCCCCGTCCAGGTCGTAGGGGTCCTCCTGGTCGAAGTCGGCCATGGGTACCCCGGCTTCGTAAGCGAGGTTGACTACCTCCTTC
The DNA here is from genome assembly GCA_021786825.1 of Bacillota bacterium. Lineage (GTDB taxonomy): Bacteria > Bacillota > Sulfobacillia > JAMDAP01 > JAJYMS01 > JAJYMS01. The sequence continues at coordinate 16,820 of JAJYMS010000240.1, read as the reverse complement.
ACCAGGGCCTTGGGGGTCCCGGGAAGCAGGTTGTCGTGTCCGCCTCTGGGGTCGTCGTCGCCGTAGTATGCCTCCGGCTTGCCGACCTTGAACCAGCCGTACACCTGTCCGTCAACCATGTACTTGCCGTTGGACTGCTCCTGGAAGTAGTCGATCATGCTGTCCAGGTGAATGCCCTCGGGAGTGTTGATCCCTCCAGGGGTGAAGAGCATCTTCTGGAAGTACTCGCGGCTCCGGAGAACGTGTCGCTGGTCCAGTAGTCCGCGTTGTTCTGCGGTCCCGGCGCGGGCAGGTACCCGTGCTCGGGGGCCGCCTCCGGGCCGTTCACCGGGTCGGAGAACTCCACCAGCAAGACCAGGATCTTGTCCGTCTTTTGCACCGGCTCGCGCCGCGGGGTCACCGGGTCCACCGCCGCCGGCGGGTTGCCCAGCCGCTTGCCGGGCTTCAGGCCCCGCTCCTCGGCTCGCGCCAGGGTCCTCTCCCGGGCGGAAATGGCCTGCTTGGCCAGCACCACGTTCTCCGGCCGGTCGGAGGCGGTCTTCTTCAGCTTGAACTGGATGTAATCCTGGACCGCCTGCTCGACTTGATCCTCGGTGGCGTTGGCGGGAACCAGTCCGCGCTGAATCAAGGACCTGGCGATCTTGTCCTCACTCGGGGGGAGGACGCCGATCGCTTCCGACACGGTAGCCACTTGCACCGCGGCCGCCTTGGTCGGCGCGGCGCCGGCCGGTGTCCTCGCGCCCGCCCCCGCGGCGGAGGCCAGGAACACCGCCAAAACCAAAAAGACAAGGACTCTCCGCAAACCTGATCCCCTCCTCGAAATTTGATCTCTGTCCCCGGCAGGTTGTCTATCTCCCAGCGTAGCAAAGTCAACATGTCAGAATCTGTCACACCCTCTGGCATGCTCACAGGCCACCGGGAAAGGTAGAAGCGTTCCTGTATTGACGGGAACCGCCTGACCATGCTAGGATGGTGGCAACTCAATCGGGTCACTGCGATGAAGGAGAAAAGTAGGTCCGTCCCGGTCTCTCAGGGAGGGGGCGTC
>JAJYMS010000240.1:0-15765 GCA_021786825.1 Bacillota bacterium | reverse complement strand
GGAGGAAGTCCTCCCTTCGGGGAGATGTGGTGTCTTCGATCAACACCTGACTTTCCTACCGCCTATCGATTTTCCTCCACACTTCTTACTCTAGAGCCGTTCCTGTATTGACGGGAACCGCCTGACCATGCTAGGATGGTGGCAACTCAATCGGGTCACTGCGATGAAGGAGAAAAGTAGGTCCGTCCCGGTCTCTCAGGGAGGGGGCGTCATTGACTGCAAGCGCCCTCGTGAACGGCCGGTCCGAAGTTCCCTCCGGAGTTGCCAGCTGAGGGCGCCCCGCGGTTTCGTGGCCACATCCCACGCCGCGCGGGCCGGTAGGCCGGGCCGGGTTCTTCCCCCGTTAAGAAGAAGCGGATATCGGTGCAAACGCATTCATAGCGCCCGTATCCGGCAGAGCGGGCCGGTGACGGTCAACAAGGTGGTACCGCGGGAATGGACTTCCCGCCCTTGCACAGGGCGGGAAGTTATTTGTTTTTGCGGGAAAGGAAGGCGAACGAGGTGGCACTAGATCAGTCAGCCCTGGAAAAGACCCTGGTGGGGCGCGGCGCCGGACAGACGAGGGCGGTGCGGGTGACGGTCGGCGGTATGCCCATCGACATCGGGGGAGGCGCCCCGGTGATCATCGCCGGGCCCTGCGCGGTGGAGTCCCGGCGGCAGATCCTGGAGGCCGCGGCCCAGGTCCGGGCGGCCGGCGCTGACCTGCTGCGCGGGGGGGCCTACAAGCCCCGCACCTCGCCCTACAGCTTTCAGGGTCTCGGCGAGGAAGGGTTGCGCCTATTGGCGGAGGCGCGGGAGGCTACCGGCCTGGGGGTGGTGACCGAGGTGATGGACGGCCCCAGCGTCACCCTGGTGGCGCAGTACGCGGACGTGCTGCAGGTCGGCTCCCGGAACATGCAGAACTTCTCGCTGCTGAAGGAAGTGGGCCGCTCGGGCAAGCCGGTCCTGCTGAAGCGCGGCCTGGCGGCCACCGTGGAAGAGTGGCTGATGGCCGCCGAGTATGTCCTGGCCGAGGGCAATTCGCAGTTGATTCTCTGCGAGCGGGGCATCCGCACCTTTGAAACCGCGACCCGTAACACTCTCGACCTGGGAGCGGTCGTCCTGGCCAAGCAATCGACTCACCTGCCGGTCATCGTCGACCCCAGCCACGCGGCGGGCCGGGCCGGCCTCGTGCGTCACCTCTCCCGCGCCGCCATCGCGGCGGGGGCGGACGGTTTGATCGTGGAGGTCCATCCCCGGCCTGAGGAGGCCCTGAGCGACGGGGAGCAATCCATCACGGGCGATGAGTTCGGCCGCTTGGTCAAAGAGGTGCGCGAGGTTCACCGGGTGGTCCGGGAACAACCGGAGTAACTGTCAAACGCATTTTGACTCCGACTCACATTCGAAGGGGTTCATCGCCGCGCTGCTCCCTTTCGGAGCCGATACAATTCCATCAAGCGGCCGGTCAGCGGCCCCGGCACTCCCCTTCCCACCGGTCGTTCATCTACGGCCACCAGCGGCATTATCTCCAGCAAAGAATTCGTGAGGAAGGCCTCTTCCGCCTGCCCCAGCCTGGCGGGGGTAATTTCCTCCTCAAGTACTTCGTGCCCAGCCCCGCGGGCCGTATCCATCACCATGCGGCGCGTGATCCCCGGTAAGATGCCGCTGTCCTCCGGAGGAGTGATCAGCCGGCCCTTCTCCCGGAGAAACAGGTTGCTGACCGCCCCCTCGCACAGGTTTCCCTCCCCGTTCAAGAAAAGGCCCTCGTCGCCACCAGCCGCTTTGGCCTCCCGCCGCGCCAATACATTGGGCAGGAAGTTCAAGGACTTGACCCGGCAAAGAGGTGAGCTGGAATCCCGCCGGAAACTCGCCAAGCGGACGCGAAACCCGTTCAGATATTGCTCCTTCCGGTAAGGAAGGCCGCTCCTCACGTTGATCACCAGGGTGGGCCCGGCTTCGGCCACCGGATCGGGGCCTGTGCCCTCCCCCCGGGTGAGGGTGAGGCGGAGTGAGCCTTCAGCAACGTCATTGGCCGCAATGGTCAGGGCCACCGCTTGCCAGAGATCCCCTGGGGGAAGGGATGGGATCTGAAGGAACTGGGCGCCCGCGGCGAGCCTCGCCAGGTGCTCCTGCAGGTACAACGCCCGGCCGGCCTCAATCCGCATCGTTTCAAACAGTCCGTCCCCATACAAGAGGCCCCGGTCGGTCGCCGACACCCGCGCCTCCGGCCGTGGAACAAGGCTCCCATTCAGATAGACAAGCTCCGCCATGGCCGCACCTACCCTTTCTGGGCCAGCCCCAGGGCCCGCAGCAGGCCGCGGGCCTTGTGTAGCGTTTCCTGGTATTCCGCCTCCGGGTCTGAGTCGGCCACAACGCCGCCGCCAACCTGAAGGTAGGCCCGGCCATCCTTCACCACAAAGCTGCGGATGACGATGTTCAAGTCGGCGTCCCCGTCCCAGCCGATCCAGCCCAGGGACCCGGTGTATAGACCCCGTTTCACTTCCTCGAGTTCATCGATGATTTCCATGGCCCTTATTTTAGGCGCCCCGGTTATCGAACCGCCCGGGAAGCTGGCCTTGAGCAGATCGATCACGTCCAAGCCCGGGCGCAACCTGCCGGTAACGGTTGAAACCAGGTGAAAGACCGTGGCGTACTCCTCAAGGGTGATAAGCTCGGGAACCTTCACCGACCCGTATTCGCACACTCGACCCAGGTCGTTTCGCTCCAGGTCGATGATCATCACCAGCTCCGCCTGGTCCTTGTCGCTAGCCAGCAGTTCCTCGCGCCGAGCCCGATCGCTCTCTGGGTTGCGGCCGCGCGGCCGGGTGCCCTTGATCGGCCTGGTCTCCACCTCGCGCCGGACGACCCGCAAGAAGCGCTCCGGTGACGCGCTGATCACGTTTACCTCGGGAAACGAAAGGTAGGCGGCAAACGGCGCCGGGTTGGCCTGGCGAACGCGCCGGTACAGGTGCATGGGGGCAAGAGCAAGGCTCGTGCTGAACCGCTGCGAGAGGTTAACCTGGTAGATGTCCCCCGCGGCGATGTATTCCTTGGCTCGGGCCACCGCGCGGCAATATGCTTCTCGGGTGAAGTTGGAGACGATCGGACCGACACGCGCGGTTTCGGAGGTGATCCCGACGCCACGAGCTGGTGCGGCAAGCCTCGCTTGCACCTCGGCCAGGCGTGCCTCGGCCCGTCGCCGCCCTGCCTCCCCCCGTTCGGGTAGACCGGTCGAGATGAGGGCCGTCGTCCCCTCTCGATGGTCCACGGCGACTACCACATCGTACAGCCCCAGATAGCAGTCGGGCAAGCCCAGGTCGTCGATGCTCCGCGAGGGAAGGCGCTCCAGATGCTCTCCCAGGTTGTAAGCGAAATAGCCCACGGCACCGCCCCAGAAAGGTGGAAAGTGGGGGACACCGTCGGCCCGATAAGGGCCGAGCCACTCCCGCAGGCAGTCGAGGGGGTTGGCCGTAAACCGCTGCACTCTGCCTCCGGTCACGATCTCCACCAGCCGTCCCTTGCTCTGAAAGACCGCAAACGGATTAACGCCCACAAAGGAGTAGCGCCCCAGTTCGCCCCCGCTAAGCGCACTCTCCAGGAGGAAGCCGATCCCGCCCTCGTCCAGGCGGCAGTAGATTTCAATCGGCACCAAGGGCCGGTCTAATACTCTTATTAGCGGCGTTCTTGCCTTTTCGCCCATAGTGCTCAACGGGCGGATGGCCCGAGCCTGGCGCGCATCTGGACCACCTTCCCCACCACGATCACCGCCGGGGGAGCCAGACCGGCCCGGCGCACCTCGTCCTCGATGGTCGCCAGGGTCGCGGTCACCGTCACCTGCCAGGGCAGGGATCCCCACTGCACCACCGCCGTCGGCGTGGCCGGGGAGAGCCCGTTTTCCATCAGTCTGCGGGCGATCGTCGCCAGGTTGGTCATTCCCATGAGAAACACCAGGGTGTCCACACCCCGGGCAATACTTGCCCAGTCGGTGGACTCCATGGCCCCGGGGTGGGCGGTGAGGACAGCCACGCTGGAGGATAAACCGCGGTGCGTCACTGGAATTCCGGCAGCCGCAGGAACCGCCACCGCCGAGGTCACCCCGGGAATCACCTCGAAAGCCAACCCGGCCCTGGCCAGCGCTTCGGCCTCCTCGCCACCGCGACCGAAGAGGTAGGGATCGCCTCCCTTCAGACGGGTTACCACCTTGCCCTGCATTGCCCCCTGGATCAGCAATGAGGTGATCTGTTCTTGGGGCAGCGGGTGATACCCGGTGGCCTTGCCAACGTAAACCAGTTCGGCCTCCGGTCGGGCATATTCCAGCAGTTGGGGCGCCACCAGGCGGTCATAGACGACCATGTCGGCCCTGGCGATGCACTCCCGACCCTGCACCGTGAGGAGTCCCGGATCTCCCGGACCCGCCCCCACCAGGTAGACGATTCCCTTCTGGCCCGTTTCCGCAGGGTCGGTTTGAGACTCCCCGCCGCCGGCCGCGCGGCCGAGAATGCGGCGAGCCCGGTCTCCAGCCGCCTCCCGGTCCCCTCTGCGCAGCAGCCCCAGGATTCCCGATTGCAAGATCGACGAATATTCCTGGCCGAAACGGCGACCTCGAGCACCCGCCGCGCTGGTGGTCGCCGAACGCAGTTCGTGCAAGAGTTCCAGCAGGGCTCCATACTCGGGTCCGTACCGCTCCTGCAGCTCCATTCGAAGCTCCCGCGCCAGGGCGGGGCTCTTTCCCCCGGTAAACACAGCCATGACCAACTCGCCCCGGCGCAGGGTCGCCGGCACCAGAAAGCTCGACCGTCCTGGGTCATCGGCAACGTTGACCGCGATTCCCAGTCCCCTGGCTTCTTCCGCCACCCGGACATTGACCTCTTGGTCATCGGTGGCCGCAATCGCCAGGGCAGCCCCCTTCAGGTCGCCCCCGTGATAAGCCCGCCGCGTCAAGGTAATGCGGCCGGCTTGACCCAGGGCGGCAAGCGGGCGAACCACCTCGGGGCTGATTACCTCTACCCACGCCCCGGCCTCGATCAGGACCCGGGTCTTGCGCGCGGCCACGCGCCCTCCACCGATGACCACGCATCGCTTCCCCTCAACCACCAGACCAACGGGGTAGACCTTCACCCTGCCTCGCCCCTTTCCGCCAAGCGCAGCAGTGCGTTGACGATGGCTGCCGCGATGGGGCTGCCGCCCCTGATACCGGGCAGGGTGATAAAGGGAACCCCGGTTTGTTGCAGCAGTTCTTTAGCCTCTAACGCCCCCACAAAACCGACCGGCGTGCCGACGACAAGCGCCGGTCGAACTCCCCCGAGCTCAATCAGACCGCAAAGCTCCACCAGCGCCGTGGGGGCGTTGCCAATGGCCACCACCTGAGCATCCAGCCGGTGCCCGAAGGTTCGCATCGCGGCCGCGGCGCGCGTGCACCCAGCTCTCCCGGCCTCCCTGATCACCTCCGGGTCGCCCACCAGACAAAGGACCTCCCCGCCCAGGTTGGCCAGCCGGCGGCGGTCGATACCCGCCCGCACCATCTCCACGTCGGTGAAAACGCTGCAACCTGCCCGCAAACCTCGTACGCCCTCCGCTACAGCCCCGGGGTCAAAGCGCAGTTGAGCGGCCAACCCTGGATCGCCGGTGGCGTGCACCACCCGGATGGCCACCTCCCGCTCTGGTCCAGGGAAATCAAGCCCCCGCAGCAGTCCGCGGACAATTTCAAGGCTGCGGACCTCAATCAGCCCCGGGTCCAGGCGTTGCATGCTCCATCACCTCCCGCAGGCGCTCGGCAAGCATCGATGCGATGCGAGGATCGGCGCCGATTCTTCTGGCGTAAAGAATCTCCACCCCCGGGTGCCGTAAACGCAAACCGTTCAGCAGAGTCGGGAGGTCGTGGGCCGTGTGCGTGCCGTAAAACAGAAACAGAGGCAGGACAACGATTCGACGCGCTCCGGCCTGGATGACCGCTTCGACCGCCTCCGCGATGTCCGGCCGGCCGCCGGTCAAGGCGCCGTGCTTGATCACCCCGGCCGGCAGCATCGGCAGTTTTTCTCTCAACATCCCCACAACCTGCTCAATCTCGGTCTGGTCAGCCTGGTCCAGCCGGCTGCCGTGGTAGGCTACCACCACCGCGGTGGCGGTTGAAACATCCTGGTTCACAATCGGCAACCCCCTGTTGACGAGGTTTTCCAAACGGGCCGCCACCTCCGCCGGAGTGCGGGCGACGGCGGAGTCAAGCGAGACTGGACGCCGGACCACTACCACCCACAGGCCCAGTTCCAGGGCGGCCTCCACTTTGGCGAGAACGCCGCCCGCCTCGCCCCCGTCCTTGGTCACCAGCACCTCCGCCCCGGTCTCCTTGAACATCAGGCGATTCAGTTCCCGGCTGAAGGGGCCTTGCACGGCCATGATCTGAAACGGGCGCAGACCCAGGGCCAGGCAGTGACTGATTGCCTCCGGGTCAGGCAACACCCTGGCCACCAGGCGCTTGCCCTCCCGGAACGCCACCTCGGCAAAAGGAGCCAGCCGCCGGGACCCAACGGTGGCATAGACGACGGCCCCCCGGTCGAAGGCAAGCCTGGCGGCGGAGGGAAAATCGGCTGTCAGCAGTACTCTCGGATCGGACGGCCAGTCGGTCGGAGGCCGTTCCAGGCGCAAGTACGGAACCCCCGCCTCCCGGGCCGCCTGCCGCGCCTGACGAGAAGCCTCCACGGCATAAGGGTGGGTGGCGTCGACCAGGGCACCGCAGCCGGCCTCCAGCAAGACAGCCGATAGCCCCGCCGCGTCCAACGGCCGGGCGATGACCTGATCCGCGCCCGCCCCGGCTGCCAGTTCGGCGCCATAGCCGGTCACGGCGGTCGCGACAACCCTCCAGCCGGATTCTTTCAGCGCCTTTACGGCCCCACGGCCGTCAATGGTCCCGGCCATGACCAGGACGCCAAGTTTCGGCCGGCGGAGTTCAGGCCTCACCACCGATACCCCCTGCTCGTCACCAGCCAGCCGTTAACCACCCGGGTGCTGGAATTCCCCACAATGACGGTGGTATTCATATCCACCGTAGTTTCCGCCAGCGCCCCCAGCGTAGTGATCTGGACCTCCTCCGCTGGCTGGCCGGCTTTGCGCACCACCCCCACCGGAGTACCGGGCTCGCGATGTCGCAGCAAGATACCGCAGGCTCTATTGAGCTGCTCGAACCGCCGGGAGCTCCGGGGATTGTAGAGGGCGATCACCAGGTCGGCCGCCGCCAGGGCTTCCAGGCGGCGGGCAATCACCTCCCAGGGAACCAGCAGGTCACTCAGGCTCACAACCCCAAAGTCGTTGGCCAAAGGCGCTCCCAGTGCTCCGGCTGCCGCGCTGGCTGCCGTAATCCCGGGGATGACCTCCAGCTCGAAGTCCGAAGGCCCGGCCCCCCCGGGGGTCGCTTCCCTGCCGATCAACTCCAGCATCGGTCCGGCCATCCCGTAGATGCCGGGATCTCCCCCCGAAACCAGGACCACCTGGCGGCCTTCCCTGGCAAGCCGCAGGGCCAAACGGCAGCGCTCTTGCTCCCTCGTCATCCCGCTCCCGATCACTCGCTTGCCCTCCAGCAGGGGAGCAATCAGCCGCACGTAAGTTGCGTATCCCACAACCACGTCGGCTTCCGCCAGGGCGTTTCGTGCCCGCGGGGTGAGCTGGTTCAGGTCTCCAGGGCCGATTCCCACTACCCGGAGGCGTCCTCGGCAATCGCCACGGTCACCCCCCGAAACGCCGTCTTGGGCAAAATCAGTACGCCCCCGGCCGACGCCGCGAGGGCTGCTGGTTCGCATACTCCTCCCACCCCCACCGTTTGCTTTACGAACTCGGATTCAACATACCGGCCGGCCAATTGCCGGACCTCATCCCTGCTGATGAAGGCCACCGGCACGCCCAGAGATTGCGCGGCGTATAGCAGTCCGGCCTCTCCCTGCTTGATGTCCAGGCTGGTCAATAGCCGCACGCTGGCAAGCGAAAGCCCGGCCTTGCCGAAGGCACCGTCCAGGGCATCGCAGATCGCCCGGCTGCTCGCTCCCTTGCGGCACCCGATCCCCGCCACCAGGTTGCGGGGCCGCAGGTACAGGTGAAGCCGCCGGGACCGGACCGGTATACGCCGGTTGGTGATCAAGACGACCGGGTCGAGGTTGGAATCGTCCAGCTCCGACAGGGGTCGGATACCAAGGGCGGCGGCGATCGTCGGAGGCACCGGAACGTTCGTGTACACTCGCACCGTTTCCCCGTTCACCAGGGCGGCCATCACGCCCTTCAGCGCCCCCGGAGGCTCAATTCGCCAACCCTGCTCCTCGGCCAGCACGTCCAGAGCAACCCTGCCCGTTACGTCGCTGGCGGTGGTGATCACCGCCCCGCCTCCCAGCAACTTGGCCAGCTCGCGGGCCAGAGCGTTGGCTCCGCCCGCGTGACCCGAGAGAAGGCTGATCGCGTGCCGCCCCTGTTCGTCCATGACCACCACCGCTGGATCGATTTCCTTGTGGCGCAAGTGAGGGGCGATCGTCCTGACGGCGATCCCCGTCGCCATGATCAGGACAAGGGCCTCGTAGTCTCGAAAAAGGCTACCCACCAGTTCTCCCAGGGCGCCGTCGAAGGGCCGCGCCTTCCCGCCGGGGTCCAGTGCCGGCCCTTGAGACCCCGGCGCGACCTCTTCCCGGATGAGCCAGCCCGGCAGGAAAACCTCGGTGCCGGCCAGGAGAGTACCTGTGCGCACCGCCAGGGCCGCTCCACCCCTGGTGAGTGCCACCACGGCCACGCGCCGCGCACCTTTTGGGCCCATTAATCCTCGCCTGCTTTTGGCGTCTGCCGACCTTTTCCCCCTGGCCGGTAGCCGTGGGTGAAGTCGGGGGCGTAAAGGCGGGAGCGGCGTCCCTGCCCCCGCAAAAACTCACCCACCAGGATCAGCGCCTGACGCTGGACTCCTGCTTCGCGGGCCAGGGAGCCGAGGTTGGCCACCGTCCCCTCCCACACGCGCTGATCGGGCCAGGAAGCGCGCTGAACGATGGCCACCGGCGTGTCAGGCGGATATCCTTCGGCAAGTTGCCGGGCCGCCTCCTCCGCCAGACCGGCACTGAGAAAAAGGCACAAACTGCTGCGGTGCTGGGCCAGGGTGGCCAGGCTCTCCTGAGGGGGCACCTTGGTGCGACCCGTCACGCGGGTGATGATCAGGGTCTGGGTCAGCTCCGGTACGGTGTACTCCCGCCCCAGGGCGGCCGCCGCGGCGTTCCAGGCGCTGACGCCGGGAACCAGCTCGAAGGGAATTCCCCTTTCCCGCAGTTGCTCGAGCTGTTCTCCCATGGCGCTGAAGAGGCTGGGATCGCCGCTATGCAGGCGCACCACCATCTCCCCGGCCCGGTGGGCGTTGGCCATGATCTCGACTATCTCTTCCAGGGCCAGGACCGAACTGTCCACCAGCCTGGCCCCCGGACGGGTGAAGGCCAGCAGGGCAGGATTGACCAATGACCCGGCGTAAACCACCGTCTCGGCCAATCCCAGCAGCTTGAGGGCCTTCACCGTCAGCAGTTCCGGGTCGCCCGGTCCCGCGCCCACGAAGTAGATCAAGACGCCTCATCTCCTTGCCGCTCAGATGGGATGATCACCGTCGAAAGGTAATCCACCCTGCCTCCCTCCAGATCCTTGAGCGCGGCCACTTCCTGGCTGACGCAACTCGCCCGGGAAACCACCCGGGCTTGCTCCAGCCGCCCTCGGCGCCGCAGAGCGTCGACAACTCCCTGTAGGTCAAGGCTGGGTTTGAGGATGACCACCGTCCCACCGGTGTTCAGCGCTCGCTCCAGCGCTTCGGGACCACCGCCGGCAGGAAGGAAGGTCACCGGCTCCCCGCCTTTTCCCAGCGGCGTCCGCAAGGCTGCGGCAGCCGCCAACGGGGCGGTGACGCCGGGAACCACCTCCACCTGCAGGGATGGCTCCAGCCTACGTGCCTCCCGCATCAGGTGACCGAATGTGCTGTAGAGCAACGGATCGCCCATGGTTACAAAGGCGGCGTCGATCCCCCGGCGGGCAACTTCGACCGCGCCTTTGGCCGCCTGCGCCCAAGCCTGGGCCAGGACCTCAGGTGCGTGGCTCATCGGGAAGTCCAGTTCCACCACTTCCTTGCCCCCACCTGCTTCTTCCAGCAGCGGTCGGATGATCGAGGCGGCCAGACCGCCGTAGTCGGCGTGAGATCGAGGCGCAAAGATCACCCCCACTGACAGCAGCACCCGCCGGGCTTTAAGCGTGATGAGTTCCGGGTCTCCGGGTCCGATCCCCACTCCATACAATTTTCCTGTTGCCGGAATTGCCGCGGCGGCAACAGGCTTCTCCGCCACCACCAGGTGCACGGGATTCAGGCTTTGGTACATCCTCCGCTGGCCCACCTGTTCCAGGCGGGCCACGGCCACCTGGCTGACCTTCAGGGTCCAGCCCATCGCTTCCAGAGTTTCGAGCGTAACGCTGAGGGTCTCCAGGGTGACCGCCGGGACTACCACTCGCCCGCCCGGCCGCAGCGAGGCCGCGATCGCCAGGATGATCTCCCGCAGGCGGCCCCCGCTGCCACCGATCACCACCCGGTCCGGGGCAGGCAGGCCGTCCAGGGCCTCCGGTGCTTCACCAGCAACCACCTGGAGCCTCTCGGTGCCGAACCGGCTTGCATTCGAGCGGATCAGTTCCAACGCCGGTGGATTCCTCTCGATGGCAAAGACCTGCGCGTCCCTAACCAGCAAGGCTGCCTCGACCGCCAGGGAGCCGGTTCCCGCCCCGATGTCGTACACCACGCTGTTCCGCTGCAAGCGCAAGGCGGCAAGCACCAGCGTCCGCACCTCTTGCTTGGTCATCGGGACGTTGCCGCGGATGAACTTCTCGTCGGGAATCCCCGGCGTCAGATATTCCCACCTGGACATCGCTAATCCACCCCTTCCTCGCCTTGCACCCGTCCGGCCGGAGGCCGCTCGACCGGCACCCATCCCAGTTCCCGGCCGATTTCCCGGGCCCCGGCGTCGGCCGCCAACACCGTACCCTGCAAGTCCAGGAACACGGTACCGATCCGCAGCCGGCCTTGCGTGTACTCCTCCGCCCGCCGGCTCGCCACGGTCGCCAGGCGATCCAGCACCCGGCAAAGGCCGGCTTCCCGCAGGACGGGGAGCACCGCCTCCGCCGTGTTGGCCCGCAAGACTCTTTGCACGACGTCGGAGGAGGCGCCCAAAGCAGCGGCGTGAGCGGCTATAATTTCAAGCCGGGCGTCGGCGACGCGACTGTGGGTGTTGAAGACCCCGCCTGCCACCTTCACCAGCTTGCCGTGATGGCCCAGCAACAAGACCCCCTTCACACCCCTGGCCACGCACGCTTCCAGCAGGTAACCAACAAAATTACTCATCAGCACGACCGCGCCGGGAGGGAAGCCGAGTTGCTTAATGGCGACTTTTTCCCCCATGCGCCCCGGGGTCAGGACCAGCCAACGGTGGCCCTCAGCGACCGCCACTCCAACCTGAACGGCCAGGGACCGCCGGAAGGCGCTCTCCGACATCGGTTCCACCACCCCCGTGGTGCCGAGGATGGAAATCCCCCCGACGATCCCGAGGCGCCCATTCATCGTCCGCCGAGCGATCTCTTCGCCCCGGGGGACGAAGATCGTCACCTGCACCCCCTGCCCGGGATGAAGAACCTCCCTTACCTCGGCCTGGATCATCGATCGCGGGACGGGGTTGATGGCCGGCTCGCCAACCGGGACGGCCAGACCCGGCTTGGTAACCACCCCCACCCCGGAGCCTCCCTTGATCAACACCCCCGGCTGGGCGCTCCATTCGACCCGGGCTCCAACCAACAACCCATGCGTGACGTCCGGGTCGTCGCCGCCGTCCTTGGTCGCCACGTACTCCGCCCAGCCAAAACCGGTGGCACGCCGGTGCACCGGAAGCTCCAAGAGCCGGCCGGTCGGGGTACCGATCGTGACCCGGCGGGGATCCAGATCGGCAACCAGACGGAGCACGGCAGCCTTGGCCGCCGCGGCGGCGCAACTGCCGGTGGTGTAACCGGACCGCAAGTTGGGCGCGATCATGACCCGGCCTCCTGAATGATCACCACAGCGTTCTCGGAGCTCCCCTGATCCGCAATCTCCTCGGCAGACCCGGTTGTCACCCTTTCCCAGGGGTAAGAGAGGTTCTCCGCCACGGTCAACCGCTTTCGGGAAAGGCCGTGCTCGCACAGTTGACGGGCTATCTCCCGGGCCCCGAAGGCGGGCCCGGTCAGGGCTGCCACCTTGGGATGATCCCGCACGGCAGCCAGCAGGAGGCCCGGATCCCGGCCGTGAAGGCTGACGATGCGGGCGTCATGCCAGGGAAGCCCGGCCTTGGCAAAAGCCAGCTGAACCGAACTGATGCCCGGGGTCACCTCGACCGGTTGCGCCGGCAGGTTGCGCCGCAGGTAATCCAGGAAGCTGTACAGGCCCGGATCGCCCGACACCAGGACCACCACCCGCCGGGTTGCCCGCCGGCGGATGAAGCTGACCACCTCTTGCAGGTCGGCGGTCAGCTCCTTTCTCTCCGCCATGACTTCGGGGAACAGGGAAAGGCCCCTCTCGCTTCCTACCAGGACCTCCGCCTGCCCGACTAGGCGGATGGCCGCCGGCGTCAGATAATCGAGGCCGCCGGGCCCGAAACCCACCACGTAGACCCCGGGGGAAGGCTCGCGCTCGGACTCCAGGCGCTCCCACAACCTGATCAGGCGATGCGGCCGGAAGCCCACTTTCCGCAGTTGTTCTTTTCCCCGCAACACCTGTCTGGGAGTCCCGTGCAGCACCAACTTCCCCTCGTCCAAGACCATCAGCCTGGAGGCGTAAGGGACTGCCAGGTCCAGGTCGTGCGTTGCCATTACCACCGTCAGGCCGCTCCGATTGAGCCGGCCCAACAGTTCGAGTAATTCGTCAGCCCCCCGGGGATCAAGCCCGGCCGTGGGTTCATCCAGAAGCAACACCTCCGGCTCCATGGCCAGGACCCCGGCGATAGCCGTCCGCCGCTTTTGCCCGAAGCTCAGGTGATGGATGGCCTTGGAGGAAAGCTGCCCGATCCCGGCGTATTTCAGCGCTTCGGCCACCCGGATCTCGACGGCGGATGACGGCAGACCCAGGTTGCGGGGCCCGAAAGCGACATCCTCCGCGACCGTCGCCGCGAAGAGTTGGTCGTTCGGATCCTGGAAAACAAGCCCGATTCGGCTGAACACCTCCCGCTCGGGAAAAGAGGCCAAGGGCCGACCGTGAAAAAAGACCTGGCCGGAGGTTGGCACCAGAAGGCGGTTGAAGTGGTGCAACAGGGTGGTCTTTCCCGATCCGTTGGGACCCAACAAGACCGCGAAGTCCCCAGGGCCAATCCCCAGATTCACACCGCGCAGCGCCGGTGTGCCATCGTCATAGGCAAAAGCAAGCGCAACGCCTTCCAGAAGGTTCAACTTGCACCTCCACCCGGTTCTCAGGTCCAATTGCCCAAACTGAAAACGAGCAGCAGGAGAACAATCCCCCCGGCCCCGGCCAGCAGGTCCCGGCGGGCGAGCGGCGGCGGAGCAGCCGGCACGACTTGTCCCCGGTAAGCACGGGCCCGCATCGCGCGGTGCACGCTCTCGGCCCGATCGAAGGCGCGCCAAAGGATCATCCCGGCCAAACTGCTGTAAGAGAAGAGGGCTAGCCGCCAGCCGGCCATACCCAGCCGCACCCGGGCCGCGCCGCGGATCCGCAGAGTCTCCTCCGCCAGGACGAAAACATAGCGCCACACCAGGAGGGCGATTTCTACCAGCAACGCTGGAACTCCCAGCCAGCCAATTCCGGCCAACAGTTCCGGGCCGGGAACGGCAGCCTGGAGCAAGGCGAGCAACGCCACTCCAGCCATCACGCGGGTAACGAGCAGGATTCCATAGTCCAGTCCCTCCCGGTAAAAGACGACCGACCGGCCCGCGAAGTGCAGAACCAGCAGGGGATGACCGCCCCGGAACAGCATCTCGACCAACGGCAGCACCAGAACGACGGGGAGTGCCACCAGCAATCTCCGCCACCCGTATCGCCTTGCCGCATTCGCGGACCAAAGTCCCGCCAGGGCCACGGCGGTCAGTCCCAGCGGCACACGGACATCCGCGGCCAGGAGGTTGAGAAGCAGTCCCAGCGCCACAAGAACGATCTTCACCCTGGCGTCGACGGTGAGCAGCCATGGCGAAGCCGGCTTTCCCCTCTCCGCAAGCTCGTCCAGTTCAGACATCCTTGCCCCGGTCCTCCATCTCCACAAAGACGCGCCGGCCCTGATAGCCCAGCACAAATCCCGCCGACACTCCTCCCAGGGCAAAAACGAAAAGGATAAGATCGCCCTGGTTGGTATTGATCAAGGGTTCCTTGGCTCGAGCGCCATACCGCTGCAGCACCTCTTCGATCACCACGTCCGTCCCCCGCCATTTGGCAGGGGGCTCCTGCGCCAGGGCACTCGCCGGTCGCCACATGAGGAACGCGGTCACCAGCACTGGCAGAATGAGTTTTCTCATGACTTGGTTCCCTCCGGAGCAACTACTCCCAACCGCCACAGGATGTCGGGACGGCGCTCGGCCACAAACCGCAGGGCGAGTCCGGTAAATGCGCCTTCCAGGAAGGCCAACGGCAACTGGGTAGGCAGGTAGGCGACAAAAAAGGTTGCCATCGCCAGTAACACCGGTTGCTGGCCGTGGAGCGCCAGGGCCAACTCCAGGGAGGTTGTCAGGTAGACCGCAAGGTCACCTACGACGCCCGCCAGGGCCGCCGCCCAAAAAAGCGGTAGCCGGGCCCTTTTGCCCAGGAAGAAGATGCTATACCCGACAAAGGAACCCACCACCCCCATCGAAACGATATTGGCTCCAAGGGTTGTAAGTCCGCCGTGGGCGAAAAACAGGGCTTGGAAGAACAGCGCCACCGCAGCCAGCACGGTGCTGACGAAAGGACCGATCAGGATGGCCGCCAGCGGTGTTCCGGTCGGGTGAGAAGAGGTGCCCGCGATGGGCACCGGAATCGGCAGGAGAGAGATGATGAACACGGCTGCCCCCAAGATCCCCATGAACGGCTTGGACACAGGGATCTCCTCGCTTCGCTTCTTTATGTCCTTCAGTCCCTTGGCCACGACGGCGGCAGCGGGAGCAAACCAGGCCGCCGCCCACTCGACCGGCAGAATCCCTTCGGCGATGTGCATTTACGACTCCTCCTCGATGTTATTGACGCACCCGATGGCAGCCTGCCCGGCTCGTCGCTCACGGCGCAGGAACACAAAAAAACCCGGCTCCGCTTCGCGGGGCCGAGGACACCTGGGCATTAGGCCTGCGGTTAGCTGGGGAGAGATACCCCCAACCGCGTACCCCCTTTTTCCGACGAAGGCGGCAACACGCGCCACAATGGGCAGGTCTCCTGGCTCCCGGATCATTACCGCCGCACGCCTTCCTGGGGGTCTTCCCCAGTGGCTTCATGTACAGCCGCTTCCCGGTCACAGTGGCGGGACCGCGCCGGCTCCGCGGGGCTGCTGCACCTGACGCGCAGCAGCTCTCGCTACCCCGGACTTCCCTATTATCCTCGCCTTGGGCGAGGCACCCATCGGGCCAATATGCTGTTCTATTCTAAACGTGATTATATCACTGGCAGTCGAAGGCCAGTCAAGTGCATTTCACATCGACACGCCCTTTTTCAACAGGTCTCTGTTTCCTTCCTCCCCAGATATTCGGAAATGAGTTTCATCGCGCAATGCGGACCGCACATGCTGCAGGCGTCGCTCCCCCCCGGGCTTCTCTCGGCCCGCA
>JAJYMS010000271.1 GCA_021786825.1 Bacillota bacterium | reverse complement strand
GGCTCCGCCCAGGCCCTGCCCCGGCTCGAGGCGGTCCTTTGGGCCGCCCACGGGGCCGTCTGGCGAGACGAGGTCGCCGACGTCTTCGGCACCGGTTGACCGTGGCAGGGATACCCGGCCGGGATGCAGAACTGAAGCGCTGAAGCGGTCGCCTGACCCCCGGGGCCTTGAAAGGGATGGTGGTGCCTTGTGCCCGCTTCCGCCGAACAGATCAGGGCAGCGTTCGCGGCCCTGGAGGTAGGGGACCGGTTTCGCTTCACCCGTACCTTTTCCGAAGCCGACCTCAGCCTCTTCATCGGCATCAGCGGTGATTTCAACCCCTACCACACCGACGGCGAGTTCATGGCCGGGACGCGGTTCGGCCGCCCGATCCTGCCGGGACTGCTGACCGGCAGCATGCTCACCCACGTCGGGGGACTGCTGGGGTTCCTGGCCCAGGAAATGTCCTTTCAGTTTCTGGCACCGGTTTACCCGGGCGAAACGGTGACCATGGACGTCCGGGTGACGGAGAAAGACCCGGAGCGCCGGTGGATGGTACTGGACGCGGAGTTCCGCGCCGGGAAGGGCAAGGTGGTCATCCGCGGCCGCGTCGTGGGTTTCCCCACCCGGGTGCGGCTGGGACCTGAGCGCGAACTCTAACCGATCAGCCGGCGTTGCAACAATCGCACCGGCCAGGGCAAGAGGATCAGGGTGGCCACCACCAGCCAGAGCAGGTCCGCCCAGACCGAACGGCCCACCTCCCCCAGGGTCAGGGCACGGGCGATGTTGGCGGCGTGGTAGAGCGGGCTGAACCAGACGGCCGCGCGGGCGGCGGAGGGGAGCCGCTCCACCGGAAAGAAGATGCCGCTGAACATGAACATCGGGGTGATGACCAGCTCGAAGTAGTAGAAGAGCTGGTCTTCCAGTTTGGCGGCCGCCGCCACCAGCAAGGCCGGCGGGGCGAAGACCATCCCCAGCACGACCATCAGGGCCGGGATCAGCAGCGCCAGCGGGGAACGCACCAGGCCCATCGCCGCGATGACCACCAGGAAGGTGCAACCGTAGATGATGCTCCTGGTGACCTCCCATAGAAGCTCGCCGCCGGCGATGCTGGGGACCTCCAGGGGCCCGGTGACCATCGAGTCGTACACTCCCCTGGTCAACTTGGAGTACCCGCTGAAGGCCATGTCGTAGCTGACGCCCATCATCGCCGTGGAAGCCAGCAGCCCCGGGGCGATGAACTCCGCGAAGGAGAAGTTCTGCAGCTTGGTCACGTAGGTCCCCAGTCCGAAGCCGAGGGCCAGGAGGTTCATCAGCGGTTCGCCGAAGTTCATCAGCACGCTGGTCTTGTAGACCTTGAGCCAGGCCACCAGGTTGCGCTCCCACACCCGCCAGGCCTGGGCGTCGAAGCGGGGGTAAACCAGCCCCGCCGCTCGCCTGTCACCGGTCCGTCCTCCGCTCATTCGTCCAGCCCCCGTCCCGCGATTGCGAGAAAGACGTCCTCCAGGTTCGCCGGGCGGGCGAGCAACTGGTCGAGGTCCGGTCCGGCCCCGGCGAGCCTGTCCAACACCGCCCCGTTGTCGTCGTTGAAGAGGAAGACGTTCGAGCCGATGCGCAGTTGGCGCCGGGTGACCGGCAGGACCTGCTGGAGCAGCGAGGCGGTCATGGCGGCGGCGGGCACCTCCACGACGTAAGTACCCACCCGCTCCCGCACCAGGGCCATCGGGTCGCCCTCGGCCAGGATCCGGCCCTCGTTCATCACCAGCAGCCGGTCGCACAGCCGGCCGGCCTCCTCCATGTAGTGGGTGGTTAACAGCAGGGTGACCCCGCGCTGCTTCAATTCGACGAGTTGCTGCCAAACCAGGTGGCGGGCGTGGGGGTCCAGCCCCGCGGTCGGCTCGTCCAGGACGAGGAGTTCAGGGTCGTTGAGCAGCGCCCGGGCGATGACCAGCCGGCGCTTCATGCCACCCGAGAGTTCGTCCACCCGGACCCGGGCCTTGTCCTCCAGTTGCACGAACCGCAGCGCCCGGCCCGCCCGGTCCCCGGCCTCGCGCCGGGACTGCCCGAAGTACCGGGCGTATAGCGCCAGGTTCTCGAAGGTGGTGAGGTCGGGGTCGAGGTTGTTGTCCTGCGGCACCACCCCGACCAGCCGCTTGACAGCCGGCAGTTCCGCCCGGACGTCATGGCCGAGGACGCGAAGTTCTCCGTCCGAAACGCTCGTGCGCCCGTAGACCATCTTCATGGTGGAGGTCTTGCCCGCCCCGTTGGGCCCCAAGAAGCCGAAGCACTCGCCCGGGCGGACGGTGAAATCGATGCCCCGGACGGCGACGGTGTCGCGGTAGCGCTTGGTCAACCCACGGGCCCGGACGGCGGGTTCAACGGTAGTGTCTGGCCAGTTCAGAGGCATACCCAACTCCCACGGTGCCCGCGTTTTCTCGAAGCCACTCGCTCAGGCGCGTGTGCCCGGTCGGTGGACCCTTGGAAACCAGGAGGCCGGCCAGCCTGGTGAGGAATAGCGCCAGGCCGGGCGGTACATGAGCGATTACGGCCCGGCTGCCCACCACCTCGCGGATGAGCCGGACCAGTTCCGCCAAGGTGTAAACCTCCGGGCCGCTCTCAGCAGGGTCAGGGTATTCTTCACGGCCTGATCGAAGTCGACTTGGCCGTGGGCAAAACGCACCCAGTAAGTATTCAACAGGACCGCCGCCCCACGCAGGCTCTTCGCCAGTTCACCGGGGTTGTCGAAGTTGTACGGAGCGGCGTCCACCTGGCCGCCGAACGGGTCTGGACGGCCTGGATGGCCGGTCAGCGTGCGAACCCTTTTGCCCGACGAAAGAAGCTTGCGGGTGTGGGTGGCCGAGGTGCCGTTGGGGACGCCGGGCCCGCTACGTTCCGAAAGTGATGCCGATCGCCCGGGCGGTGCGGACCAGTTCGCCATCGGGATCGACGTTCCGGAGGGCGCGCACCGCCGCCGTGAGCGGCACTACCTCCACCCGCGTGCCCCGCAGGGCCACCATCGTCCCAAACCGCCCGCGCACCGCCGCCTCCACCGCGGCCACGCCGAAGCGGGTGGCCAGGATCCGGTCGAAGGCCGTTGGCGAGCCCCCGCGCTGGACATGCCCCAACACCGTGACCCGCGTCTCCATTCCGGTCAGTTCCTCGACCTGCTGGCCGATCACGTTGCCGATCCCGCCCAGGCGGACCGGGTTGGTGGGGTCGTTGGCCAGCCGCTGGACCACCACCTCTCCCCCCGCGGGTTTGGCCCCCTCGGCCACCACGACGATGCTGAAGGGCTTTTGGTGGGCGCGGCGGTCCTGGATCTTCGCGCCCACGGCCTCGATGTCGAAGGGGATCTCGGGGATCAGGATCACGTCCGCGCCGCCCGCCAGACCGGCCTGCAGGGCGATCCAACCGGCGTTGCGGCCCATCACCTCCACCACCATCACCCGGTGGTGCGATCG
>JAJYMS010000173.1 GCA_021786825.1 Bacillota bacterium | reverse complement strand
GGAACATAGCCCCGCCCCGAGAGGCGGTGTGAGAACGAGCGTTCGGGAGACAGCGTGGCTGTCTCCCTTTTTTTGGGCATTCGGGGCAAAATTTTGCCCCTCCAAGCCGAAAAATGCTTTCGGGAGAGGAGGAGTTAGCGGCCGGGGGCAGAATACATATAGGACAGTGGAGGAAAGTGGGGGAAAGTGGTGGGGTAGCCCACGCTTAGGAGGCCGGAGGGATATCCCCCGGCTTGCGTCTCCCTCTCCCTTCCCGAAGACCCCGGCTGGTGGCCGGGACCCCAGGAGACCTGGACCATGTTCATGGGGGAGTACCAACACAGCATCGACGAGAAGGGGCGGCTGATCGTCCCCGCCAGATTCCGCGAGGAGTTGGGGCTGAACTTCGTGGTTACGCGAGGCCTGGACAACTGCCTGTTCGTTTACCCCAAGCCCGAGTGGCAGAATCTGGAGCAAAAGCTGAAGTCTCTCCCCCTGACCAACGCCTCGGCGCGGTCCTTCGTCCGGTTCTTCTTCTCCGGCGCTGGCGAGTGCGAGCTGGACAAGCAGGGCCGCATCCTGCTCCCCCTCAACCTGCGCGAGTACGCACGGTTGGAGCGGGAGGTGGTCTTCATCGGCGTCTCCAGCCGGGTGGAGATCTGGTCGCGGACCGAGTGGGAGCAGTACTCCCGCCGGGCGGACGAATCCTTCGAGGAAATCGCGGAGAAGATCGTGGACCTTGGGATCTAGCCAATGGATTTTGCGCATGTCCCGGTGTTGCTGGACGAGGTTGTCCAGGCCCTCCGCCTGAAGCCCGGCGGGCGATACATCGACGGCACCGTCGGCGGAGGCGGGCACGCCCGCCGCATCCTGGAGTTGACGTCCCCCGGCGGGCGGCTGTTGGGGGTCGACCGGGACCCGCGAGCGCTGGCGGCGGCCGGCGAGACCCTGGGAGAATTCGGGGCGCGGGTTGATCTCCGCCACGGCAACTTCTCGGAAATTGACCGCCTGGCCCGCTCCGCCGGCTACTTTCCGGCCGACGGGGTGCTGCTGGACCTGGGGGTGTCCTCCCCCCAACTGGACGAGGCGGAGCGCGGCTTCAGCTACCAGCAGGACGCCCCGCTGGACATGCGCATGGACCCTGGGTCCGGGCCGCGAGCCCGGGATTTGGTGAACGGGCTTCCCGAGGCCGAGCTGGCCCGGGTGATTGGGGAATACGGGGAAGAACGGTGGGCCTCCCGCATCGCGGCCTTTATCGCCAGGCGGCGCGACGAGGCGCCGATCGAGACGACCGGGGAACTGGTCGAGGTCATCAAGGCGGCCATCCCGGCCGGGGCCAGGCGATCGGGTCCCCACCCCGCCCGGCGGACCTTTCAGGCCCTGCGCATCGCCACCAACGACGAGTTGGGCGCCTTGCGCCAGGGGTTGCGGGGGGCCGTGGCGGCCCTGGCGCCCGGCGGACGCGTGGCGGTGATATCCTTTCACTCGCTGGAGGACCGGATCGTCAAGCAGAGCTTCGCCGCCCTGGCCCGGGGCTGCACCTGCCCGCCCGAAGCGCCCGTCTGCACCTGCGGACAGCGCCCCAGCCTGAGGCTGGTGGGCCGCAAGCCGGTGCTGGCGTCGGCCCGGGAGGCGGAGCGCAACCCCCGCGCCCGGAGCGCCAAGCTGCGGGCCGCGGAGAGGCTGGAGTCCGGCGACGGCGGGAGCATAACGGGGGAGGAGGGGGAATAAGCTCATGATGTCACCGGTCGACGGAACCAGCGCTCGTTCCCTTCTCCGCGGGGCTTCCGCGGTCCCGGCCCGGTCGGGCCCCACCGCGGGGGACCAGGTCCGCGCCCGCGGCCGGCTCCGCGTGGCCGACCGTCCGCGATTGGTCCGCGTCGTGGCGTCGGTGGCGGTCCTTGTCGGACTGGCCCTGCTGATGGTCTACCAGTACGCGGAGATCGCCCGGGTGGGCTACCGCCTGGCGGCCGTCCAGCGGGAGGCCGAGCGGCTCGACCAGGACAACGAACTCCTGCGGGTAACTGTCGCCCGGTTGGAATCGCCCGCCCGCATTGATGCCATCGCGCGCACCAGGTTGGGCATGGTCCAGCCGCAGCAGTTTGCCCTGGCTTCCGTGCCGGTTCCGACCCCTACCGTCGAGGCACAACCGTCCCCGGCACCGCCGGTCTTGGCGAAACCAGTCTCGGGCGGCTTCTGGGTGGGGCTCGGCAGGCTGATCTTCCAGGCCGTCGCGGGACCGCGGGCGGTGGAGGCCCACCCGGAGAGGTAGGGAGAGGGCGCGCCCGGAGGAGGTGGGAAGGTGCCCATTCCAGGCGTACGATTCAGGCGGAGGATGCTCCTGCTTTTTCTTTTTACGGCCCTGTTCATGCTCTTCCTCCTGGGCCGCCTTTCCTGGCTCCAGCTTATCCGGGGCGAATGGTTACGGGCGCAGGCGATGGAGGTCCGGATGAGGGATATTCCGGTGGAGGCCCTGCGCGGCCCCATCGTGGACCGCAACCACCGTCCCCTGGCCCTCAGCGTCAACGCGGACTCGGTGTACGCGATGCCGCCCCAGGTGAAGGACCCGGTGGCCACGGCCCAGTTCCTGAGCCGGGTGCTGGGGGCTGACTACGCGACCACCCTGAACCAACTGACCCAGAACGCCTACTTCGTCTACATCAAGCGCAAGATCAGCCCCGAGGAGTCAAAGGTGCTGCGCGACCTCAAGGCCAAGAACCAAATCCCGGAGGGTATCGACCTGACGCAGGAGGGCAAGCGGGTTTACCCCAACGGGCAGGTCAGCGCTCACGTCCTGGGGATCGTGGGCACCGACCGAGGCTGGGGCGGGCTGGAGTACCAGTACGAGGACGAACTGAAGGGGCGGCCGGGGCGGCTGCAGGTGGAGACGGACGCCTTCGGGGAGGCCATCAACGGGGCGATTCAGCAGTACATCCCGCCGCGCCCCGGGGACACCCTCGTAACCACCATCGACGAGAACATCCAATTCATCCTCGAACGCGACCTGCAGCGCAGCGCGATGGAGACCAAGGCCAAGCGGATCGGAATCATCGCCATGGACCCCCGGACCGGGGACCTCCTGGGCATGGCCATGACCCCGGGTTTTGACCCCGCCAACTACCACGCCTACCCGGAGATCAACCGGCGAATCTGGTTGATTTCCGATCCGATCGAACCAGGGTCGATGTTCAAGCCGGTGGTGGCGGCAGGGGCGATGGAGGAGGGGCTGATCAATAGCAACACCCCCTTTTACGCCCCCGGGAGCGTCCGGATAGCGGGCTACACCATCAGCAACTGGGACGGGCAACCGGTGACCGGGACCCTGCTGGACGTGGTCGCCCACTCCAGCAACACGGGGTTTATGCAAATCGGGCTGAAGCTCGGGAAGACCCTGTTTTACAAGTACCTGAGGAACTTCGGCCTGACCGAGCTGACGGGAATCGACCTCCCCGGTGAGGCGACCGGGCTGTATCCG
>JAJYMS010000228.1 GCA_021786825.1 Bacillota bacterium | reverse complement strand
AGCCCCAGGGCGGAATCCTGGATGGACTGCCAGAGTTCCGGCCGGGTCGCCAGTTCGAAGGGATGGCTGTAAAACAGCCGGATCTCCCTTTTTTCGGCCACCTCCCCGAACAACCCGGCGACGTCCGCCGCGATCTGGTGCTGGCTGCGCCCCTCCGCCAGCATGTTCTCCACCGCCGGACCGTAGCGGGTGCCGGAGTATCCCAGGACCCAGAAGCGGTCCTCCCGCTTGCCGCCGAACCAGGCGTGCGTCGGCGGAGCGTTATACGACGTCGGGATGGCGGCAATTCTGGCGCCCTCGGCGGCCAGGTAGTCGTTGAGGTCGGTGGTGTGCGCGCCCCCGGGGGCGGCGTAGTCGATCACCGGCTGCCCCGAGGTCCGCCGGAGGGACTCGAAGTTCCGGTGGATCCACCGTTCCCGCTGGGCCGGCGCCAGCCGGAGCTCATTCGCGGCCCAGTAGTTGTGGATCCAGCCCCCCTGAGCGCCGATGGAGCCGTAGGTGGCCAGCCGTTTGACGTAGGCTCCCCCCTTGCGGGGATTGTCGGCGTCAAACCCCGTCCCGTCCCCCGGGTGGTTGTTGTCCGGGCCGGCGGTAATGGAAAAAGTGATCGGCAGTTCCGGCCGGAAGGCGTCGATGGACAGCATCCGGTCGAGTTCGCGGTTGTAGGTGCCGGCACAGATATGGATGCTCAGGGCCAGGCCGCCCACCCCGCCCGGGGCGCCGACCAGGCGTGGGGCCCTGGCCTTCTCCAGCAACAGGTATTTCAGGGGGCCTCGCAGCACCAAATCGTCGTTCCCCATGTACTTGGCCCGGCCGGGACGCCCGTTGAGGTAGAAGGCCGCCCCCCCGCCTGGGTAGTCGCGCTCCACCGCCACCGGCACCCGCAGCGGCGCCCCCGTGGCCAGCACCCGCCCAGTCGTGACGCGAACCGCCACCCGGCGGTCCTCGTAAGGAGGATAGGGATAGACCCGCAGCAAGTCGCCGCGGAAGACCCCCTCATCGTAGTAGCGGCGCAGGGGCGAGTCCGCGGGAATGTGCCAGGCGGTCCGCGCCCGGCCCCCCTCGGCGTAGGCTACCCCCGCCAATTCCAGCAACTCGGTCGCCGCCGAATCGGCCGCCGCCGAATCGGTCGCCCCGGCCAAGCCCCGCCCCGCGTCCTGGCCCAGCCATAAAGCCCCGCCCTCCTCCCGGACGAAGCGGGCAAGAGCGGTCGTTAGCCCCGGCGTGACCTGGGTGTTCACCTCTTCGGGCAGGACAACCGCCGCCAGCCTGCGGCGCAGCTTGTCGGGGGCCAGTTCTCCCACTGCCTCGGGCGTCAGGGATTCAAGTTGAAAGCCCTCTTCCCGCAAGACCTGGGAGTAGGCCCGCACGACCGGGTTGTCGCCGGACCCAGCGGGGTAGACCAACCCGACCGCGCCCGCCCCCGGGGGAGCCGGCAGGGCCTCCGGCTCATGGGTTGCCACCTGCTTCGGCTTGGGCGGAAGGCCGGAGCGTACCAGCAGGAAGATGCCCCCAAGGGTCCCCAGAGTCAGGGCCCCCAGCAGGAGTATCCTGAAGAATTGCCTAATACTATGGTCAGACATCCACTTCCACTCGCCGTCACTCCATGATTCGAGGGTTAGGAGGGTGCGCATGGGTAATCTCGGTTTCCCCGAGTTGGTGGTCATCCTGGTGATCGCCCTGGTCATCTTCGGGCCGAATAAGCTTCCCGAACTTGGAAGGGGCCTGGGCCGCGGCATTCGCGAGTTCAAGAAGGCTACCCACGACATCACCAGCGAAGTCGCCGACGCCGTCCGCGACCTGGACCGGGCGGCGGACCGGGCGGCGGACCCGCCTCGTGACCCGGACCGGGACAAGCCCGGCCCCTAGACCTTGCCGATCAGGCGGCGGAGAACCGCGCGCGGGCGCCACTGCCGCCACCGCCCCTTGAAGTGCAACACCCGCGGCCGGAAGGGCGAGGTCGCCTCCAGGGCGCGCACCCGGCCGAGACTCCACCACCATAGAGTCAGCGAAAACACCACGGCCGATCCGACCGCCCAGGGTCGAGCCGTCAGCGACAGCATGTCGTAGAAGGTGTGCAAGACCACCGGCAGTACCAGGCTCAAGCAAACGCAGGCCCAGAACTCCCGGCGGCGGCGGGCGAACTTGGCTCGTCCCAGGTAATACCCCATCGCCACGCCGAAGAGGGCGTGCCCCGGGACAGCCAGGGCGGCGCGCGAGGCCGCCGTCCCCCAGCCGTAGCCCAGGACGTAGATGACGTTCTCCACCGTGGCGAAGCCCAGCGAGGCCGCGACGGCATAGACCACCCCGTCCATCGGCTCGTCGAACTCCCGCCATCGGTATCCCGTGAGGCGGACGGCGAGAGCCTTCATGGCCTCCTCCGGCAGGGCGGCGCCCATCAGGGCCGCGTAAAGCGGGTGCACGGAAGCCAGCAGCCGGGGTTCCAGCCGCAACAGGGCCAGTTCCACCAACGCCGCCGGCAAGAAGACGGCCGCGCCGGCCAGGAACACGTACGCCACCAGGCGCTTGGGTTCCGGCTCATAGCGGTCCTTCAGGTAGAAGAACATCAGCAGCGCGGCGCCGGGCGCCAGCGCGCCCGCCAGCAAGAGCAACATCCGCTTTCACCCCGGCTAGACGATCCGCCGCCGCAGGTAGCCGCTGACGTAGTCGATAACCGAGACCACGACGATGACCCCCAGCAGGATCATGCCAACCTCCGGCCAGTTGTGTTGCTGGAGGTTGAAGATGAGCGGCGTTCCGATTCCCCCCGCTCCGACCAGGCCGAGCACCGCGGCCGCGCGGGAGTTGATCTCGAACCGGTACAGGGCGTAGGACGCGAAGTCGGGCAGCACCTGGGGGAGGATCGCGTACCAGGCGACCTGCAGCCGGTTCGCGCCCGTGGCCACCAGGGCCTCCACCGGCGCCGGGTCGATAGCCTCCACCACCTCCGCGTAGAGCTTGCCCAGCATGCCCACGGAGTGAAAGCCCATCGCCAGCACCCCGGCGAAGGGTCCCGGGCCGACCCAGCGAATAAAGATCACCGCCAGGAGCAGTTCGGGAAAGGTCCGGATAGCGTTGAGGCCCAGCTTGCCCGACGCCGCCGGAATGCCTTTCCCGGCTACGTTTCGGGCCGCCCAGAAGCCGAAGGGCAGGGCCAGCACGGCGGCGATGCAGGTCCCCAGGACCGCGATCTGCAGGGTCTCCACGACCCCAATGGCGACGTCGTGCAGATAATACCAGGCGGGCGGAAAGAACATCAAGCGGAAGATCACCAGGGTCTCGCCAAGTCCCTCGAGCAGCCGGCGCGGATTGGTCTCGACGCCGGAGAAGCTCCAACCGTAGACAACCACCAGGGCCACCAGGATGGCCAGGTAAAGGAGGGCCGGCGTCCGCGGGGCCTTAGGTCGGCCGCCGGCGGCTTCCGGCGCGGGAGAGGATGCCCGGGCGTTCATATCAAC
>JAJYMS010000167.1 GCA_021786825.1 Bacillota bacterium | reverse complement strand
GCCCGGCGTGACGCGCGGGCACCAGTGGATCCAGGTGGGGAAGTACCTGAGGCTGCTGGACCTCCCGGGAATCCTCTGGCCCCGGCTGGAGGACCCCCACGTGCAGGAAACCCTCGCCTTCGTCGGTGCGATCCGGGAGGAGACTTACGACGCCGAGCAACTGGCCGGGCGCTTGCTGGCCGTGATGGCCGAGGTGCGGCCGGGAATCTTGACCGACCGCTACGGCCTGGCCCCCGCCCTCGCCGCTCCGGGGGAGACCCTGACCCGGTTGGCGGAGGTCAAGCGGTGCCTGTTGGATAACGGGCGGCCGGATCTCCACCGCGCGGCGGTGATGGTGTTGACCGACTTCCGGGAAGGGCGCCTGGGCCGGATCAGCCTGGAGGATCCGGCGGAATACGGCCGGTTCTTTGCGCCCCGGGCCAATTAGCGGAGGTGGTGAGCCTGGCGAGGCGGGGAGCCGCGGCGCGCCGGGAGGATGCAGCCGAGACCCAGCGGCTGGCGGCGCTGTGGGAGCGGGAACTGGCCTTGCGGGAGCAGGGCTACCGGGTCGTCGCCGGCGTGGACGAGGCCGGCCGCGGCTGCCTGGCCGGTCCCGTGGTGGCGGCGGCCGTCGTCCTGCCGCCGGGGATCTTCATCGAGGCCCTGGACGACTCCAAGCGCCTGAGCCCGCGGCAGCGGGAGGAGATCTACGGGGTCATCCGGCTGATGGCCCGGGCCATCGGCGTCGGCGAGGTCTCCCCGGCCCGCATCGACGAGGTGAACATCCTGCAGGCCACCTACCTGGCGATGCGGCAAGCCGTCCTAAACCTGGGCCTCCGGCCGGAACACGTGGTCGTGGACGCCCTGCGCATCCCGGGGCTGGACTGCCCCCAGTCGCCCATCGTCCACGGCGACGCGCTGTGCGCCTCCATCGCGGCGGCCTCCATCGTCGCCAAGGTGACCCGGGACTCCCGGATGCGGGAACTCGACCGGCTCTACCCGCAGTACGGGTTCGGGGACAACAAGGGGTACTGCACCTTGGACCACCGGCGGGCGCTTACCCGGCACGGCCCCTGCCCGATTCATCGGAGGAGCTTCCGGTGGCCAGCCGTCGAGAGTTAGGCAAGGCCGGGGAGGACCTGGCCCTGAGCCACCTGCTCTCCCTCGGCTATACGCTGCTGGAACGCAACTACCGCGGCCGCCGGGGCGAGATCGACCTGGTCTTGCGGGACGGGGAGACCGTGGTGTTCGTGGAGGTAAAGCGGCGCACCTCGGGGGCCTTCGGCCTGCCCGAGGAAGCGGTGGACGGCCGCAAGCAGCGCCGCATCGCCGCGGTCGCCGCCGGCTACCTGGCCCGGCACGGGCTGGCGGACCGCCCGTGCCGCTTCGATGTGGTCGCGGTCCAGGGCGGGGAGGTCCGCCACCTCATCGGGGCCTTCTGAGGAAAGGGGAGAGCCTTGACCGGTTACCTGGAAGTGATCTGCGGCAGCATGTTCAGCGGCAAGTCGGAAGAGTTGATCCGCCGGATGCGACGGCACATCATCGCGCGGCGGCGGGCGGTTATCGTCAAGCCCTCCATCGACACGCGCTACGACCGGGACCGCGTGTTCTCCCACGATGGCAACAGCCTGGCGGCCCGCAGCATCGACCCGGCCGTACCCGAGGCCATCGACGAACTCGCCTGGGCGGAGGGATCCCAGGTGGTCGGCATCGACGAGGCCCAGTTCTTCGCCGAGGGCATCGTCGAGGTGGTGGAAAAACTCGTGCGGCGAGGGCTGCGGGTGTTGGTGGCGGGGCTCGACATGGACTTCGCCGGCCGCCCTTTCGGTCCCATGCCCACCCTGATGGCCCTGGCCGATGACGTTACCAAACTCAAGGCCATTTGCGCCCGGTGCGGCGAGCCGGCCACCTTCAACCAACGGCTGATCAACGGCCAGCCCGCCCGGCGGGGCGACCCCATCGTGCTGGTGGGCGGCAAGGAGACCTACGAGGCCCGCTGCCGCCGCTGCCACGAGGTCGCTCCCTGACGCCAGACGCGGCCCCCGTGGCGCTTGATCAACTCGACGGCCCGGGCCACGTGATCGTCTGAAACCACCGCCGTCAGGAGGACCCCGGCGTGCCCGCCGGGCTTGAGGCGATGCATGGACGTCCGGGCTCGTGGCGGCTAGACGCCGCGCAGGCGTCGGCCGCGATCGCGGGGAGCGGCGCGACCGGCGCTGCGAAAGGCGGCCACGTAGCGGCCGAAGTTCCAGTGCTCGAAGAACTCAGCCGCCGCGGCGCGGCCGGCCTCGTACAGCTCCTGGGCGCGGGCGCGGGGCAGGTCGAAGTCGACGGTGCCCACTCCGTGGGTCGGGATGGCGATCGTGCGAACGAAGTCTTCGTCCTCGATGTATTGCGCGTCGCGGGCTTCCATCATCGTCGCGAACAGAGCCGTCAGGAGACCCACCGGGCCGCGGATGGCGCGGGGCTGTCCCTCTCCCGGTTCGACGAGCTTGAAGCCGATGGTCGGCCAGGGCGGCGGGCCCTCGCCCTGGCTGTCGAAGAGCCAGACCGGGAAGTTGCTCAGGACGCCGCCGTCAACGATGACGTTCCGACCTCCCCGGAGGCGGTCGGCCAGCACCACCGGCTGGTAGAAGAAGGGTATCGACGCGCTCATGCGAACCGCCCGGGCGACCCCCAGGTCGTCGGGTCGGTAGCCGTACTCGGAGATGTCCTGGGGCAAGACCAGGAGGCGCCCCAGGGTCAGGTCGGAGGCGATCACGCGCAGGCGGAAGCGGTAGCGTGGGTCGTCGGCGAACTCCGGGACCACCAGGTCCCCGAAGTTCCGAACGCCCCTGGCGCCCAGGAGCCCGTCCAGCCAGGCCTCCAGTTCGCGGCCCCGGTAGAGGCCGTTGTCACACAGCAGGCTGAGGACCGGACCGGCGAGGCGGCCGGGGTCCAGAAAGCGCCGGTAGTCCAGGTCGAGGAGCAGGGCGCCCAACTCCTCGCCGGTGTAACCGGCCGCCAGCAGGGCCGCGACCATCGCTCCCGCCGACGCGCCGGCCAGGTTCGCCCAGGTGTAACCGCGGCGCTCCGCTTCCGTCACCGCGCCGACCAGGCCGATGCCCTTGACCCCGCCGCCTTCGAAGACCGCGTCCGCCCGCAGGCCGGCCGGGCTCCTTGGCGTTGTCTCCCGCACGTGGCTTCCCTCCCTGTCCCGCCGGGCTATCGCAAATTAAACGGGGCCTGATTGGTGAATATTCCGGTCCAGAACCGGTTCTCCCTGCACCTCTTCCGGCTGCATCCGGAGGATGATACGCCGGTCGGCCGCCCTTGATGACAACATGGCGGAAAAGTACCTATGGATGCTACGGGTCTTAAGGCAGCGCTTTTAGATCCGCCGAAACCGGCTCTAAGTCAATAAGTGTGGTGATGGATCCGCTGAAAGTGGCGGCAGGAAAGCAAGGAGCATCTTCCTGACATAAACCTGCAGATTCCGGAAACC
>JAJYMS010000001.1 GCA_021786825.1 Bacillota bacterium | reverse complement strand
TTATAGCCGTCGGTATCCCGCTCCGGGCTGGGGTTCCAGGTGATCTCCAGCTCGCCGCCGCGACCGGTGTCGCGCACCCGCACGCCGGTGGGGACCGAGGGTGGGGTGCGGTCGGTCGGAGCGGCCTCTGCCGGCGTGGAAGGGGTTGATTCGTTGCCCGAGGTATCGACGGCAGTCGCCTGGTACCATAGCCTTTGCCCCACGGTCAGATCATGGAGCATCAGACTGGTCTGCGGGCTGGGGACCGTCCCGAGGAAGGTCCAGGGCCCACCGGGGGAGGTGGCACGGAAGACGCGGTAATAGGCTACATCGTCCTCGGGGTTCTGGGCCCAGGTCGGCCCCAGGTCCTGACCGGTGCCAGGGTCGGCAAAGCCGAGCAGATTAGGCGGCAACGGGGGGGTCTTGTCGACCGGCTTGGCCGAAACCGCGGTTGAGTACGGCGACTCATTTTGGTGCACGTCTGCGGCGGTAATGCGATAGTAGTAGGTAAAGCCGCGGGGGAGGTGCCGGTCGCGCAACGAGGTGGTCTTTCCGTCGATCAGCTTCCGGTTGACCTTCGTGTAGGGACCGTTCAGGTCCGTGGCCCGGTAGAGGTTGTAGCCGGCCAGGTCCGGGTCGGTATTGGTCTGCCAGACCAGAATCAGGGAGTCGCCCGTCCAGGGATCCTCAACCTTCAGCCCGGTGGGGACGGCGGGGGGCGTCTGGTCGACGGGAGTGACCCCAACCGCGGCGCTCAGGGGCGACTTGTTGCCGGTTGTATCCAGGGCCTCAATGACGTAGTAGTAGGTGTGCCCGTCCGCCACGCTGTTGTCCCGAAGGCTCGTGGCGTTGGGCGCGATCAGAGCGTTGTTGACTTTGGCGCTGAAGGAACCGGTGGGGCTGTCGGACCGGTAGATGTTGTAGCCGGCCAGATCGGGCTCCGAGTTCGCCTTCCAGCGCAGTTCCACCTCGG
This sequence comes from Bacillota bacterium, assembly GCA_021786825.1. Taxonomy (GTDB): domain Bacteria; phylum Bacillota; class Sulfobacillia; order JAMDAP01; family JAJYMS01; genus JAJYMS01. Next base: position 2,516 of record JAJYMS010000001.1, on the reverse strand, counting down.
TCCCGGTCTTGAGGTCCACCGCCTCGAAGCCGGCCGGGGTGGCCGGCGGAGTGACGTCGCTGGAGACGCCGGAGGCGGTGGCCGACGGGGTCGAACGGTTACCGGAGTGGTCCACGGCCACGATCTGATAGTAGTAAGTCGTCCCGTCCACCACCCCGGTGTCCGGAAAGGAAGTGCCGTTCACCGGACCAGCCACCTTGGCCGGCGACTTGAAGTCTTGCTCCGTCGACCGCCAGACCTCGTAGCCGGCCAGGTCCCGCTCGGTGTTGGCGCTCCAGGCGAGATCCAGCCGCCGCCCAGCCCCGGGGTTGGTCACCACCAGCCCTTGCGGTGGCACCGGGGGGACGTTATCGGTGGGATACCCCTCCACGGGGACCGACGGGGCCGATTCGTTGCCCACCCTGTCCACCGCCGTGACGCGGTAGTAGTAATAGACGTCAGCGGTGACAGTGGGGTCAGCGTAGGTGGGAGACGCCGCGGGCGGAATGAGCGACGGGTTCAGCTTGGCGGCGAAACTTCCGGTGGCGCTGGAATCCCGGTAGATGTTGTAGCCGGCCAGGTCCGGCTCGCTGTTGGCCGCCCAGGCCAAGTCCAGCTCCCCGCGGCCCGTATCGCTCACCGTGACGCCCGCCGGCGGGGCTGGCGGCGTAGCGTCTTCAGGCGTCCCCGGGACCGGGGTGGAAGGCAGGGAGGCCGCCCCGTCGGAGGCGATGGCCTTCACCACGTACCAGTAGGTGGCGCCGAACTGCAGCCCATCCCCGTCCACCAGGCTGGTGCCGGCGGTGGGCGCGCCCACCTCGAAAGCAAAGCTGCCGTTTTGCGCCGTGTCACGGTAAACGGCGTAGCTGACCACGCCTTCACCCGCGGGGTTGGCGTCCCAGGTGATGGAGAGTTGCGGAAGATTGTTCGATGACGCGTTCTTCACCTGCACCCCCGTCGGGGCCGACGGGGCGTTGGCGCCCAGGGCGTGAGTAGCCAGCACGGCCCCGGCGGCAAGGAGGATCGCCACCAGCAGGCCGGGCCAGACGCTGGTCTTTCGGTTGCGGGGTAGTTTGTCGCCCAGGCTGCCAAGCATGGGCCTTCAGCTCCTCGTGGGGTCAGAGAATCTCGCGCGGCGCGCCGTGTTGGCGAGACGCTCCCACGGGTGTGCCGCGCCAGGGCTTACTTCGTACCAGGTCTGCTCACTTCGTGAAGGTGGCGGTGTTGCCGGCCGCGCCCGAGGCGGGGATGATGTTACCGTTGGCGTCGGCCACGTTGGTGACGGTCACCGTATAGGTGGCACCGGTGGCGATGTTGGCGGTGGTCGTCAGCACCACCGACTTGCCGTCCGGCGCAAGCGCCGCTGAGGCGATGGCCGGGTTGGTGGCCCCGCCGGTGACGACGTAGTTGGCAGGATTGCTGGCGCCATTGGCGTTGCTGGTGCCGTAGGTGGGCAGCACGTAGGTGCTGAACCGCACAACGATGGTGTTGGCGGTGGGTGACAGCGCCTGCACGCCTGCCGTTACCGGGTCCAGGTCCACCAGGGTCGGATAAGCGGTGCTGGCCAGGCGGTTGTGGCAGTTCTGGCAGACGCCGCGCTCGTCCAGGCGCAGCAGGGTGGAGCCGCCACTAAACCACTTGTTGCCGACCTGGGCGGAGGTGCCATGGACCCGGTGGCACGTCAGGCAGGAGACGTTACCGCCCTCCAGCGGGAGCAGGAACTTGGCGGGGTCGTAACCCTTACCGCCCGGGGCCATGCCGATCCGGTGCCGCTTGGCGGAGCTGTACACGCCGGTGTTGGTATCACCCGAGCCGGCCGCGGTCTGGTAGTAGTCCCAGTGGCAAGCCTGGCAGAAAGTATCGATATTGGTCCAGGCCACCTGCTCTTTGCCCAGGGGGTTGGTGATGGTGTCCGTCGCGTTGTAGACGCTACGGGTCACCGTGGCGCCAGAGGGGTCCTTGGTGGTAACCGAAGTGACAAGCTGCCGCCCGTTGGTGGTGCCGTGGGGGTCGTGGCACGAGGCGCACGACAGGACATAGCCGCCGCCGGTTACCTGGGAACCGCCGGGGGCGTAGATTTCGCCGGTCACGGTGGCATCATGGCGCGACGTGATGGGAACGAGCTGCACCAGGGCCGAGCCGGTAGGGCCCTCGACAGCCACGTTATTAACGAAGCCTCCCGCCGGCGAAGCGTAGGTGTTGCCGTCGGTAGAGAGGATTGCACCGTCCTTTTCATCGTACCGGGACTGGCTGCCGTCGTGACAGTACAGGCAGGTGCGGTAGAGATCGTTCTCGGTCCCCGCCGCGGGGGTAAAGGCGATCAGGTTGGTGGTCGGAGCGGTATGCGTCCGGTGACACGCCGCACAGGCGTCGGTGTTGGCGGTGTAACCGCCGTGGGGACCATTGGTGGCGGTGGCGGCCAGAGCCACTCCGGGCCAGGCGGCCATGATCAGGCCCGCGACGGTGACCCCCAGCAGCAGCTTCGTCTTCATACCCGCTTTCCTCCCTGGCTGTTCCAGCGGCCTCCAGTGCCAGCC
>JAJYMS010000180.1 GCA_021786825.1 Bacillota bacterium | reverse complement strand
AACCGGTAACCCTCCTCCGTAGCCCTGGTAGGCCAGGCTGGAGTCGACGAAGCGGTCGCAGACCACGGCCTCACCGGCGGCCAGGGCCGGGAGAATCGCCTGGCGGACCAGTTGCGCCCGGGATGCCGCGTAGAGGAGAGCCTCCACCTCGGCACCCATTTCCTTGAACTCGGGGTTCAGCAACACCCGTCGAATCTCCTCCCCCAGGTGGGTCCCGCCTGGCTCCCGGAGGTAGACGTACCGGCAGCCCATCTCGTCCAGGTACTCGCGCAGCAGGGTGACCTGGGTGGACTTGCCCGAACCGTCGATTCCTTCAAGGGTGACCAAGGCGGCCTTCATGGCACTTCACCGTCCACCGTGGCAAGGACGGGAGGTTCGGCCTGGAGGAGCCCAGTGACGGTCGCGCCGGAGCCCAGGCTTTGGTGCAGGAAGCCGGCAATTGCCGGGGTGATTACCTCCCCGGGGCACAGCGCCGGTGTCCCCGGAGGCGATATCGACACCGTCGCAGCGCTCAACCGGCCGACCGCCTCCTCCAAAGGCCGGGGCCTCGCCGGGGAGAAGAAGGCTTCGCGGGGCGGGAGCAGCGCCGGCGGAAGGGGCACCGGCAGGAGCGGCTCCATGCCTCTGGCCGTGGAGGTCTGGGCGGCACCCCTGCCCCCGGGGCGGGCGAGTCCCGCGGTCGGACCTCGCCTGGCCACCCTCACCCAGACGCGTTCCACCGCTCGGCCCAACCGGCGCAGGCTGTCACCGGTGTCGGCCAGGCTGACCAGCGCCAGGACGAAGGCGGACGTCGACATTTCCGTCCACACCCCTTCTTGCCGGAGTTCGGCCGCCAGCGCCGGCCCGGGCAGGCCAATCCCCCGGCCGTCCAGGAGCAGGCGCAAGGGGTCGCGCCCTACCACCCCAGGCAGGCCCACCAGTTCATCGCCCCAGCAACGCAGCCCCGGCAGGGCGTTGATCCGACCCACCAGCGCAGGAATGGCCTCCAGCAGCCGCTGCAGCCTTGGCTCCGCCCCCCTGGCCGCCCGCCGCCGGGCCGAGTCCAGGGAGCTCATCAGCAGGTAGGAAGGGCTGGAGGTCTGCAGCAATGCCAGCGAAGCGCGCAGCCGGGCATAGTCAATCCGCTTCCCTCGCACGTGGAGCATCGAACTGCCCGTGAGGGAACCCAAGGTCTTGTGCAGGCTTTGCACCGATCCGTCGGCCCCCTGCGCGAGCGCGGGGCGCGGCAACCCTGGGTGGAAGGCGAAATGAGCCCCATGGGCCTCGTCCGCGACGACTGTCACGCCGGCCGCGTGGGCCTCCCCGACGATTGCGCCCAAGTCCCCCACCAGTCCTTCGTACGTCGGGTGCAGCACCACCAGGCAACTCGCCCCGGGGTTCTCCGCGATGGCACGGGAATAGGCCCCGGCCGATGGACCGTGGATCACTCCGCTGGACGGGTCGACCCGGGGCTGCAGCCATGCCGGGCGCGCGCCGGCGAGAATCAGGGCACCCACCACGGCCCGGTGGGTGTTGCGCGGGAGGATCACCGTTCCACCCGGCACGCTGGTCGCCAGGATCAGCGCCTGCAGACCGGCCGTGCTTCCATTGACCAGAAAGAAGCTCTCGTCCGCTCCAAAGGTTTCGGCCGCCAACCGCTGCGCCTCGGCGATAACCGAACCGGGAGCGTGGAGGTCATCGAGGCCGGGGAGTTCGGTGAGGTCGGCCTCGAACGCCCGGCGGCCGATCAGCTTGAGAAGGTCCGTCTCGGCCCATCGTCCGCCCTTGTGGGCGGGCAGGTGAAAAGAGGCTCCGCCCCTCTCCACGTGTTCCGCCAAAGCTTCACAAAGGGGGGCCCGACCTTTGCGGCCGCCAGTCAGCCAGCTACCGGTGTGTGGGCCACCGTCGCGGCCCTTGCTTTCCAATCGCATCGCCCAACCCCCCGCTGTCAAACCCTGAGCCGACCGCCGCAGTGATTAGGCTTCGACGCGCCAGAACCCTTTCCCTCCCGGGTCCCCTCCGGCAGGAGCTTTGCCCCAGAGGTGGAATTATATGGGGGGAGGTAGCCTGATGGTTGGTCTGGGCGGATGGTGGGTCCGGGTGCTAGCCGCGACCCTCGCCGCGGGAGCGGCGCTGCTCTTCGGAGCCCCGGCGCGCGCCACCCCCGAGGGGGTCCCCCATCTGTGGCCAGGGGCGGTGCTCGCGACGCGGGACAGCGCAACATTGACGGTCGTTACGCAGGCCGGTTGGGGACCCAACTGGTCCGCGCAGGGATTGTTGCTGGTGGTCGCCTCGCGCGCTCCCAACCGCACGTCATACCGCGTCTGGACCGAGAACTTCCAGCTTGAGATACTGAAACTGGGCGGGGAGGAGCGCGTCTTCAGCCGTCGGGGGAAGGAGTCGTGGGGGCTGGTTGCACCCACCGACGTGGCCCTGGATCCCGAGGTCGGTCCCCATGCGGCGGCAGCCAGGGTGCCGGCCGGCTGGGGCTGGCTGGACCGTCTGGCGGAGGTCCAAGCTGCCCTGCTGGACGTCTTACCCGGCGGCCAAGGGGATGAGGCGCAGGTGAAGCTCCTGCTGGAGGAAGGCTCCTTGCGAAGGGCTCTGGGCATGGACCCCGGGTTTCGAGTGCGCGGAACGGCTCTAGTGGCAGCCAAGCCAAACCCGCGACTTCGCCGTCTTGATCTGGCGCTGTACCAGGCCAGCCTTCAAGAGGGTGACGAAGCCGCACCCGAGCTTGGCCCCCTCGCGTGGGTCGCCGTTACCTATCGGCCGGACGAGTCGCGGGCTGCCGACCATGGGCTTGAGAAACGCTAGTGTAGACTGCTGGTGACCGACGAGACGGCTCCGTCGATGGTGAGAGGCTTGTCCTGTCGTTCGTCGATGGAGATGTGCGTGATCACCCTGGCCGCACCGTTGTCGATGGCGGCGCGGTGCATGCGCTTGACCACGTCCATCGCGTGGTCAAGGTCGCCCTCCAGCACCGTCGCCATCGGGTTGACCTGATACCTCACGCCGTCGCCCGCGGCTACGCGGCAAGCGTCGGCCACGTAGCTGCTGAAGCTCGGGGTCTCTGTTCCCACTGGCACCACGCTGACCTGCACGAGAGCCATTGTCACGACCTCCTTGGCTTGGTTGGCTTCATCTTAGCTATGCCCTGAGTGAGAGGACGACAAACGGCGGCGCCCTGCGCCGCGACTCCGCCCGCAAAAGCCAAGGCTCCCGGGCGTGAACGCCCTGGGAGCCTTTAGTCCTCATCGTTAAATCTCCAGCCGTTTCACCGACAGCACTAGGGACGGTGATCACCCCCGCCGAGGTGGCTTGGCCCTCGCGCGATACATTGTGAAAGCCCCACTCAGTTTCCTGTTGGGGCTTTCTAAATAAGATTAATCCTGGCAACGACCTACTCTCCCGGGCAGTTACCCGCCAAGTACCATCAGCGCAGGAGGGCTTAACTTCCGTGTTCGGAATGGGAACGGGTGTGACCCCTCC
>JAJYMS010000038.1 GCA_021786825.1 Bacillota bacterium | reverse complement strand
TCAGCGGGTCGGGCCGCCGGCGCTAGAACAAGCTCTTGCCCCGGGCGATGCGGTAGCCGAAGTAGATGGCCGACCCTAGGAAGATAACCGCCAGGGGGATGACCGCCACCGGGAACCCGCTTGAGGGTCCGGTGACCGGGGCAGACGCCGGCGCACCGCCCGTGGTTGCCGGGAGCGCTGCCCCGCCGCCTGCGCCGCTGCCGGTGCCGGGGGTGGCCGTCGTCGCGGGGTTGGCGGGTGCGGAGCCGGCGGGTGCAGACCCGGCGCCGCCGCCGGATGAAACGCCGCCGCCGGTACCGCTCGCGCCGCTGGTGCCGCCGCTCCCGCCATTGGCGGGGGCCAGCCCGCCCGTGAGGTTGGCGGCGATGCGTTCGGCGCGGGAGTTGGCAAGTTGGGCGCCGGCCAGGGTGATGCTCCCGCTCCCGGCGGCCTTGCGCCGCACGGTCAGCGTTGCCAGGAGGCCGGAGCCGCTGGCGCCGGGTACCTGGCCGAGCATGGTGCCGATGAGGGTGACCTGGCCGATCTCGTTGTTGATGGTGTTGCCGATTAGCTGGCCGGGGAAGAAGCTCCCCTTGCCGGCTTCGGTCACTTCGAAAGCCTTGGGGTCAAAGGAAACGGTGATCGCAAACCCATAGAGATCGGCGGCGCCACTGACGGTGACGTTGGCCTGAAAGGACTGCCCGGGGGCCACGGTGGAATTGGGAGCCTCAACGGCCAGGGTGGTGCCGGCGGCCAGGGCGGGACCGCCAGGGGCGGGGCCCCCGAAGGCCGCCCCACCGAGGGCCACCACTGCCACCGCTAGCCACGAGGCCAACCGCCACCCCGGGCGCCGCCTGGATCCCATGAGCATCCGCACGCGGGTCGCCTCCTGGTACAGCCTGATGAACAGCCGGTTAGTGCAGGTTGATGAGCAGCCGAGTCAGCAGCGCGGCGGCCTCGGCGCGGGTGGCGCCCAGGCCCGGCCGGAAGGTCTGATCGGGATAGCCGCTCACCAGCCCCTCAGCGACCGCCCGGTCGATGAAGGTCACCGCCCAGTCGGGAATCGACGAAGCGTCGTTAAACCGCGGGCCGCGGGCTTGCTTCGGAGACTGCCCCTTGAGATCCAGCGCGCGGACCACCATGGTCGCGATCTCGGCGCGGCTGATGGGCTTGTCCGGCCGGAAGGTGTTGTCCTCGGCGTAGCCGGTAATCAGTCCCTTCTCCGCCGCGATGGCCACGTAGGGGGCGGCCCAGTCCGGGACGCCGGCCGCGTCGGCGAAGTTGAGCTTGGGTTGCGCCGCGGGCGTGAGGCCCGCGACCCCCACCAGCAGCTTGGCGAACTGCGCCCGGGTGACCCCGGTGTCGGGACGGAAAGAGTGATCCTCGTAACCCTGGGCCAGTTTCAGGGTGGCCAGGGTCAGGACGTATTCCTCCGCCCAGTGGCCGGTGATATCGGTAGGTGGCCGGAACTCCTTGGAAGCCAGGAGGGCGAAGGTGGTGAAGTGAGTCACCCGCGCCACCACTTTGTTGGACGCCGGATCGCGATGGGTCGGTACGGCGATCCAGGCCTGCAACCGCTCGTTCCAGTAGTAGACCTGGAGGTCCTCATCCCGGACGTCGGCGGCGCTCAGTTCGTCGGGCGAGTAGGCGAACTCCAGGGTCAGGGGCTGCGCGAAGTCGGTCACCAGGCTGCCGTCGGACCGCTCCGCCGTGAATTCGTAGAAGTGGGAGCCGAAGCGGACCATCCCGGTCGTGGGCTGGGTCGGCTCGGGGATCGCGGCGACGGTGACGGTCACCTTCTCCCGCGTCGCGCCGGGAGGCAGTTTCACCTTCACGCTGTCGTCGGGCAACGAGACGCTGCCCCCCGTCTGCCCGTCCACTTCATTGGACACCGCCGGCGCTACGACGGGCGGTTTCGCCTTCGGGCCTTCCGCCCCGCCGGCTTCGTTGATGCTGACGGTCCGGCCGGTGAGGGTGAACTTCATCGCTGAACCGGTGGCGTCCGACAGTTTCAGCAGCGACCCGAACTGAGCGCCACGCTGGCCCAGCGGGATCCTCCCGGCGGCCTTGGCGGTCACGGTGAACTTCAGGAGGGTAGCGGGCCGGGGCAGGTCATGCGGGTCGCCCGTCAGGGAGTTGTAGTACCGCAGGGAGCCGACGTTGTTATCAAGGTTTAGGGTCTTCTCCATGGGCAGTTGGGACAAGTCGCCGGGCGCGACGGACCTGACCTCAGCGAGGGCCGTGTCCCAGTACAGGCTGTACTCGAACCCGTAGGGCGCCGGCCCTTGCGCGGCCGGGGTGACCTGGACGGCGACCTCGAAGGTCCCTCCCACCATCGCGCTGGCGGGTGACACGGCGAAGTTGACCACGGCTTCGGTGGCCTGGTTGATCTGAAGGCTGAGTGGTTGCAGGTCAAAGTCCACCGCATGGGCCGAACTGTCGGCGATCTTCACGGTGGCTCCAGGGCCGGAAGGCCCGCGGGAATCAAGGGTGAACACGCCAGCCTTGAGGGCCTGAAAGCCGATGGTCACCAGGCGGGCGTTGCCGCTAAAGGGTAACGCTCCGTCGCCGAAGATCACGGTTCCGTAATGGACCTCACCAGGGATCGTGGTATCGGACACGAGGCCCCACCCCAGGGACTGGTCCCCGTTATGCAGGCTGGTTACGGTCACCAGGGTGGGGTCAAAGTAGAGGTCGATGGAGGCTCCCGAAACGTCCACTAGGTCTCGCAGGTCTACCCCAACCTTAAAGGACTGCCCCACCGAGACCGCGGTGCCCAAGGGGGAGCCATCAGGCGCGGTGGCCACAAAGGACACCTGCGGTGTACCCTGAGCCCAGACTGTGCTGCCGCGGTCCGCGAGGCCGCCGTTGAACACCAGGCCAGCCGCCAGCAGGACGGCCAGGGCGGTGGTAAAGACCCTTCTCAAAGCCAAGCTTTTTCACCCCCATTGAAGGAAAAGGCCCCTCCCGCCTTTCCACAGGCAACCAGCGGTTCCGGGAGGGGCCTGATGTTTAGCGGCTAAATGCTGAAGCTCTTGCCGTAGTTGATAGCGGCCAGCACGATGTCCAGCAGTTCGATCGTACCGTCGCGGTTGAGGTCGAGAGTCAAGTTCACCCCCGCTGGCTGGTTGTAGGCGCGGGCGATCAACACGATGTCGAAGATGTCGATGACGTTGTCGCTGTTCACGTCCCCGGCCAGGAGTTGGAGGGCGACGTTTTGCGCGGGGTTGCCCGAGTTCAGGGTGAACTGCGCGCTGCCGGCGGTCAGGAAGCCCGCCTCGCTGGCCAGGACCCGATAGTCGCCGCCCAGGACCGACGAGAACGAGAAGCTCCCGTGGGCCGCGGTCTTGGTCTCCTGCACCACGCCCCCCTGTCCCGACAGGAAGACCCGTATGTTGCTCTGGTCGGTCAGCCCCTGGGCCTGGGCGGTGCCAGTGACCTGGAACCCCTGGGTTACGCTCACGGTGGCCCCGGCGCTCCCCCCGGGAACAGCAGCCCCGGTACTGTCAGCAATCTGAAAACGAGTCACGTTCAGGGTGCCACCTGGGCGGGCGAGTGCCTTGAAGTAGAGGGTTGCGATGGTCTCCTCGCCAGGTACGGAAATCCCCGCTACGGCCCCCGTCTTGGTCTCCGCGTAGGACAGGGTGCCGGCCGCGTTGTCAAACTGATTTACGGCGACGGTGCCGAGCTTGTGCGAGGACTGCGCATAGGAGGTGACTTGCAGGATCGCGGGGTCGAACTGGATGTCCGCCGAAACCCCGTACAGGTCGCCGACGTGACTGACCCGCAGTTCCACGCTGAAGGAGCCTCCCTCACCAACGCTGATGCTAGAGGGTGAGAGGCTGACCATGGGATCCCCCGCCAATCCGGTGAAGGTGGCCGAGTTGGCGGCGGGATCGACGGTGTTACCGGCCATGTCCTTGACCCCGGTCACGACCACGGTGTAGCTTTGGGAGGCCTGCGCCGAGGTGGCTAGCCGGGCCCCGGAACCGTTGCGGTTAGGCGTGGCCCCCGAAACCGTCAGTCCGGCGATGGCGAAGTTGCCGGCCACGATGGTGGTAGTGTCCACCGCTTCATCGAAGGTGACGTCGACGATGGTGTCGCTCATGGCCATGGCGGAAACCACTTTGGGCGGAATGAGATCCCCGTAGACCTGTGTCGTAACCGGGGCCGCCAAACCCGGTGCCCCCAAAAGCAGCGTCGCCGCCAGCGCGAGTGCCATTGACCGTGCGATTAACCCCCTTCTGCGTCCCACTTCAATTCCCCCTTTCAAGACTTTCGGACCCGGTGCCCCCGCCCGTGCCGGGGCAAAGAAAAGAGAGCAGATCCAGTCTGCTCTCCTAGTGTCTCTAAATGGACTTTAGTGGAGTCAGCCAACCCAGACAGAAACCGGAAACACCTATCGGACATTTGTTATTCTACACTCTCCCCCTCATCTCCTTCCTGATATTTAGCGATTGGGCAAAGTTAGCTGGCGGATGTTGGAAAACTCGTGGTCTTCATAGGCCCTCTGCACCCAGGGCTTGGAAAAGAGCACTTTAAGCTTGGCTTGGTCTCCCGCCCGCTCGTACAGGAGGGCCAGCCAGGGATCGGCCTCGGCCATAAGGCCGGGCGAGGCGGCCGCGGCAGCCAGTTCCCGCTGAGCCGCCGCGAGGTTCCCGCCCAGGTACTGGGCCTGGCCCAGGTGGAGCCGGAGCCGGGGGGTGACGGCAGGTTTGGCGCCGAAGGGCAGGCGCTCAGCGGCGAAGCGTTTCTGCACCGCTTCGATTTTCGCCGGCATGGCGAGGGCCTTGGCCAACAGGGCCTGGACCTGCTCCACCTCCCGCCGGGCCAGGTGCCTGACGGCCGCCGCTACGCTGGCTTCGGCCACAACCACGTAGGTCGCCGAACTGGCGGGGTCCAGAACCAGCAGCTTCTCCGCCTGCTCGGCCGCCTCGTCCACCTGGCCACCGTCGAGGTAGCTGCGCACCAGCCTGATGTTGGTGAGGGGGTGCAGGGGATTGGTCTGGACCGCCCGGAAGGCCGCCAGGGTCGCCTGCTTGGCGGCGGACGGGTCGCCGGTGCGGTCGAAGCGGGCCGAGTGGGTCTCGGAGAGCTTGTAGTAGTGGTCGCTGTTGCGCGGATCGAAGGCCACCGCCCAGTTCAGGTAGCGCACCCCGCCGTTGAGATCTCCCCGGTCGCGCAGGGCCACGCCCCGGGCGGCGGCCACTTCACCGGCCAGCAACGTCAGGGCGAAGGCCAGCATGCCGAGGGCGACGGTCACGGCCAGGGCGGTGCTGAGTTCCCAGAGGAGGCGGGTGCGCGGAGCGGCGTCCTGGCTGCCCAGCCGCGCGGAGGTCCCGGTAACGAGCGCCTCCCGGGCCGCCAGGTTGATCTGCCCGGCGGATTCACCGCCCGTGAGCAAGCGCCGCTCGCCCTCGAGCATCCCCGCCCCGGCCGCGACCAGCCAGAACAGCGAGAGGTACGAAAGGTCGAAGTCCACCAGCGCGTGACCGACGAGTGCCGCCAGACCGGCCACGAGCGCGGCCACCTGCATCCGCTCCTGGCCACCCCGGCGCACCCGCAGCACCCGCCAGGCGGTCACGCCGGTGGCCCCGAGGAACAGCAGGAGGAATCCCACGCCGATCGCGCCGCTCTCCACCCCCGTCTGCACCAGGAAGGAATGCACCTGGCGCGAGGTGTACCCGACTCGCTGGTACTTGGTGTAGAAGCTGGCCCAGGCTCCGCCGCCGGCGCCGAAGACGGGATAATCGCGCAAGGCTGAGAGGGCGTCGCGCATGTATACGGTTCGCATGGTCGCATTGCCCGAATTGAACACATCCAGCTTATCAGGGCTCACCTGAACGCCGGCGGGAGCCACCCGGAGGGCGAAGAGGGCCATGGCTGAACGGGTGCCCCAGGGGCTGAACATAAGCCCGGTCGCAATCACCGCCGCCACCGCCGCGAGGCGCACACTCGGGCGGAGTCTCCCGACTCCGCGCGCGGTGACACCCAGCAAATTCCCGGCGGCGACCGCGATCCCGATCAGCAGCCAGGCTTCCCCCAGTTGGTGCGCGCCCGCCGCCTTCGACAGGGCGGGGATGACCGGTAGGGCCGCAACCAATGGCGCCAGGTATTCGATGGCCATAGGGATCCGGGCTCCCGGGGCCGCGGTGAAGAAAGCGAGACCCAACATACCGGCGAGGGCGACGGCGCCCCCCCTCGATACGGTGAGTAACAGACCAAGGGTAATCACCACCGCCGCCGCGCGCAAGCCGGTGCGCGCCAACGCGCTTCTGGTCCCCGACACGGCGGGCACGACGAGGGCATAGGCAAACACGTAGAAAGCCGCGGCGCTGTTGTGGTATTGAAAGGTGGAGTTCAGGCGGCCGCGTTCGAGGGCTCCCTCGAAGCCGGCCAGGCCGGTGAAGGCCGCCAGACCAACCAGCGCCACCGCCGCTCCCGACAGCACCAGGGCCTTCTGAAAGACCAGGCTCTCCTCCGAGGTGACCGGGGTCTCCCGGAAGATATAGTAGATGAACAGGCCGGCGACCATGCCGATGGCGGCCACGGTCGCGTTGTGAACATCGACGGCCTCCACCACCGCCGCCCAGTAGGCCACGGCCAGCCCGGCCAAGGCCAGGTCGCTGAGGGAGTGAAGCAGCCTGGCAGGCTGGCGGCGCCGGTATCGCGCCACCACCCACAGCGCGACGATCGCGAAGAGCAATGTCTCAGCCACCAACTGTTCCCGGGCGTAGAAGAGGCCCCGCGCCAGGGGAGCCAGGGCGAGAACCGCGAAAACAGCTAACCTTGCAGCCCCAAGTAGGTTCAAGGGTCAATCCCACCGTATCGGGCCGACTTCTCGATGAGGTTCGAGAGCCCCCATGATCTCGGACTGAATGCCCTCGAGCCCGGCGGGGGTCCGGGCTTCGCACCTGACGACCAGGGCCGGTTGAGTGTTCGAGGCCCGGACCAGACCCCAGCCGTCGGGAAAGAGCACGCGGACGCCGTCCACGTCGACCACCGGCAGTCGATCCTGAAAGCGCGCCTTCACCGCCTCCACCACACGGAACTTGGCGGCGTCGGGGCAGTCCACCCGGACTTCCGGGGTGGCACAGTACCTTGGAATGCCGCCGGCGAGGGAGGACAGGGCCTCGTCCGTGTTGGAAAGAAGCCGGAGCAGGCGCCCCGAGGCGTAGACCGCGTCGTCGAAGCCGTAATACTCATCGGCAAAGAACATGTGGCCGGACATCTCCCCGGTGAAGACGGCTCCCACTTCGCGCATCTTGGCCTTGATCAGCGAGTGCCCCGTCTTGTAGAACATGGGACGGCCGCCCAGGCGTTGAACCTCTTCCACCAGGGCCTGCGAGCACTTGACCTCGATGATCGCCGGGCTCCCGGGGTGCCTGGCAAGGACCTCGCGCCAGAACAGAGCCATCAGGATGTCCCCCCAGATGACCTCTCCCGCCTCGTCCACCACGCCGATGCGGTCGCCGTCACCGTCGTAGGCGATGCCCAGGTCGGCGCCGTTCTCCCTGACGGCCCGCTGCAGATCCCGCAGGTTCTCCGGCTTGACCGGGTCCGGGTGATGGTGGGGATAGTCCGGGTCCGAGGCGCAGTACAAGGGGACGACCTCGCAGCCCCAGGCCCCGAGGATTTCCGGGGCGAAGAGGCCGGCCGTGCCGTTCCCGCAGTCGACCACAACCTTCAGCCGGCGCGGGCCGAGCTGAATCTTGTCCAGCAGCATCGCCTGGTAGGCGGGCGACAGGTCAACTGGCCGCCTCCCCGGGGAGCGCCCCGGCACGACCGGGGCAAAGTCCGCCCGGCTGATGATCCGCGATACCTCCTGAATCTGCCGGCCGTAGATGGTTCCGGGTCCGTGACAGAGTTTGAAGCCGTTGAATTCAGGCGGATTATGGCTGCCGGTGACCATCGCCGCGCCGTCGATTCCGTAGGCGACCCGCGCGTAATAGAGCATCGGCGTCAGGACGGTGCCGATGTCAAGGATCTCGAATCCCAGCTCGCTCAGGCCGCGCGAGAAGCTATCGGCGAAGCCGTCGGAGGACCGCCGGTTGTCACGCCCGACCAGGACCCGGAGGTCGCCGCCGGTCCCGCCGGACGCCGCCAGGAAGGCGCCGAACCCTTTTCCCAAGGTCTCGACGGCGCCCGGGGTCAGGTCCTGTCCGACCAAACCCCGGATGTCGTACTCCCGGAAAATGGCCGGGTTGATCCCATACCTCGCGGTGAGCGCCGGCCCTTTGCTACTCACGTCCGGAGTCCTCCTCCCTCGTCACCGATGCATAATCATCCGTAACCCGTACGACGTCGTCCGGTGCGGGGTTGAAAGAACAGCATGGTTTCATCGGAACGCCCCCCTCTGATCACAAGTGTCGCTCCAACCCCTGATCGCGTAACCGCGCGACGACCTGCTTCAGGTCCCCCGCCCGACCCTTGTGGCAAACCAGCAGGGCGTCAGGCGTGTCCACGATGAGGAGATCCCGGACACCCACGGCTACCACCAGCCGTCCCTCCGCGTCGATGGTGCACCCCTCACAGTCGATGGCCACAGCGCGTCCCCTGGCGACGTTACCAGCCGCATCCCTTTCCGTCAGGCGGTCCAGGGAGAGCCACCCACCCACGTCATCCCAACCCATATCGGCCGGAAGGACATAGACATCCTCCGCCTTTTCCATCACCCCGTAATCGATGGAGACTCGCGGCAGCTCCTCGTACTGGGCACGGACCATCTCCCGGGCATCGGGCCTGTCCAGCCAGGAAACAAGGGCTGTCAAGCCCGCGTGCAGGCCGGGGAGGTGCCGCTGAGCCACAACCAGGGAGGCCAGGCCCACCGCGGGGGCGGTGTCGCGCCCGACCGGCTCCAGAATCAGATTCCCTTCCGGCAGGCCGGGGAGTTGATCCCGGACCAGTCCGGCGTATTGCCGGCCGGTGACCACGTAAGTCCGGTCCGGGGGAACCAGCGGTTTGCAGGCGCTCCACGGTCATCTGGAGCATGGTCCGGTCGCGCAGCAGGCACAGGAACTGCTTGGGCATGGCCTGCCTGCTCCGGGGCCAGAATCGTTCGCCCCGGCCACCGGCCATGATCACGGCGACGGCCCCGCCGGCAGATTGGCCATTTCCGTAACGCAAGGGATTCACCCCCTCACCGCCAGGCCAGTTGGTGCAAGCGGTTGCGCACCGCCGCCGCGGCCTTGCCCCCCAGGCGGGCGACCTCACCGAGTTCAGCCACCCGCAGCGGCCAGAGCGCTCCGATGTAGGCGACGGCCCCCAATCCAGTCACCGCTCCCAGCCGCAAGACTTCCCGGCCAGTGCCGGTTCCCGGGAGCCAACGCGCTATGGCCGCATAGGCGGCCACCACCACCAGACTCATCACGCCGGTTGCCACCGCGGACTTGATCAAGGTGGCCCCCAGGGACCGCCCGCCCAGCGGCCCCAGCTTCTTGCGCAAGGCCACCAGCGTGGCGCCGGCGTTGAAAGTCGCGGCGACGGACAGCGAGAGGGCCAGTCCACCGTGGGCCAGCGGGCCCACCAGGACCAGGTTCAATAGGATGTTGAGGCCCACCGAAGCCATGCCGATGAACATGGGGGTCGTGGTGTCCTGAAGGGCGAAGAAGACCCTGGCCAGCAAAGCCTGCGTTGCCGTGGACAGCATCCCGAGGCTGTAGAATACCAGGGCGAAACTGGTCAGGCGGGTCGCCTGGGCGTTGAAGGCTCCTCTTTGATACACGAGGCGCACGACCGGTTGAGACAAGACGATCAACCCGGTCATCATCGGAAGCACAGCAAGGGTGATGAGGTTGAACCCGCGGCGAAAAGAACGAACTAATGCCTTCGCATCGCCTTGCGCGGCGTGACCGGAAAAGGCCGGGTACAGGACCGTGACCACGGCGGTCACGAAGATCCCGTTGGGCAGGTTGTAGAGTTTGTTGGCGTAGTTGAGGGCTGAGATGCTCCCCTCGGCCAGCCTGGAGGCCAGCAATCGGTCCACCATGACGCCGATCTGACCGGCCATGCCGCCCAGCAGGACCGGGACGGTGAGGCGGCCGAGGCGGTGGAGACCTTCGTCGCGGAGGTCGATCACCGGTTGGAACCGGTAACCAAGCCGGCGGGCCGGCAAGAACTGAACCAGGACCTGCGATGCCCCCGCCACCACCGTGCCGGCGGCGACGCCGAGGATACCGGTGGCGGGAGCAAGGAAGAGGATGGCGGTGATGATCACCAGGTTGTAGACCGGCCAGATCAGGGCCGGAGCGGTGAAGCGCTCATTGGCCTGAAGGAACCCGGTTGCCAGGGCGCTTACGGCGGACGCAAGCATCAGGGGAAGCATCACCCGTGTGAGCTTGACGGTGAGAAGTAGTACCGCTCCCTGAAACCCTGGAACCAGCAGGTGGATCAACTCCGGAGCGAAGAGGTAGCCGGCGAGCGTCAGACCGAGGGAAAGGACCACGGACAGGTTGAGGAGACTGTTGGTCATCCGGAGGGCCTGGGTCCGGTCCAGGCGGGCGCGCTGGGTGTACACGGGGATGAACGTGGTCCCCACCGCCCCCACCATGGTGGAGAAGAGGATGGAGGGCAGACTGGAGGCCGCCAGGTAAGCGTCGGTCTCCGCGCCGGCGCCGAAGTGAGCGGCCAGGGCGGTTTCCCGCAAGAATCCCAGCAGTTTGCTGGTGAGGGTGGCGGCGGCGATAATCCCGGCTGCCGTAAGCAAGCGCCGTCTCACGTCAGTAGGCACCTTTCCCGAAGAGGACGGCCCTGGCGGTGCGGGCCAGCAGGTAGACGTCCAGCCAGAGGGACCAGTTGCGGATGTAGTAGGTGTCGAGGTCTTCCTGCAGGCCAAGGTCTCCTTCGCTACGCTCCGAAACCTGCCAGAGGCCGGTGAGACCGGGAGGCACCTTGCGCCGGAGCTGGCGGAAGGTCTCGGGGAACTTGCGGAGGTGGTAGTCGGGAAAGGGCCGGGGGCCGACGAGGCTCATTTCGCCCTTGACGACGTTCCACAACTGGGGAAGCTCGTCGAGGCTGAAACGGCGAAGGAACCGCCCCACCCCGGGGATGATCCGCGGGTCCGCCCGTAGCTTCATGTGAGCCTGCCACTCCTGGCCGGCCTCGGGATGAGCACACAGGTAGTTCTCCAGAACGGCTTCGGCATCTGGCACCATGGTTCGGATCTTCAGCACCCGAACCCGGCGGCCCAGCAGTCCCTCCCTTTCCTGGGTGTAAAAGCCCGGCCCGGGGCTCCTGAGCCGGATAGCGGCGCAGGCTGCCAGGATGAAGGGCAGCGTAAGCATCAGCAGCGGCAGGGCGACCGCCAGGTCCGCGGCCCTTTTGAGCACCCGGTTCCAGGGGTGGAGCAGGTTCTGCCGCACTTCCAGCCCCAGGACCCCCTGCAGGTCCCGGGCCTCTACCCCCAGACTTGTCAGGCCCCACAGGTCCGGGATAATGAGGATGCGGGGGAAGACAACGGCGTGGTCTTCCACGATGCGTAGCAGGTCCTCCCGGGCCAGTCCCGGCATAGCCACTACGGCCAAGCCTATCCGCCAGGCGCGGGCCAGCTTCGGCGCCAACCGCAGGGGACCTTTCACCGGCAGGCCGGCGCAGACCGAACCCTGCTTCTTCGAATCATCATCGAGAAAGGCGACCGGGCGGAGGCCCAGTCCCGGGTCGTGCAACAGCTTGCGCGCAACCATCTCGCCGGTCTTCCCGGCCCCTAGGACCAGGGCCGGGGCACCCCACCAGCCGATCCGGGAGAGCGCGGCTTGGGTGGCCATCCGAACAAGGGGAACCAGAGCCACGTTGAATCCCCACCACACCATCAGGACAACCCGGGAGAAGAGGCCTGTTTCTTTCAGCAGAAGGGAATAGAGAAGTGCCAGCAGTGAAACCAGGGTCGTGGACCGGAACAGGCGGCGCGAGCGTTCCACCGGTCCCACGCCGTAGCCCGGGTAGAGGCCGGTGTAGGCGTAGGCGATCGGAAAAAAGATCATCACCAGCAGGAAGAGGCGCAGATAAGGCCGATAAGTCAGGGCGCCGATGATCACAATCCTAACCCACAGAGCGGCGGCCGCGGCGAGGGTAACGGCCAGCACGTCCCCCGTGGCCTGGGTGGCCACAACCGCAGCGGTGCGGGCGGGGGGGACGAAAACAGCCCTTGCGCTCTGACTGGCTCCAGTTGGAACCGACGCGATAGACATGGTTTTTCTCCTAGAGGGACCGGGCTTCTTGCAGGTACCAGCGGTACGTCTCCTCCAGACCGAGCCGCAGCGGGATTTGGGGGCACCAGCCAAGGGAGCGGATCCGGGATACGTCCAGGAGTTTGCGCGGCGTCCCATCCGGCCTGGAGGCGTCATAAGTGATCTGGCCGGAGTAACCGACAACGTCGCGAATTAGTTCCGCGAGTTCCCGGATGGTCAGGTCCTCGCCGGTACCGACGTTGACGATCTCCGGGCCCTCGTAGCGGTTCATGAGGAAGACGCACGCGGCGGCCAGGTCATCGACATGCAGGAACTCCCTCCGGGGTTCACCCGAGCCCCAGACGCTTACGCCGGGGGCTTTACCCTGCCTGGCTTCGTGGAACTTGCGGATAAGAGCGGGCAAGACGTGGCTGGTCTCCAGGTCGAAGTTATCCCCCGGACCGTACAGGTTGGTGGGCATCGCACAGATAAAGTTGGTGCCGTGCTGCCGGTTGTACGCCTCACACATTTTGAGGCCGGCGATTTTCGCTACGGCATAGGGCTCGTTGGTCGGTTCCAGGGTTCCGGAGAGCAGGTACTCCTCCCTGATCGGCTGGGGCGCAAACTTGGGGTAGATGCAGGAACTCCCGAGAAAAAGGAGCTTAATAACTCCAAACCGATGGGAGGCGTCAATCACATTCCACTGGATGGCCAGATTGTCCCGGATGAAATCCGCCGGGCAGGTGCTGTTGGCTCCAATGCCACC
The DNA here is from genome assembly GCA_021786825.1 of Bacillota bacterium. Lineage (GTDB taxonomy): Bacteria > Bacillota > Sulfobacillia > JAMDAP01 > JAJYMS01 > JAJYMS01. The sequence continues at coordinate 6,682 of JAJYMS010000038.1, read as the reverse complement.
CACCCTCGCAGCCGCGAGGAAGACGTATTCCGGGCGCTGCTGTTCGAAGAAGCGGTAAACCGCAGCCTGGTCAGTCAGATCCAACTCTTGCCGAGTCCGAAAGACCAGGTTAGCGTAACCCTCCTGCCGCAGGTGGCGAAGGATCGCGGAGCCGACCATGCCCCTATGGCCGGCAACATAGACGCGCGATGCCAGTTTCATTAGAAGGTGGCTACCCCCCTGAGCCCCGCATGGTGGCCGGCATCCCGCAGGGTCCTCTCTTGTCGGGCCAACTCGAGGTCCTCGTCGACCATCATTCGTACAAGCTCAGAAAACTCCACTGTGGGCGTCCATCCGAGCTTCTCACGGGCCTTGGAGGCATCCCCCAGCAGGTAATCTACCTCCGTCGGACGGAAATACCGGGGATCAATTTCCACGTGCCTCTGCCAGTCCAGACCGGCATACCGGAAGGCCGCCTCCAGGAATTCGCGGACCGAGTAGGCCTTGCCGGTCGCAATTGCAAAGTCGTCGGACTTATCCTGCTGCAACATTAGCCACATGGCTTCCACGTAGTCCCCGGCAAACCCCCAGTCCCTGCGAGCCTCCAGATTACCGAGGTACAGCTTGTTTTGCAAACCTAGCTTGATTCGCCCCACCGCCCGGGTAATCTTACGGGTGACGAACGTCTCCCCCCGGCGCGGGGACTCATGATTAAAGAGAATGCCGTTAGAAACGTACATTCCATAGGCTTCCCGGTAGTTGACCGCGTACCAGTAGGCGGCAACCTTGGCTACGGCATACGGGCTGCGGGGGTAAAAGGGAGTCGATTCCCTCTGGGGTGGGGTTGCGGCGCCGAACATCTCCGAAGACCCGGCTTGATAGAAGCGCACCTGGCAACCCCGGGCCTCCTGGTAGTCCCGCACGGCGTCCAGCAGTCGCAACGTTCCCATGGCTACCGCATCGGAAGTGTACTCCGGCTCTTCGAAGGAGACCTTCACATGCGACTGGGCACCAAGGTTGTAGACCTCGTCGGGCCGGACCCTCTCCAGAATCCGCCGGAGGACCGTTCCGTCCGTGAGGTCGCCATAGTGGAGAAACAGCCTGGCCCCGGGATCGTGCGGGTCTTCGTAAAGGCGGTCAATCCGGTCAGTGTTGAAGGTCGACGACCTCCGAATGATACCGTGAACCTCGTACCCTTTCTCCAGCAGGAATTCAGTCAAGTAGGAGCCATCCTGACCGGTGACGCCTGTGATTAGGGCCCTCTTCACGGCTTCGCCTCCCGAAACAGCTTGATTCCCGCCAGTTGCAATGCGAACAAGAGCACGAACCGGGGGTTATGTTTGAAGTACCGCCACCACAATCGCTTGGGTTCCATTGCAAGACGAAACAGCCATTCCAACCCCGCCCGTTGCATCCAGGCAGGCGCTTGCCTGACGCGTCCCGACAAAAAGTCGAAGGCCGCTCCCACTCCGATCATTACCGCGGGGATCCTGCCCTTGTGCGCTGCCATCCACCGTTCTTGTTTAGGGCAACCGATACCCACGAAGATGATCCGTGCCCCGGACTCGACCAGTTGGCGAGTGTAGGCTGCGTCCTCTTCCTCCGTCAAAGGCCGGAACAGAGGTGAAATGCGGCAGACGAACTGGAGGCCGGGGAACCGGTCGAGGAGGCGTCTGGTCAAGGCCTCCAATGTCTCATTGGTACCGCCGTAGAGGGCCACGGGTGTGCCCTCTTGCGCAGCCCTGGCGCAGATGTCAAGTGTAAGGTCTGGCCCGTATACTCGTTGTTGACCTCTTGACCAAAGCAGGCGTGAAGCCCAAACGAGCGGCATACCGTCAGGTACCACCAGGTCCGCCTGGTCAGTAACATTCCTAAATGCGGCGGAATCGTAGCTTTCCATTGCTGTGTGGACGTTAGCGACACATACGTAGCGCGACTGGCCAGCCTTGGCCCAGTCCAAGACTAAATGGGTGGTGTCTGCGCAAGCGGTAGTGTCCAGGTGTAGGTACAGGACGCACTGGCGCACGAGCATCACCCCCGCTTCCTGGCGTGGTCAATGGCGAGTTCGTACATCTCCATGAGTTTTCTGTAGTTGATTCCAGCCGTGTACTTCGTCTCGTATTCCACCCTTGCCTCGCGACCCATCAGCCGGACCTGCTCCTCGTGTCTAAATGCCCACTCGATTTTGGCGGCAAGGTCCCTAGCGTCACGCGAACGAAACAACAGTCCGGTTCGTCCGTCGCAAACCAGTTCGGCAGTGGCTCCAATATTAGAAGCAATTACGGGTGTTCCTTTGGCAAACGCCTCAATCGCCACGCGACCAAAGGTTTCGTACCACCTGGATGGGAGTATGAGTATCAAAGCGTTGCCCATAACCTTGCGGATCTCTTCTGCTGGACGCGGCCCTAGCCATCTCACTCCTGGAATCCGAGCGGTGGCCTCCCGAATCACAGGCTCCAGAGGTCCCCGCCCGGCAATCACCAGCGTGAAACGCCCTCGAAGCAATTGCCACGAATCGAGCAAGATGTCGAGTCCCTTTTCGGCAGATAGCCGCCCGACGAACAATGCATATTTGCCTTGGTGCTCCCCGACACCCGGGTCTGGGTAGACAAAGTTAGGCTTGACGAACACCTGGTCGGGAGGTAGACCGCCCTGAATATGTTTCTTTCGGGCGAAATCGGTAAGCGCCAAGTATAAGTCAACCTTATTTATCCACGTGCCTAAAGCCCGATGAGACGCGATCATAGAGGCGACCACAGCACTCGCGGCCCTGCTGTTCCGGTAACACTTATGCACAATCCCGGCCCAAGGAAAAGCCTTACCTAGACACTCTTCACACGGGTGACCATTCCTAAACAAGAGGGCACTGGGACAGGTAAGGCGATAGTTGTGAAGTGTCTGGATGACCGGAACACCCTCGGCGCGAGCGGCGTAGTAAGCCGCCGGAGACAGGAGGGGGAAGAAGTTGTGAAAGTGCGCCACATCCGGTTTCCCTTCCCGAAATAGCTGTCGCAATTCCCAGTAGGCCTTGTGGTTCCATACAGTGACCACAGCGGTTTTGACCCGTCCGACTATAGAGTCGGCGATCGAACTATTGTCCACCGTATGATCGAGCACCGAGTGGCCGTTAATCTTTAACAGAGCCTGTTCCTCAACAAAAACTGAGTCCTCTCCTCCGGGCAGGCGGTATCGGTTGTGGATCAGTGCAATCCTCAATTGCTCAAACCTCCAAACGCACCAACCTTGACCACAAAATGGGTGCGGGCTAGGTCGAAAGGCCGACGTTCTCGCGCAGTCTGGCTAGCACCGAGGTATAGAGGTGGTTTAATGCTTCGCCTTTTCTGTCCCAATCATAATGGGTATCTACTCTGCTCACTGCTTCCCGTCCCATGCGTTCCCGTAGTTCCGGGTTGCTAGCCAAGCGCTGAAGTGCCTCAGCGAGGCCACGTACTGCCTGCTCTGGGTTTACGGCCGCTATCTTGATCCCGCACTCTTGCGTGACAGAAAGGGCTGGCCCCCCTAAGTCTAGACAGATAACCGGTAATCCCACCCTCATAGCCTCGAGCACGGCCATAGCACCCGAATCGTGTAGGCTGGGGTAAAGTAACACATGATGATCGGTGTACTGCTCCAGAGTCTTTACCCGGCTGAGCCTGCCGACAAAGTTTACCCGGTGCAGAATACCCAGTGACTGAGCCAGTCGCTCAAGCCGCGACCGGTCGGGTCCATCTCCTACCAGGGTCAGAGCCGTGTCTGCGAATAACCTTGTGAACTCTGCGAAGGCTTTGAGGGCAAGCGTGACTCCTTTCAAATAAAGCAAATTGCCGACATAAAGGACACGAAAAATCGAGCCCTCTGGTTTCGCTTCCCCGTAACCGCTGCTTTTCTCCACGCCGATTGTTTGCAAGACGTGCACCGGTCTGCTCCGGCGACTGCCTAGCAGACGTGCAGTGTCCTGAGTTGTAGCAAGTATCAGTTCAGCCCGGTGCCGGGTGTACCAGAGAAGCGGGTCAACATGTGCCCACAGTCCGCTCAAGTCTCGAACCAGTTCACTGGCCACCCCCCGTAAGCCAAACTCGCGGTAAAAAGCGCATGGAGCCCGCTCCCCACCGCCCAACGGTCCCCACACGAATGGTGGTTCCAGCCAAGCTAATGCCGAAACATAACGGTAAGAGGCGAAGGTGATATGGTGGCAAAGGTCAAAGTTAACCTCCGCCTGCAGGCGGCGGGCTATACTGAGGCTACTAAGCTGCCAGAGATAGTAATATAAATGCACACCGCTCGCCCCGCGCTTCCAGAAGCGCGCCCACCGGGGGAGATCATGATAAACGAAGTGTATACTTGAGGCTGGCCGTTGCGCCAGTTCCCCCTCAATCACCTTTCGGTTCGCAGTTCGGGTGAGCACCCACACCTCGTGCACCTTCGCAATTTGCTTTACCCAGTTCCAGCCCACTCCGGGCTCAGACCCCTTATTTGGTTCGCAGGCATAGGCGGAAACCAGGACTTTCAATCTTTCCACCAGTCTCCCTCCCAGACGGCCCTGCGCCACATCTGTAAAAAATTCTGATCGGTGTGTTCATCTTTGAGTGCTTCCTGGTAGCTTACGTAAGAAGCTAATCCTACTAGAGCTTTGGCTTGGGGTTCGGATAGACCTAACGAACGAATCAACACGTTTGCTGCAGCACCGGCGGCTTTGCCCGGGGACCACCGGTAAATCAAGGCCCCGACTTGAAGTACGTAGTAGGCCACGTCCAGGTAAGGAAACCCCTCCGCGAAACCGTACTCCCAGTCGATTGCAATTCCTGGCCCTTGCAGAGAACAACGTATGTTCCAAGGAGCAAAGTCCCCGTGCTGTACAGCGACAGGCCAAGAGCACGAAGATAGCGCATCCATCCATCGCTCTACAGGCCTTACAAACGCCCCACCTAACTGCCTAACCCAAGGGTGCTGGTCTAGGGGGTATAGAGGGTGTGGAATAACCATTCGCTCGCCCAGATGTAGCGCTGGCATAGGTACTGGTAAAGTGCTCCCAGGAGCTTTCCCCTGAATAGGTTCTGTGATTAAGACCTCCATCGTGCCGAGGGAAAGGTACCCGAGTACGGCGGGTCCCATCCCCGCAGGTATCGCTGTTAGTACATCCCGTTCTCGCCGGAGGCGACGAAGTGCGGGAAGTCGTTCAGCGCATTTAAGGTAGGCCATAACCCTTTGGTAGGGATCTCTGAGTTCAACCGTAATCTTCTGCGCGGGCCCTGGAGTCCCAACCAGCACCGACAAGGAGGCACAACCGGGGAAGGACTCATCAATCAAGTCCTCCAAGAGCCACTTGCCCGGAGCCAATCGGGTCCTGGTGCACCCGGCTGTGGCCATGATCCGCAAAACCAATTTGTAAGCCACCCCGCTTTGGCGGAAAGCCGGGTAAAGGCTGGTCGCCCGCCACTGCTGGCGGGGCGAACCGACCGGGAAAAGCAATCGCGGTGCTTTCCAGTTTGGCAGAGCCGCTACCGGGGTATCCTGCGGAAAAAACGCGATTGGGTCAATCATTTGCCAGTTTCCTCAGGTTCCGGCGGGTGGTGCGATCGGTGAGATAACTCAGAACGGCCCGCGTTGCCTCGTACACGACCTCTTGCAGGGATCGCGACCCGTCGACGACTAACCCGTTCGGCAACCCGGCAGTTAACTCCAAGTAAGCAGCCCGCTGACGGGCCGTTTCAGTCAGGGGAACCTCTCTTTTCCGAGATTGCAAGATATCAGGGGGCGCATCAAGGAGAATAACCAGATCGGGTTTTGGAAGAAAAGCATACCCTAGACGTGCCAAGAATAGGGGAACGCGCAAACGATAGCGCTGGGGGTCTACAAAGAAGTCGTAGTAATACCTGTCGATCACCGCCAAACCGTTCCTGAACGTGATGGGTCGGAGTATTAGGCACACGCCCAAAACAAAATCCGCCCAATGAAAGAGGAAATACATGATTGATATGATCAGTGGGCGTGGGGGATTAGCGTGGGGGGTGGTTGTCGGAGGACGCTCACGCATCCGTCGAGGCCGCAAGACACTCGGTTTCCAATGGACATAGATAGCCCTATCTCGATTGAACGTGCACTGCAGTTGCTCTATTAACCCCTCGGCTACACTTGATTTGCCGCTACCGTCAGGCCCAATCAGGGCAACAGCTATGCCTGGAGGTTGCAGGACACGCTTCGCCCAACGAATCGCCTCCACGCCGAGTAATGCTAAGATTGCCCCCGGGGCACACTTAACCTGACGAACCACAAGTGACCTGCGCAGCCCCGGAGCCAAGCACTCTACGGCAGCCCAGTCTTCAGCCAGTACATTCTCCACCAGTTTCTTGGCGACAGAAAGGCCGAATGATACAGCCAGAGCTTCCAAGGCAAGATTAGGCACGAGGCGAAAGGTATTCAATATCTTTGGTTTGTAGGCGTTCTTTACGTAGCCCTGCCAGAGTAATCTCGTAAGCAAGTCTAAGACTGCTTCGTGAACTGGATGGGGAATCGCGAACTCGCCACGGTCTATCCTCGCACCTATGACTACTTCCCATGGGAGAATGGTGAAGCCATGCCAGTGCAGGCTCTTGAACAGGTCGAGTTGGACTTGGTGGCGTGTGGATTTATGCCAGAGAAAGAGCGATATAGGTGAATAAGCAGACCGCTCCGCTCTGTTGTGAAGTTCATATCCTGCCTTACG
>JAJYMS010000066.1 GCA_021786825.1 Bacillota bacterium | reverse complement strand
AGCCGGGTCAGGGGTTCGAACTCCAACTCGCGTTGTTCCAACGCCTCCGGCATCGGTCCTCACCTCTCCGCCGGTTCACAGGTCCACCGCCTTGACAATGGAGACGTCAAGCTCCTGGGCGAGGTCGACCACCGGTCCCTGGGTGGACAGGCTGCGCCCCCGTTCGTCCTTGATCACCTTGACCTGCGGGCGGTAGAAATCCTTCGGGTTGACGGAGATCACCAGGGCGGTCTCCCCGGTGGAAAGCCGCACCACGCTCGCAATCGGGTAAGGAACCAGGTAATCGGTCAGCTTGCGCACCATCCTTGCGTCCAGGCGGCCAGCCGCCTCGACCTGAAGCAGCCTGATCCCCTCGGACGGGGGAAGGCGGCGGCGATAAACCCGGTCGCTGGTGATGGCATCGTAAACGTCCGCCACGGCCACGATTTTGGCCCAATCGATGATGTCGCCGCTTTTGAGCCCCCGCGGGTAGCCCGACCCGTCCAGCCGCTCGTGATGCTGGTAAGCGACGTGGGCGGAAAGCAGGTTGACCTTGAACTCCTCCCGCAGGGTGTCAAACCCGTACTGGGTATGCCGCTTGACCTGTTCAAACTCCGAGGGGGTAAGCTGTTCAGGCTTTTGCAGGATCGCCTGGTCGACCTGGCACTTGCCCACGTCGTGCAGGATCGCCCCCACGCCCAGGTCGACCATCTCGCCCCGGCTGTAGCCCAATCCCCTGGCGATCATCAGGGTGAGAATCCCCACGTTGACACTGTGGGCGTAGGTGTAGTCGTCGAGCGTCTTCAGATCCACCAGCCCCACCAGCATTTCGCGGGAGGAGAGGATCTCGTCGACCATGGACTCAACCGCTTTGACCGCCCGGGTCAGGGTGGCCTTGCCACCGACCGGAAGCTTGGTCATGACTTCCCGGACGGCGGTGATGGTTTCCACCCTGGTCGAGTCCTTGACGACCTGGGGCACCTGGATGTCGTCAAACATCCCGTCCGCGATGTAGACGCTGGTGTGGCCTATTTCCCGGAGCTTCCCCACGTAAGACGGGTGCATCGCAACCCCGGCGCTGAGAAGGATTTTGCCGTCGGGGGAGTAGATCGTCCTGGCGAGGCGCATCCTGGGTCTCACATGGTCCAAGGTGCAAATCCTCATGGCGGGGCCTCCCCCGGGAAGTTTAATAATTCTATTTCGGCGCGCCCGCGCCCAATTCCTTCGTCGGCAATCAGAGATGGGCCGCCCGGGCGGCCCATCTCGAGATTGGAGTTTTGGCGGGAGTATGTGGGAATCGAACCCACCGGCCGCCTTCGTCAGACGGCCCATTGGATTTGAAGTCCAAGAGCGACACCAGTCTTCTTGCTACTCCCGAACGGCGATTTACAGCCCAATTTTAGCGGTTCAACCTCCGGCCGTCAAACGGCCCCGGGACGCGTTCACCTTCTTTTCGAACCGTGCCGGGAATAAATACTTCTAGCCATTCGTGGGAGGTGAACGACGGGTGATAACCCTTGACCTCACCCGCCCGGCGCGGTGGCGCGCCCTCGCCGTCGCCCTGCTGGGGACCCTGCTGGTGTGGGCCAACGTCAGGGAGGCCGAGGTGATCGAGCACTACCCGCCCGGGATTCCCGCCGCGGCCAGGGGCCGGCTGGTCCCCCTCTACCAGATCGACACCGCGGAACGCAAACTGGCCCTCACCTTCGACATCAGTTGGGGGACGCAGCGGAACGGCCCGGTGCTGGACGTCCTCAAACGCTACGGGGTGAAGGCGACCTTCTTCCTCTCCGGTCCGTGGGCCCGGCGCTACCCCGAGGTGGTTCGCCGCATCGCGGCCGAAGGCCACGAGGTGGAGAGCCACGGGCATCAGCACGTCGATTTCAGCGGCCTCGGCCGGGACCAGGTGGTGGACAACATCCGCTCGGCCCACGCCATCCTCAAGGAGCTCACCGGGCGCGACCCGCGCTTCATTCGCCCGCCCAACGGTGACTTCAATGACCAGAGCATCGAGGTGGGGCGCGAACTCGGGTACGAGACGGTGATCTGGAGCGCCGACTCGATCGACTGGAAGAACCCCGGGGTCGACGTGATCACCAACCGGGTCCTCAAGCTGGCCCACCCCGGCGCCATCGTGCTGCTGCACGCCAGCGATTCCTGCAAGCAGACCGACCAGGCTCTGCCCGCCATCCTGGAGGGGCTGCAGGCCAAGGGGTATCAGTTCGTCCTGCTGGAGGACCTCGTCAAGCTCGGGCCGCCCTCGGTCCCCACCGCTGTTCCGGAGGAGGAGTAGGGCAGGCGCAGTCGCAGGCGCTTGACGTCCGCGGTAACCGTGACGTAGCTCCAGTTGGCGTCGCCTCTCACCTTCACCGTCCCCCCGGGGGCCCGCAGCCGGGCGGAGGGCACCGGCAGAGCGAAGGAGAAGGAGCGCAGCGTTTCCGGACCGGCCGCCTCGATCACGTAAGCGCCGTCCTGGTTGCGAATCTTGAATTCGGTGCGCTCGCGGCGGTCCAGGAACCGGGCGTACTCACCCATCGTCCGGACGCTCAGCCGTCCCTCGCGGACCAGTCTCACAGCCGAATCCTGGATGGCCTGCCACAGTTCCGGCCGGGTCGCGAGTTCGAAGGGATGGCTGTAAAACAGCCGGATCTCCCTTTTACCGGCCACCTCCTCGAACAACTGGGCAACGTCCGCCGCGATCCGGTGCGGGCTGCGCCCCTCCGCCAGCATGTTCTCCACCGCCGGACCGTAGCGGGTGCCGGAGTATCCCAGGACCCAGAAGCGGTCCTCCCGCTTGCCGCCGAACCAGGCGTGCGTCGGAGGAGCGTTGTACGACGTCGGGAGGGCGGCGATTCTGGCGCCCTCGGCGGCCAGGTAGTCGTTGAGGTCGGTGGTGTGCGCGCCCCCGGGGGCGGCGTAGTCGATCACCGGCTGCCCCGAGGCCCGCCGAAGGGACTCGAAGTTCCGGCGGATCCACCGTTCCCGCTGCGCCGGCGCCAGCCGCCGGACATTCGCGGCCCAGTAGTTGTGGATCCAGCCCCCCTGGGCGCCGATAGAGCCGTAGGCGGCCAACCGCTTGATGTAGGCCCCTCCCTTGCGGGGATTGTCGGCGTCAAACCCCGTCCCATCCCCCGGCCGGTTGTTGTCCGGCCCGGCGGTGATGGAAAAAGTGATCGGCAGTTCCGGCCGGAAGGCGCCGGTGGACAGCATCCGGTCGAGTTCGCGGTTGTAGGTGCCGGCGCAGATGTGAATACTCAAGACCAGGCCGCCCACCCCGTCCGGCGCGCCCACCAGGCGGGGGGCCCGGGCCTTCTCCAGCAGCAGGTATTTCAGGGGGCCGCGCAGCACTAAATCGTCGTTCCCCATGTACTTCGCCCGGCCGGGACGCCCGTTGAGGTAGAAGGCCGTCCCCCCGCCCGGGTAGTCGCGTTCCACCGCCACGGGCACCCGCAGCGGCGCCCCCGTGGCCAGCACCCGCCCAGTCGTGACGCGAACCGCCACCCGGCGGTCCTCGTAAGGAGGATAGGGATAGACCCGCAGCAGGTCGCC
>JAJYMS010000205.1 GCA_021786825.1 Bacillota bacterium | reverse complement strand
GGCCCTGCCGGTCTACCGGGACGTCCTCGGGTTGCGCCACGAGGGCTCCGAGGAGGTCGCCTCCCAGGGGGTGGCGACGGCCTTTCTGGACGCCGGTCACGTTCACATCGAGTTGCTGGAACCCCTGAGCCCGGACAGCCCGGTGGGCCGCTTCATCGAAAGCCGGGGTGAGGGCATCCACCACGTCGCCTTCCGGGTGCCAGACGCTCAGGCAGCCCTGGACGAGGCGCGCCGGCAGGGGCTCCGCCTGGTCGATGAACACCCGCGGCCTGGCTCCCGGGGCCTTTTGATCGGCTTCGTGCACCCCAAGGGAACAAACGGGGTGCTGGTGGAGTTTTGTCAGCAGCCATAAGGAGGTTTCAATCTCTTGACCCTGAGGCAGATGGTTGAGCAACTGCGGGAACGCGAGCAGCGTTTGCGCCTGGGCGGCGGCGAGAAGCGGATCGCCAGGCACCACGAGGCCGGGAAGCTGACCGCCCGGGAGCGCCTGGACCTGCTTTTCGACCCCGGCACCTTCGTCGAGAACGACCTTAACATGCGCCATCGCGGCACGGAACTGGGGATGGACTCGGTCGAGGCGCCCGGCGAGGGGGTCGTGACGGGTTACGGCGAGGTCGAGGGGCGGCTCTGCTTCGCTTACGCCCAGGACGCCACGGTGATGGGCGGCTCCCTGGGCGAAATGCACGCCAAGAAGATCACCAAGGTGATGGACCTGGCGATGAAGGCCGGGGCACCCCTGATTGGCCTCAACGACTCCGGCGGGGCGCGCATCCAGGAGGGCGTGGACGCCCTGGACGGTTACGGCCAGATCTTTTTCCGCAACACCCTGGCCTCCGGGGTGATCCCGCAGATTTCGGCCATCATGGGTCCCTGCGCCGGCGGCGCCGTCTACTCGCCCGGTCTGACCGATTTTGTCTTCATGGCGGAAAACACCAGCCAGATGTTCATCACCGGCCCGGACGTGATCAAGGCGGTCACCGGGGAGGACGTGACCAAGGAGCGGCTGGGCGGGGCGGCTTCCCACAACCAGCTTTCCGGGGTGGCCCATTTCTCGGCTCCCAACGACGCCGCCCTGCTGGAGCAGATCCGGCGCCTGCTGAGCTTCCTTCCTTCCAATAACGTGGACGACCCGCCGCGCCGGCCCAGCAGCGACCCCCCCGGCCGGGAGGAAGAGGCGCTGCTGGAGATCGTGCCGGCCGACGCCAACAAGCCTTACGACGTGCGCTCCGTGATCCAACTCGTGGTGGATGATGGCGACTTCATGGAGGTGCACCAGGCCTACGCCACCAACGTCGTGGTCGGTTTCGCCCGGCTGGCGGGGGACACTATCGGTATTGTCGCCAACCAGCCGAGAGTGCTGGCCGGCTGCATCGACATCAACTCCTCGGACAAGTCGGCCCGCTTCATTCGCTTCTGCGACGCCTTCAACATTCCCCTGGTGACCCTCGAGGACACCCCGGGCTACCTACCCGGCACGGCCCAGGAATTCGGCGGCATCATCCGGCACGGGGCCAAACTGCTCTACGCCTACTCCGAGGCGACCGTGCCGAAGCTCACCCTGGTCCTGCGCAAGGCCTACGGCGGCGCCTACCTGGCCATGGCGGCCAAGTCCCTGGGGGCCGACCAGGTCTTCGCGTGGCCCACGGCGGAGATTGCCGTGATGGGTGCCGACGGAGCCGCCAACATCATCTTCCGCGAGGAGATCAAGCAGGCCGCCGACCCCGACGCCGCACGCCGGTCCCGGGTGGCCGAGTACCGGGAGAAGTTCAACAACCCCTACGTGGCGGCTGCCAGGGGATACGTGGACGCGGTCATCGATCCCCGGCAGACCCGCCGCCACCTGGCTCAGGCCCTGGCGGGGTTGCGCAACAAACGTGAGACCAGGCCGGCCAAGAAGCACGGCAACTTCCCGGTCTGACCTTTGGAAAGGAGTCCCGAGATGACCAAACGCTTTCGAGTGACGGTGAACGGCCAGGCCTACGAGGTCGAGGTGGAGGAACTCGCCGGCGACAGCCGCGGGCCGCTTCGTCCGCCCCGGGCGACGACCCTGCCGGTGCCGCCGGCTCACCTGTCCCCGGCGCCGCCCCCGCCGGCGATGGCTCCCGCCCCCGCTCCCGCGGCCGCCCCGGGCCCGGGCGCGGCCGGGGAGGTCACCGCCCCGCTGCCCGGCACCGTGGCGGCGGTCAAGGTGGAACCGGGCCAGTCGGTGCAGGCCGGGCAGGTCCTGATCGTGCTCGAGGCGATGAAGATGGAAAACGAAATGCTTGCCCCGTCGGCCGGTACGGTCAAGGAGATCCGTGTCGCGAAGGGGGCCTCGGTGGCCGCCGGGGACGTCCTGGTGGTCCTGGGATAGCGCCAAGGAGGGTCAGCATTGGCCAGGCACCTGATCCACCCGCAAATAGTGGCGGTGGTTACCGCCGCCCTGAACCACATGGCCGAGGAGGAGGGCCTGACCTTCCAGGTTTCAGACATCAGGCCCGAACCGGCGTTGCCGGACGCACCGGCGCGCTCCCACTGGGCTCGGGCCGGCGTCCTGACGGCGGGCATCGACCGCTTCCAGTTCACCCGGCGGCGGAATCCCGGAGGAGGAGAATGAGCTTGTTCAACAAGGTTCTGGTCGCCAACCGGGGCGAGATCGCCCTGCGCGTGATCCGCGCCTGCAAGGAGTTGGGGACGAGGACGGTCGCCGTCTATTCCGAGGCGGACCGGGAGTCGTTGCACGTGCGCTACGCCGACGAGGCGGTCTACATCGGTCCGGCGCCCTCGCAACAGAGTTACCTCCACATCCCCCACATCATCAGCGCGGCGGTCGCCAGTGGCGCCGAGGCCGTCCATCCGGGTTACGGCTTTCTGGCCGAAAACCCGTTCTTCGCCGAGGTGTGCAACACCTGGGGGATCAAGTTCATCGGCCCTTCGGCCCAGGCCATCCGGCTGATGGGGGTCAAGGGGACGGCCCGAACGGAGATGCAGAAGGCGGGAGTTCCCGTGGTCCCCGGGTCCGAGGGGATCCTCCCTTCGGCCGAGGACGCCCTCTTGGTGGCCCATGACGTCGGTTACCCGGTGCTGGTGAAGGCCTCCTTCGGCGGGGGCGGGCGGGGGATCCGGATCGCCCGCAACCCCGAGGAGCTCAAGGCGGCGTGGGAGAAGGCGCAGAGCGAGGCGCGGGCGGCGTTCGGCAACCCGGAGGTCTACGTTGAGAAATACCTGGAAGCGGGTCGCCACATCGAGATCCAGATCCTCGGAGACCACAAGGGCAACGTTATCCACCTGGGCGAGCGCGAGTGCTCCCTGCAGCGCCGCCGCCAGAAACTGATCGAGGAATCGCCTTCTCCGGCGGTGGACGCCGAATTGCGGCAAGCGATGGCCGAATCGGCCCTCAAGGCCGCCCGCGCCGTGGACTACGAGTCCGCCGGCACGGTGGAGTTCATGCTGGACCAGCACGGCCGATACTACTTCCTGGAGATGAACACCCGGATCCAGGTGGAGCACCCCATCACCGAGATGGTGACCGGCGTGGACCTGGTCAAGG
>JAJYMS010000196.1 GCA_021786825.1 Bacillota bacterium | reverse complement strand
GGCCTCGCGCTGCAGGCGCACGAACAGGTCGGCGTAGCGCACGTTGGGTGGGATCGTCATCACCTGGGCATAGCCCTCGCGCACCAGGACGGCGTTGAGGAAGGTGCCATCGGCAAGCCAGACGTAGGCCAGGGTCCGCCCGTACCGGTCCACTTTCTCGACGTCGGACTCGAGCCGGACCTCTCTGCCCTTTACCAGGCGGGCGGTGAAGGCGGCCGCCTCCTTTCCGTAGGCCTGAACCGGTCGCCGGGGGTCCACCGACTCCGGGGTGTTGACGCCGATCAGGCGCACCCTCTCGCCGCCGGCCAACTTGAGCGTATCGCCGTCGACGGCCCGCTCCACGCGGGCCTTGATCGCTGTCGGGGAAGGGCGGGGCAGGTCGTCTGGGCGCAAGCCCGGCTGCCGCGCCGGGGCGCAACCCGCCAGGCCCGCCGCCATCCCGCCCGCCGCCACTACCGCCACCAATGCCGCGACCGCCGCGGTAATCCTCAAGCGCATCACCCCGGTTTGTTGTTCAATCCAAGTAAGCTGAAGTATGATGGGCATTGGCATCAATTCTTCGGGAGGTGGGTAGATGCCTGCCAAAGGCGATCGCGTCGCGGAGCACATCGAGAAAACCTTGGAACAGTATGAAAAGCGCGTGGCAAAGAACCTCAACAGGGAGTTTCGCGCCCGGACGACCTACGGTGAACGGGTCGCCGACTCGGTGGCCAGGTTCGGGGGCAGTTGGGTCTTCATCTTCACCCTGTTGGTCTTCCTGGCCCTTTGGATGGTCTGGAACACCATCTCGTGGGGGAACCACCTGGACCCGTTCCCCTTCATCCTCCTGAACCTGGTCCTCTCTTTCCTGGCCGGATTCCAGGCGCCTTTCATCATGATGAGCCAGAACCGCCAGTCGGCGCGCGACCGCCTGCAGGCGGACATGGACTTCGCCATCAACATCAAGGCGGAGGAAGAAATCGAGGACATGCAGCGCGACCTGCACAAAATTCAGCGCGATGTGGCGACCCTGTCCAAACAGGTCCAACAACTGCTGGAAGAGGTGCGCCGTCCCGCGGGCGGGTCGCCGGCGTAACGCGGCCGGGACCGCTGCCTCACTCCATTCGCTTGATCTCCTTGCGCAGCCGTTTGTAGATCCGTTTTTCCAGGCGGGAGATATAGGACTGCGAGATGCCCAGCAGGTCGGCAACCTCCTTTTGGGTCCGGTCACGCCCGTCCAGCAGGCCGAAGCGGAGCTCCATGATGGTGCGCTCCCGTCCGGTCAGCTTCGCCATGGCCTTGCGCAGGAGGACGCGGTCTACCTCGTCCTCCAGGCCGCGGCAGATGAGGTCGTCCTCGGTACCGTAGACGTCCGAAAGAAGCAGTTCGTTTCCCTCCCAGTCCCGGTTGAGCGGCTCGTCCCAGGAGACCTCCAGGCGCAGACGGCTGTTGCGGCGCAGGTACATCAGGATCTCGTTCTCGATGCACTTGGAGGCGTAGGTGGCCAGCTTGATCCGCTTGGAGGGGTCGAAGGTCCGCACCGCCTTGATCAGCCCGATTGTGCCGATGGACACCAAGTCCTCCACCCCGATCCCCGTGTTGTCAAACTTGCGGGCGATGTAGACCACCAGGCGGAGATTGCGCTCGATGAGGACCGACTTGACGGCCTCGTCGCCGGTGACCAGCCTGGAGAGCAGGAACATCTCCTCGTCCGTCGTGAGCGGCGGCGGCAGGGTCTCGCTGGAGCCGATGTAGAAGATCGTCCGGGGCGAGACAAGCCCGATAAACCGCGCCAAGCGCAGAATCGCCAGGCGCACTCGGATGCGGAACAGCCTCCAGATCGGCATGGCCCCTACCTCCCTCCAGCTTCGTGGGCTCCGGCGAGCATCTCCGGCGGGCAGAGGGCGTCGTAGCCCCGGTCTGGCTCCAGATCGCCGGCGGTAATCCCGACAATCAGCGGGCGGGAGGCGATCTCCCGTTCCTGCAGCCAAACCCGGCAGCGGTCGGAACGAAAACCCGGGAGCAAGCCGTCGGGTCGCCCCAGGGACCGGTACGGGATGAGGCGCAGGCGCGGTCCCCAGGAAGTCGGCGCACACCGGAGGGCGACCTCGGCCGGGTCCGGCTCCGCCCCTCCCTCGAAGAGCGGGACCAGTTCCGCGGGAATCACCTCCCGCAGTGGCCGGAAGGCAGCCACCAGGACCGGCTCCCCCGAGAGCGGGTCCACCAAGTGATGGCCCGAATCCACCAGGGCGTTGAGTCTTGCGGAACGGCCCCCGAACTCCACCTCGGCGACCACCGTCTGCAGCCGCCGCCCGAGCCGGCGGGCAAGCAGTCCGATCACCTGCCGCCCCAACACGGCCGTCGCCAGGACCACCGCCGGAATCAAGTTGGTGTGCCGTAACCAGAAGACTCCGCGCCCCCAACCGCCCTGCGTCCCGGAGGCGGCAATCGCGAGGGAAGCGCCGCCGGCCGCGAAGTAAACCAAGAAGAAAACCCCGGTCAGTTTGACGCCGGCCCGCCAGCCGATCCACCCGTAGGCGAGGGCGAGCATCACCAGGGCCGCGCCGACCTTGCTCGGCAGCCACCAGAGCCACGAGCCGGCCGGGAAGAGCGCGGTCAGGGCGTAGGCCGCCCCGAAGGCGGCGCCTCCCAGGCAACGCCAAGGCCGCACCACCTCCCCCGCCCAGACCCCGGTCGCCCATAGCAGGAGAAAGTCCAGGGTGAGGTTGAAGAGAAAGAAAACCTCGCCGTTGACCGTCATCGGCGCCCCGACCTCCCTCCGCCAGGCCGGTTGGAAGCAATCTGGCTTGATCGTCCAGGCCCTATGCCACGATGATAAACAAGCGTCGCGGTGAAACTTGTCGCACCGGGATGGTGCCAAAAAGTGGCACAAGACAGGGGCTGCCTGCGTGGGCAGCCCCGGTTGCGCGGAGGGCGGGAAACCTGGTGCGCCGGGTAGATCCTGGGTGAACTGCGGGCCTAACTCCCGCTCTCCCCCGAAATCTCGCCGAGGGTGCGGCGGGCCGTTTCCTCCCCCAGGATTGCGACCACCAGGGCTCCGAGCAGGAGCACGCCGGTGAAGATCCCGAACACCAGGGGAAAGCCGCCCACCTTGCCGTAGAGCAGGCCGACCACGTAGGGGGCGACGATCCCGCCCAGCCGCCCAAAGCCCGCCGCCCATCCCGCGCCCGTGGCCCGCGCCCGGGTGGGGTAGAGTTCGGGGGTGTAGGTGTAGACGACCCCCCAGGCACCCAGGTTGAAAAAGGACATCAGGCTGCCCCAGAGGATCAGGTCGCCGGGGAGCGCGCTGCGCCCGAAAAGGAAGGCGGCCGCACCGCTCAGGGCGAGGTAGGATACCAGGGTCGGTTTGCGCCCGATCCGGTCGACCAGGTAGGCCGCGCTGAAGTAACCGGGGATCTGCGCCAGGGTGATCACCAAAACGTACTGGAAGCCCTTGATCAGGCTGCCATGGCCCTGGGCCACCATGATCGAGGGCAGCCAGGTGAAAATTCCGTAATACGAGAAGACGATGCTGAACCAGAGGATCCAGAGGGTCACGGTGCGGCGGATCAGGGCGGGGGACCATAGGGTGGCAAAGGATACCCTGGATGGGTCCCCAGGCGGGGAGACAACGGCTCCCCCCGCGGTCGGGACCGCCGCGGCGCCGACTTTCGCTTGCCGGGCTGGACCCGCTCCGTACTCGGCTTCGATCCGGTCCAGGAGCGCGTGCGCCTCCTTCCCCCGCCCCTTGCGTTCCAGGTAGCGGGCGGATTCGGGGAGACTGCGCCGCAGGTAAACGGCGTACAGCGCCGGCAGGGCTCCGACGAAGAAGGACACCTGCCAGCCGTAGCGTGGAATGACCAGGTAGGCCAGGACGGCGGCGAGCAACCACCCGAAGGCCCAGAAGCTCTCCAGCAAGACGAGCAGTCGCCCGCGCTGGGCCGCCGGCGAATACTCGCTCACCAGGGTGGAGGCGACGGGCAGCTCGCCCCCCAGGCCGAAACCGACCAGAAACCGCAGCGTCAGCAGGACCCCCAGGCCGGTGGCAAGACCGCTCAGGCCGGTGGCGAGGCTGTACAGGAGCAGGGTGAACATGAACACGGGCCGGCGCCCGAAGTAGTCGGCCAGGGTGCCGGACAGCACGGCGCCGACCGCCATCCCGAAGAGACCGACGCTGGCGATGCCGCCCAGCGTCTGCGGCGGCAGCTTCCATGCCGCGGCCAGCGCCGGGAGGACGAAGGCAAGAAGCCCGACGTCCATGGCGTCAAACAGCCAGCCAACCCCGCTGGCCACCAGCAGCCGGGTATGAAAGCGCCCCAGCGGCAGGCTCTCAATCCGGTCAGCCACGCCGGGAGCAACCCCTGCGGTGCGAAACACGCTCATTCCCCTTCCCCCTCGATGTCCTCAGGATAGTCAACGTCCCGGAAGGTGGCGGGGTTCCTGAACTCCACGGCCAGGGCCTCGTCGGGGTGGGCCGCCAGTACCCGGCGACCGCCCTCGTCACCCTCGACAGCCAGCAATTCGCCGGCCAGGTCAAGGTCGAAAAGGACCGGGTTGCAACGCCGCCCCCCGGCGACGGGGTGGACGATCCGGGCCCCGGTGGACAGATACGCGCCCACCAGGCGATCGTAAACTTCCCTGGTCAGGAAGGGCTGATCGGCCAGCACCACCAGCACCGCCCGCGGCGCGGCCCCTCCGCCCGCCCCCGCCGCGAGGACCGCCTCCAGCCCCGCCCGCAGGGACGAACTCATCCCCGCGCGGTAGGCCGGGTTGTCGACGACCTGCACCGGGTAGCGCTCCAGCATCGGCCTCACGAGGTCGCCGTGGGCGCCCGTCACCACCCACACCCCCGCCACCGGCGCCCGGCAGGCGGCCTCCAGGGAGCGCTCCAGGACCGTCGCGTTCCCGGGTCCACCCCCCACTCGGGCCAGTTGCTTGGGCGCCCCGAAGCGCCGGGAGGCCCCGGCGGCGAGCACCACCGCCACCACCGGACCGGCCAACCCCCGCACCGCCGGCAGACCCGAGGCACTGGTCAACACCACGCGGGGCGCCCCGGCGTCCACCAGCCGGCGGGCCAGCCCCGCCGCGGCGTCGAGATCCACGGGGGAGTCCACCTGGTTGATGGCCACCGCCAGGCGGGCCGTCGCCGGCCGCCCCTTGGTCACGCCGCGGGGATGCAGCAGGATTCGCGCGATCCCCTCCTCGGTCAGGCGGGCCTCCCCTCCCGCGAGCAGTCCCGCCGCTACCTCCGGCCGGTGGACGTACCGGGCGATGACAGGTTTTCCCAGGGCCTGCAGGCCCACCACGGCGAGGAGCACGTCGGTGTCCGGGGGGACAACCGGTTCGTGTTCCGCGGGTGCCTTGAGCGGCCGGCCCGCCGACCCGTCGGCCTCCACCGCGATGAGGTCGGCCACCCGGGCCTGCTTCAGACGGCCGACGAGGTCCGGCGAAACTCCCGCCAGCTTGCCGTCGGTACGGCGGCCGGCCGCCAGCAACGCCCGGCCCTCAGCCGCCAGCGCGCGGCCGAGGGTCTCTTCCCAGCCGGGGTCTTCCTCCACGAGGACCTGCGGCAACGCGGGGTCAGGCCACACCCTGGTCGTGGTGGTGAAGATGGCCCGCCGGCCCGGAGGAAGTTCCCGCAGCAACACCCCCGCCAGGGAGGTCTTGCCCCCGCCGCCGACCAGGCTCAACACCTCGTTGGGGAGCAGGCCCAGGGCCCGCCACAACTCCATCAAGCCGGAGGGCGGCGGCCGGGCCACAGGCGCAGGATGGCTTCCAGCGCCCCACCGCCGATGGCGAGGGCCTTATCGGAGACCGTGAAGCAGTACTCCCGCTCCGCCCGCGGGTCCACGTCGCCCACCTTCAGCCCGGCGCTCACGGCCGTGCCCCCGCGCAGCAGCCCGCGCAGGATGCCGTTCAGCAGGGCCTTCACCGGCACTCCGTCCACGTCGGCGACAACCTCCCCCACGGCCACCCGGTCCCCGATCTGCCGCCAGGTCCGGAAGACCCCGTCGACCGGGGCCCGCAGGAGCCTGTCCGTGGTGGCTCCGCCCACTTCTCCCGGCACGCCGGTGTTGGGTTGCGCCGATCCGCTGTAAATCGCCCGGCCGAGTTCGTGCCCCCGGGCGGTCTCGATCACGGCGTCCACGTCGGCACCGGCGGCGAAGCCCGGCCCTAGCGCGATGACGATTGGAGCGTCCTCTCTCCCCGTTCCGGTGTTCCGCTTGGCCATGATTCCGTCCACCACCACCCGCGGGGCCAGTTGCCGGATGGCGTCCTTACCCGGGTCGATCAGCACCGGCACTTCGCCCCGCCCCAGAGCCTGCGGGGCATCGCCGGCGGTCGCGCGCACCCCCACCAGCTCCTCCACCCTCCACCGTCCCTCGGTCACCGCGTCGGCCAGGGAGGCCGTCCGGCGCACGACCATGGGCTGCGCCAGCTCGGTCATCACCACCGCGAAACCGGCCCGGTAGAGGCGCATGGCCACGCCGGTCGCCAGGTCGCCGGCCCCCCGGACCAGCACCAGTCTTTCCCTCAAGTCCAGGTCGTGAATCGTCTGTCACCACTCCTGCAGTCACCAGGGTCTCAGCAAGGGACAACCGTGGTACTTAGGATGATTCGCCTTCGGGTGGATAACTCCTGCGGCTTGCCGCACGCCAAGAACCCCGCGGCTCAGCGGCTGCGGGGCGGTGTCTGCCGGTGCCGGGATCACGCCTTACGGCGCAAAAAAGCGGGAATGTCCAGTTCGTCCGAGGCGAAGGGCTTGATTTCCAGATCGTCCAACCGGCGCTCGCGCCGCGCCGCCGAATGGTCGAAGCCGGTGGCGATGACGGTGATGCGGATCTCGTCCTTGATCGTCTCGTCGATCACCGCGCCGAAGATGATGTTCGCCTCCGGGTCGGCCGCCTGGGCGATGATCTCGGCCGCGTCGTTGACCTCTGAAAGGCCCAGGTCCAGCCCGCCGGTGATGTTAAGCAGCACGCCCTTGGCCCCCTCGATCGAGGTATCCAGCAGGGGGCTGGAAATGGCCATCCGGGCGGCGTCCACGGCGCGGTTCTCGCCGCGGGCCACACCCACCCCCATCAACGCCGATCCGGCCTCCAGCATGATCGTCTTCACGTCCGCGAAGTCGAGGTTGATCAAGCCGGGCACGGCGATCAGGTCGGAGATGCCCTGGACCCCCTGGCGCAACACGTCGTCGGCGATGCGAAAAGCCTCCAGGATTGAGGTCCGCTTCTCCACCACCTGCAGCAGGCGGTCGTTGGGAATGGTGATGAGGGTGTCGACCTTCTCCCGGAGCTGTACGACGCCGCGGTCGGCCTGCATGGCCCGCTTGCGCCCCTCGAAGGAGAACGGCCGGGTCACCACGCCGACGGTGAGGGCGCCGAGTTCCTTGGCCAACTCGGCCACCACCGGAGCGGCCCCGGTCCCCGTCCCACCCCCCATTCCGGCGGTGATAAAGACCATGTCGGCACCCGTCAGCGCCTGGCTGAGTTCCTCCCGGCTTTCTTCCGCCGCCTTCTGGCCGACCTCCGGGTTGGCCCCGGCTCCCAGCCCGCGCGACTGCTTACCGCCGACCTGGAGCCGTTTGGCGGCCATCGAAAGGGAGAGGGCTTGTCCATCGGTGTTGATGGCGATGAAGTCAACGCCCCGCAGTCCGCTCTGAATCATGCGATTGACGGCGTTATTCCCCCCGCCTCCCACACCTACTACCTTGATGGACGCGAACTGGTCCAGGTCCTCCGGCTGAAACTCGGGCATTTTCCTGCGGGCCTCCTCAAGATTATCTGGATACTCGGCCGCGCTCGTCGGGCATAAGTCTTTCTAAGACCAATGATTCAACGTGCACCAGCATTTCCCTCTTTGCCGGGAGGAAAATTGTTACCCGTCAACCAGTTTTCTACCGGTCCGGTGGCCGCTCGCCCGCCTCCGCGCGGCGATGTCCCTTAAGCAGGTGGCGGCGGATGATACCCAGGTTCTGAAAGACGCGCACCCCCAGGGCGAAGAGCGCCGCGTAGTAAAGTTCCACCCCCATGCGGTCGCCGATGTAAGTAAAAAAGGCCGCCAGCGCCGCGTTGGCGAAAAAGCCGCTGACGAACACGGCGTTGTCGAACTTGCTCTCAAGCTGCGCGCGCAGTCCCCCGAAAGCCGTGTCCAGAGCCGCCAGGACCGCAATGGAAAGGTAGCGCCCGTAGATCAGCGGTAACTGCAACGGCAGGCTGAAGCCCAGGGCGATGCCCACGATCAACCCCAGCAATACCACCCACATTTAGACACCACCTGCCTTGGCCGGACGCGCGTAGTGCAAGTCGATCGGCCCCTTGTAGGCGGGAACGAGCACTTCCGATTCCTTCTTGATAAAGACCTCAATTCCAAAGAACTTGAGGGAATCCACGATGCCGCCGCGCAACAACAGGCTTGCCTCCAGGGTGGCCGGTTCGCCGATGGCGAGAATCGTGACCGGCGGAGCCGTCCGCGTGTTGTTGATGGAGACGGTCGGTCCGGCGCATCGGATCTCGGAAGTGCCGATCAGCCGCTGCCCGTTGACCGCGATGGCCTCTGCTCCGGCGGCCCGCAACTCGTTTACCACTTTCAGCAAGTCGTCGTCGTGAAGGATGAAGATGTTTGGATCCTCATTCTTCTGGCGCGGGCGCTTGGAGTCGTCCAGCACGACGGTGACGCCCGGGCCCTTCACGTTCACGAGTCCGGCCATCAGTTGGACCTGGTTCAACTGTCGCTCCATGGCCGACATGGCCTCCGCGTTGTCGGTTCCCTTGGACACCGTCTCGCGCAGCTTACCCACTTCGTCCCGCAGGGCGTCGCGTTCCTTTTCGGCCGCCTTTAACTGGGCAGCCAACTCCTCCTGCCGCTGAAAAGGCAGCGACGCCTCCAATCGGCGCTGTACCCTGAACTGGACCGAGAGCATCATCCCCATGACCACGAAAACCAGCAGGATGGCGACCTGTCCAGTCCGGGAGTACTTGGCCCCCTTGACCCCCTGGGACAGTACCTGGCTCCCCATGCTTCCCCTCCGTATCGGTCTCAAACTACTCCTTTAACTTTACCACCGGTTGACCGCGATAGCGAAGGTCGATGTACAGCAGGTTCAGCTTTTTTTTCTCGGCGTCCAGCAGAATCGTTTGCAGCGCGGCCGTTTTCTCCTGCAGTCGCTCGGCCTGTCCCCATAGCACGCGCCTGCCGCCGGCCAGGTACAGGGTGATATCGCCGGCGCCGTCGACGTGCAACTCCTCGACTTGCCGGCGCCGTTCGGGCGCCAGGGAAGCGATGATCTGCAACGGGGGGTTTACCGCCGCCGACGGGTAGACCTCGCCGAGCACCGCCCAGGGAGCATCCGCCCCGGTGATCAGCGGAAGGTCCAGGGCGTTGAGGCTGTCCACCATCTCCAGGGCCACCCCCTGGGTGTCCAGGGCCAGGTAGTAGCGGTAATAGCCGACGATGGCGGACGCCACCCGCTCCCGCACCTGCACCCTCAGCCCCCGCGGCCAGACCCGGGTGACCCTGGCCTGGGCGATCAACGGGTGCTGCCGCAGCCTCTCCGCCAGAGCCTCGGGGTCCGCCCGCCACAGGTACGCTCCCGGGTCAAGCCCCAGGAGCGCCCGCACTTCGGCCGTCCCGAGGCGGCTTGTCCCCTCAACGGTCACGGTTTGGACGCGAAAGGCAGCCGAGTGCAAAAAAAGAAAGGTGCCGACGGAAACGGCCGTAGCCAGGGCCAGCCACCGGATCCCCCGCCCCCTTGCGCGCAAGAGCGATCGCCTCCCACCGGTCGCCTACTCGGAGCCGGGGCGGCGGATGTCCGCCCCCAGGGATTGCAACTTGACCTCGAGTTCCTCGTAACCCCGGTCGATGTGCTGGATCCCGTCCACCACCGTCCGGCCCTCGGTCGCCAGCGCCGCAATCACCAGGGCCACGCCCTCGCGCAGGGCCGGGGCCTCGACCGTGGCCGGGGACAGGGCCTTGACCCCCTTGACCACCGCGCTCCGCCCGTCGACCTTGATGTCCGCGCCCATCCGCCGCAATTCGTCAGCGGCCTTGAACCGGTTCTCGAAGATCGTCTCGGTGATGATGCTGGTGCCTTCCGCGGTGGCGCACAAGGCCATCATCTGGGGTTGCAGGTCGGTGGGAAAACCGGGGTAGGGCAAGGTCTTCAGGTCGACCGCTTGGGGCCGTCTCGCGCCCCGGGCGAAGATTCGGTCGTGGCCCATTTCCACCTCCAGGGCTTTGGTCTCCCTCAGCTTGGCCACGGCCGCCTCGACGTGCTCGGGGATGACGTTCTCCAACACGACCTCCCCCCCGGTGGCCGCCACCGCTACCAGAAAAGTGGCGGTCTCAATCCGGTCGGGAATGATGGTGTGCTCGACGGGGTTAAGCTTCGCCACCCCTTCGACGCGAACGGTGTCCAACCCGGCGCCGCGCACCCGCGCTCCCATGCGGTTCAGAAAGTTCTGCAGGTCGACGATCTCAGGCTCCTTCGCCGCGTTGCGGATGACGGTGGTGCCCTCGGCCAGCACCGCCGCCATCATGATGTTCTCGGTGGCCCCCACGCTGGGCAGGTCGAGGTAGATCTCCCGCCCCCGCAGGCTGGGAGCATCGGCGGTGATGTACCCAAACTTCTCCTCCAGCCTGGCCCCCAGGGCCGACAACCCCATCAGGTGTAGGTCGATGTCGCGCGAGCCAATGGCGCACCCGCCCGGATGGGAACACCGGACCCTCCCCAGGCGGCCTAGCAAGGGCCCCATCAGGAAGATGGAAGAACGGATCTCCCGCATCAGCGACGTCGGGATTTCAAAAGCGTTAAGCCCCTCGGCGTTCAGGTGCAGGGTCCGCCCCTCGTCGGAGATCCTCACCCGCACACCAAGGTTCGTGAGGATTTCGGCCATCACCGCGACGTCGCGCAGGCGGGGCGCTTCGTGGATCACGCATTCGTGACCACTCAGGACGCAGGCTGCCATGACCGGCAGAATGGCGTTCTTGGCCCCGCTGACCCGGACCTTTCCCGATAGCCGCTTCCCTCCCTGAATTACGTAACGCTCCACAGTCTGCACCCCCAGCCGCCGGTGCACCTTAGCGCCAGATTCTGATCTCCGGTTCCAGCTCGAAATTGAACCGTTCGCGCACCCTTTCCCTGGCCAGTTGCATCAACGCATCTACGTTGGCCGCCGTGGCACGGCCGCAATTGACGATGAAGTTCGCGTGTTTCTGGGAAAATGCGGCATCCCCCATTCGGAACCCTTTCAATCCCACCGCCTCGATCAACCGCCCCGCGTAATCCCCCGGCGGATTCTTGAACACGCTGCCGGCGCTGGGCAGGTCGAGGGGCTGCCGCAGGCGGCGTTCTTTCATCTGGGCGGTGATCCGACGGTCGATCTCCGCCGGGTCGCCGGGTCGCAGGCGGAACCTCGCGGCAAATACCACCTGGCGACCGCCCTGCAGCCGGCTGCTCCGGTAGCCCAGCCCGAGTTCACCCGCCGGGACGTTCCGGACCGCCTCGTCCTGACTCCAGAGGGTGACCTCCTCGAGCACCCCGTCCACCGCGCCGTGGTTTGTTCCGGCGTTCATCACTACCGCTCCGCCGACGCTGCCGGGGATGCCGGCGGCGAACTCCATCCCCGCCATTCCACGCCCCGTCGCCTCTTTCACCAGGCGAGCCAACCCGGCGCCGGCCCCGACGAGGACCCGGTCGCCCTCCCAGCGCAGTTCCCGCAGTGTCCCGGCCAAACGCACCGTCACGCCCGGAAGTCCGTGGTCACAGACCAGGAGGTTCGTGCCCCCCCCCAGCAACCGCCAGGCCACTCCTGCTTGCTGGCACCACTCCCAGAGGCGCTGCCACTCGTCCGTCGAGTTCACCTGGCAGAATACCTCGGCGGGGCCTCCAATGCGGATGGAAGTGTGTAGTCTCATCGGCTCGGCGGACCTAAACCCCTCCGGCAATATCTTACGCAGGGCCGAAATTAGCGGTGACACTTCCCTCGGTCCAGGGGAGCGGGGCTCGTCCATCAGCGGTTCCTCCGTCCCAGGGTCAAAATCTCCCGGGCGATCAGGTCGCCGGCGTCGGGTCTCCCCAGAACGCGGGCCGCTTCCGCCATCCGCGCCCGCCGTTGCGGGTCGTCCAGCAACTCCTCCACCGCCGCCGCCAGGCCGGGGCCCGTCAGCCGCGCGTCGCGGATGACCATCGCGGCCCCGGCGCGCTGCAGGACCCGGGCGTTGGCCTCCTGGTGGTTGTTGGCGACGTTCGGCGACGGAACGACGATCGCGGGCAGTCCCCGCGCCAGCAGTTCCGAAACGGTCATCGCCCCGGCCCGTACCACCGCGAGGTCGGCCGCCGCCAGGGCGTCCGCCACCTCGTGCAGGTAGGGCATCACGCGCAGTTCCCCCCGGACCAGCCCACGCTCCCGGAGTCGCGCCAGAACTTCAGCGTGGTAGGCTTGTCCGGTCACGTAAAGGACCAGCAGCGACGGGCGGCGCAGCAAGGCGGCAAGGGCCTCCGGCATCGCCCGGTGGATGCTCTCCGCCCCCCGGCTGCCGCCGAAGACGAAGAGCACCTGACTGGCCGCTGCGATTCCCAGCCGCCGGCGGGCGTCCTCCGTTCTCGTGCTCAGGACCTCGGGGCGCAGGGGATTGCCGGTCACCCGCGTGCGGGCCCGTCGTCCGAAGTGACGCCGGGCCTCGGGGAAGGGCAGAAAGACCCGGTCCACCAGGCGGGCCAGCACCCGGTTGGTGAATCCAGGAATGGCGTTCTGCTCCTGGATGGCCGTCCGCACCCCGAGGAGCCAGGCCGCCAGGATCACCGGCCCGGAGACGTAACCGCCGGTGCCGACCGCCACGTCGGGGTGAAACCGGCGGACCAGTCCCAGGGACTGGCTCAGTCCCCGGGCGGCCAACCACGTCCCCCGGGCCGCCTGCCAGGGAGTCTTGCGCATTACCCCCGCCGCGTCGATGGCCTCGAAGGCCAGCCCTTCCCGGGTGACAAGGTCAGCCTCCAGCCCCCGCCTCGTGCCGACGTAGAGAACCTGCAGGTCTGAATCCAGGGTTTTCAGGGCCCGGACAATCGCCAGGGCGGGGTAGATGTGTCCGCCCGTCCCGCCACCGCTGATCAAGAGGCGCATGCGCTCACCCACGTTACCGCGTTGTATACCGCGAGATATTGAGCAGGATCCCGAGGCCGGCCAAGGTGAAAAGCAGGGCCGAGCCGCCGTACGACAGCAGGGGCAGGGGAATGCCCGTCACCGGCAGGGACGAGGTCACCACCCCGATGTTGATGGCCGCCTGGATGGTCACCATGGTGGTGATCCCGGCCGCCAGCAGGGCGGCGAAGGCGTCGGGCGCCGTCGCGGCGACCATGTAGCCTCGCCAGGCGATCAGGAAGAAGAGGGCCACGACCACCACGGCGCCCAGGAAGCCAAGTTCCTCGCCCAGGATGGCGAAGATGAAATCGGTGTGCTGCTCGGGCAGGTAGAAGAACTTCTGCCGGCTCTGCCCCAGCCCCACCCCGAAGAGACCGCCGGAGCCCAGGGCGTACAGCCCTTGAATGATGTGGTAGCCGGTCCCCTGGGGGTCCTTGAAGGGGTCGATGAAGGAGGTGATCCGCTGCAACCGGTAGGGGGCCACGGCCACCAGGACCCCCAGCACCGGCACCGCCGACAGGGCGATTCCCACCAGGTGCTTCACCCGGGCCCCGGCGGCGAAGAGCATCACCAGGACGGTGGCGCTGAGGGACACGGCCGTGCCCATGTCGGGTTCCAGCATGATCAGGCCGAAGACCACTCCCAGCAGGATCAGGCGCGGCAGGACCCCCCGCCAGAGATGCTTGACGGCGTCGGGCTGGCGGGCCAGCAGGTAGGCCAAGAAGATCACGAAGGTAACCTTCACCAGCTCCGAGGGCTGAAAGGAGTACTGGCCGACGCCGAACCACCGGCGGGCTCCCTTGACGGCCGGGGTGAAGAGCACCGCCACCAGCAGGACCAGGTTGACAAAGAAGACCGGCGTGGCCCACCGCTTCCAGCGCCAGTACTCCACCCTGGACAGGGCGAACATCGCCAGCACGCCCAGGCCGGCCCAGGCCGCCTGCCGCTTAAGGTAGTACAGGGCGTCCCGGTTGATGGCCTCCGCCTTGACGAAGCTGGAGGAGAAGACCATCACCAAACCCAGGCCCAGCAGCACGATGACGGCCAGCATCACCCCGTAGTCGGGAGCCTTCGGTTTGGGCGCCATGGCTACCTCCCCAGGCCCTGCAGGCCGGCGATCCCGAGCAGCGCGAAGGCCGTCGCCACCAGCCAGAAGCGGTTGACCACCTGCGACTCCGACCAGCCCGCCAGTTCAAAGTGGTGGTGGAGGGGGCTCATGCGAAAGACACGCCGTCCGAGGGTGTGAAAGGAGAACACCTGGATGATCACGGACAGGGTCTCCACCACGAACAGCCCGCCGACGACCGGCAGCAGCAGTTCGGTTCGGGTCAGCACCGCCAGGGCCCCCAGCCCTCCGCCGAGGGCCATCGACCCCGTGTCACCCATGAAAACGCGGGCCGGGGGGCGGTTGTAGTGCAAGAACCCCAGGACCCCCCCGACCACCGCCGCCGACCAGAGGGCCAGGTCATCCCGGGCGGCGGCCAGGGCCACCAGCAGGTAGGTTCCGTAGGCGAGGGCCGAGGCGCCCCCCGCCAACCCGTCCAGCCCATCGGTGAGGTTCACCGCGTTGGCGAAGCCCACCACCACCAGCACCGCCAGCACCAGGTACAGCCACCCGAGGTCGTAGGTCCAGTGCCAGAAGGGCAACCGGATCCACGTTCCCAGGTTCAGGACCTGGGCCGCCGCGTACCCCAGGGCCAGGGCAAGGAGCACCTGGGCCAGCAGCTTCTCCCGCGCCCTTAACCCCAGGGGCCGCTTCAGGGCCACCTTGATGTAGTCGTCGGCGAAGCCGATCAACCCGTATCCGGCCGCCACGCCCAGCGCCAGCCCCAACTGCGGGGTGGGCCGCAGCCAACCCGCCAGGAGGGCCACCGTCGTCCCTCCCGCCATCCCCCCCAGGAAGATGACCCCTCCCATGGTGGGAGTGCCCTGCTTTTGAAGGTGCCGGGCCGGGCCGTCGGCGCGGATGACCTGGCCGAACTTCAAGCGGCGCAGGGCGGGGATCACCCACGGCCCCAGAGCCAGGGCCACCAGATACGAAACGAGGGCCGTCAGGACCAGGGACAGCAGCGTGGCGGAACCCATCAGGCCTGCCCCCCGGCCTCAAGGCGCCGGCGCAGACCGGCGACGATCTCCTCCATCCGCATCCCCCGGGAACCCTTGACCAGGACCGTGTCGCCCGCCCGCAGGCGGGGCTCCAGTTCGGCCAGCGCCGCCGGGTTGCCGGCACAGCTCACGACGCGGTCGGCAGGCAGGCCGGCCGAGCGGGCGCCCTCGGCGATCTGCGCGGCCAGCTGTCCCACCGTGACCAGCAGATCGACACCCTGCCGGGCCGCCTCCGCCCCCACCTCCCGGTGACCGCGGTCGCTGTAGTCCCCCAACTCCAGCATATTACCGAGCACGGCGATCTTGCGCCCGGTCGCCAGCTCCGCCAGCAGCCCCAGGGCCGCCACCGTCGAGGCGGGACTGGCGTTGTAGGTGTCGTCGATGACCTGGACCCGGCCGTACTCCCGCACCTGGGACCGCCCGGCGACATTGCGGGCGGCCCCCAGCCCCGTGGCGATGTCCAAGGGTCCCAGGCCCAGGGCGTAGGCGCCCCCGGCGGCCGCCAGGGCGTTCTTGACCTGATGCTCCCCGGGGAAGGGCAACTCCACCGGGGCCTCCCCCCGGGGGGTGACCAGCACGAAGCCGATCCCTTCCGCGCCGCGGCTCTGGATCTCGCGGGCGGTGATCTCCGGCCCAAAGGCCGGCTCCCGCCCGAAAAAAAGTACCCGGGCGCGAGTGGCCTGGGCCATCTCCCGGCACCAGGGGTCATCGCCGTTGAGCACCGCCGTGCCGTCGGGCGGAAGGGAGTTGATCAGTTCCTGTTTGGCCCGGGCGATGTTTTCGATCGAACCCAGCAGTTCGAGGTGGGTCGGCCCGACGTTGGTGACCACCCCGACCTTCGGACGGCCGTAACGGCAGAGTTCGGCGATCTGGCCGGGGCCGCGCATCCCCATCTCGAGCACGGCCGCCTCGTGGGTGGCTTCCAACCGCAGCAGCGTCAGCGGGACCCCGAACTCGGTGTTGAGGTTGCCCTCGGTCTTCAGGGTCCGGTACCGGGTCGCCAGCACCGCCGCCAGCATCTCCTTGGTGCTGGTCTTGCCCACGCTTCCCGTCACACCCACCACAGGCAGATTGAAAGAGGCGCGGCGCCAGGCGGCCAGTTCGCCGAGGGCGGCCGCGGTGTCGGCCACCCGGATGACCGCCCCCGGGGCCTCCTCCCCGGCAGGGCCGGTGACCTCCTCGTCCCAGCGCTGGACCAGCACCGCTGCCGCGCCACGGCGGAAGGCGTCCCGCACGAAGTGATGGCCGTCGGCCCGTTCGCCGACCACGGCGATGAACAGGTCGCCGGGCTCCGCCTGCCGGCTGTCCAGGGTGGCTCCCGTCAGGACAACTCCGGGGGTTCCCCCGGTGAGCCGGCCGCGGGTGACGCGCACAACCTCCTTGAGGCTCAGCGGATTAATCTTCAAAGCACGATTCCCCTAACCAGCGGGAGCCGGCGCACCGAGCGCAGCCGCTCCCGCAGCTTGCGCCGGGCAACCTCCCGGTCGTCAAATTCGACTACCCGGTCGCGAAAGATCTGGTACGTCTCGTGTCCCTTGCCGGCGATCAGCACCATGTCCCCGGGGCCGGCCAGGTCGATGGCCCGCGCGATGGCGCGCTCCCGGTCAACGATGGTCTCATAACTTCTCCGGCTCAACCCTTCCGTCCGCACCCCCGCCTCCACCTCCCGGATGATCGAGGCCGGATCTTCGCCGCGCGGGTTGTCCGAAGTGATGACGGTATAGTCGGCGTAACGGGCGGCCAGCCGCCCCATCAGCGGACGCTTCCCCCGGTCGCGGTCGCCGCCGCAACCGAAGACCAGGACGACCCGTCCCTCCGCCAGTTCCCGGGCCGTCTGCAAGATGTTCTCCAGGCCGTCCGGGGTGTGGGCGTAGTCTACCAGTACCGTGAAGTCTTGGCCCGCGTGGACCACCTCCATGCGGCCGGTCACCCCCGAGATCTCCTCCAGAGCGTCCGCGATCACCGGCACGGTCACCCCCTGGGCCAGCCCGGCGGCGGCGGCCGCCAGCGCGTTGTAAACGTTGAACCGAGCGCGCAGTTTCAGCTCGATCCTCGCCGTCCCCGCCGGCGTCACCAGGGTAAAAGCGGTTCCGCCGGCGCCGACAACCAGGTTCTCGGCGCGGACGGGGGCGGAGCCCTTCAGCCCGTAACGGCTGACCGGCACCGCCGTCCGCTGTTCGATCAGGTCGCTGGCCGGGTCGTCGTCGTTCAGGATTGCCACTTTGGGCCCCGGTTTGGGGTCCCCGCGGGCGGCCCGTCCCAGGCTGGAAAAGAGCCTGGCCTTGGCCTCCAGGTAGGTGGAGAGGGAGCCGTGAAAGTCGAGGTGATCCTGGGTCAGGTTGGTGAAGATTCCCAGGTCGAACTCGCATCTCCGCACCCGCTCCAGTTCCAGCGCGTGCGAGGAGACCTCCATCACCGCGTGGGTACACCCGCGTCCCACCATTTCCGCCAACAGCCCCTGCAATTCGGGGGGTTCGGGGGTTGTCCGCTCGGCGGGCCGGGGTTCGTCATCCACCAGGTTCTCAATCGTCCCCACGAGGCCCACCCGGTGGCCAGCCTTCCTAAGGATAGCACGAATTAAATGGGTCGTGGTAGTTTTGCCATTCGTTCCCGTGACCCCGATCAGGCGCAGCCGACGCGAGGGATAGCCGTAGAAGCGGGCCGCCAGCTCCGCCAGGGCGACGCGGCTGTCGGGCACCGTGACGACGCTCGTCCCCGGTCGTGGGTCGATCGGCTGCTCGCCGACGATCACCCGGGAGCCGCGCCGGAGGGCGTCGAGCACGTAGTCGTGGCCATCCTGCCGGTAGCCCCGGATGGCCACGAACAGGGATCCCCGGACCGCTCTCCGGGAGTCGTGGGTAATCGCCAGCACGGGGGTGGCGACCTCACCCCTCACCTCGGCCCCGGGGAGCGCCTCCAGCAGGTCTCTCAGCATCATGATCGAGGTGATCCTCCATAGAGTCTGCCCGCCGTCCCAACATTTTATGTCACCGGGCGGGGGCGGTGAACTCGACGGTAATTTCGCTGCCGGCGGGGACCTTCTGCCCCGCCGCGGGGTTCTGCCGGACGGCCATCCCGCTGCCCAGGGCCCGCAGGCGAAGGTTCATCATCCCCAGCGTGGAGCCGGCTTCCCGAATGGTCTTGCCCTTCACGTCGGGCACCGTCACCTGCCCGTCCGGCAGGGAGTCCCCACTCCCCGCCTCGGCCATCAGAGTCGCCCCTTTGGTTAGACTGGTGCCGGCGGGTGGCAGTTGCGAGGTCACCACCGGCCCGCCGCCGACGATGGAAAGCGAGAAGCCGGCCGCCTTGGCCTCGCGGCGCGCCTGCTGGACGGGAAGGTTCAGGAGGGGCGGGACCACGCCCACCGGGTCCGGCACCACGGGCCCCGTCTCCCCCTGCCGGCGGGACAGGGGCACCGTCGGAGGAATCTCCAGGTAGCGGAGCACGTCGCCCATGATCGCCTTGAACAGCGGAGCGGCGATCTGGCCGCCGTAGTAGGTCCCCTGCGGTTCGTCGATGATCACGGTGATGGCGATCCGCGGATCCTCCACCGGTCCGAAACCGAGAAAGTCGGCGATGTACTTGCCGCTGCCGCGAGGGAGCTTCTCGGCCGTGCCGGTCTTGCCGGCGACCTTGTAACCCGGGATGTAGGCGTTTTTCCCCGTACCTTCGGAAATTACCTTTTCCATGAGGTTGGAAAGCTCGCGAGCCACGTTCTTCGAGATCACCTGCCGGGTCACCTGCGCCGGAAAGCTCTTGATCACCTTCCCGTCGCGATCCCGGATCTCCCGGACCAGCCTGGGCCGCATCAGCTTCCCGTCGTTACCGATGGCCGCGATGGCGGACACCATCTGCAGGGGGGTGACGGTGAGGGTCTGGCCGAAGGACATGGTGGCGATGTCCAGGTCGGTGGCCCGGTCCTCGGGCGGATACAGCCCGGTCGCCTCACCGGGAAGGTCGATGCCCGTCAGTTCGGTCAGGCCGAAGTTCCTCAGGTACTTGTAAAACAGGGTCTTCCCGAGCTTGAGCCCGATTTGCATAAACCCCGTGTTGCTGGAGTGGGCGACCACGTCCAGCAGGGTCCCGGTCACCGGTTGCCCGTCCCAGTTGCTGATGGTGTAGCCCGCCATCCGGACGCTCCCGGGGGCGTAAAAGGGGGTGTGGCTGTTGATGAGCCCTTCCTCCATGGCCCCCGCCGCCACCACCGGCTTGAACATCGACCCGGGTTCGATCGGGTCGGAAATCAACCAGATTCGCCGGTTGACCTCCGGGTAGGCCTGGTAGTTGCCGGGGTCGAAGCCCGGGGTCATGGCCATGCCCAGGATGTCCCCGGTCCGGGGGTCCACGGCGATGATCCCGATCCGCTTGGCCTTGGTCTCCATCGCGCTGCGCTGCAGGTCGCGCTCGAGGATGAACTGGATGTTCTCGTCGATGGTGGTTACCAGGGTGTCCCCGGGTCGCGGGGGGATGTACTGCTGAATCGCCCCGTTGATGGCCTCCCCGAAGGCGTCCGTCTCCACCTGCAGCCGCCCCGGCCGCCCCTTCAGTTCGTCCTCGTACTG
>JAJYMS010000051.1 GCA_021786825.1 Bacillota bacterium | reverse complement strand
GCACCAGGTTGCGGGCCGGCCCGGGATGCCGGGATTCCGCCACGTCCACCCCAATGACGACATCGGCACCCATTTCCCGCGCCACGTCCGTCGGCAGGTTGTTGCGCACCCCGCCGTCGACCAGGGTCCGGCCGCCGAGCCGCACCGGGATGAAAAGACCCGGAATGGCGCAACTGGCTCGCACCGCCGGCCCGACGGGTCCCTCCGACAGGCGCACCTCCTCGCCGCTGACGACGTCGACGGCCACGGCGGTGAGGGGAATCCGCAGTTCAGCGAAGGTCCGCCGGCCGACCAGGCTGTACAGCAGGTTCTCCAGCCCGGAGGCGTCCAGCAGTCCGTCGCGCCGCAGGCGCAAGGCCACCAGTCGGCGCCAGTTGAGCGACTGCGCCGCCTCCTCCAGCCTGGCCGGGCTGAGGCCGGCCGCATAGCCGGCCCCGATCAGCGCCCCGCCCGAGGTTCCGGCCACGTAATCGATGGGGATGCCGGCGGCTTCCAGCGCCTGCAGCACCCCGATGTGGGCCACGCTGCGGGCCACTCCGCCGCCCAGGGCTAACCCCGTCCGCGGCCGGGGGTCTCCTGTGGGTGGCACCTGCTCCATCCCCCCTCAAGTCCCGGCTACATCCGTTCGGGGGCTGAAACCCCCAGCAGGCCCAGGGAGTTCTGCAGCGCGATCTGCGTCCCCTGGCACAAGGCCAGCCGCGCCCGCGAGAGTTCGTCGTCTTCGGTGAGCACCCGGCAGCGGGTGTAAAAGGCGTGAAAGAGGCCGGCCAAGTCGAGGGCATAGCGCGTGATCCGGTGGGGTTCCCGGTGCTGGGCGGCGGCCACCACCTCCCCCGGCAGCGCCGCCAGGTGCTCCGACAACTCCTCCTCGGAAGGGTCTCGCAACCGCTCCAGTTGCGCGCCCGCCAGGGCCCCTAGGTGTCTTTGCGCCGCTTCCTGCCGCAGGATGCTGCAGATCCGCGCATGCGCATACTGGACGTAGAACACCGGGTTCTCGTCGGTCTGGGTGCGGGCCAGATCAAGGTCGAAATCCAGGTGGCTGTCGACCGAGCGCAGCAGGAAAAAGAACCGGGCCGCGTCTTTGCCGGCCTCCTCCAGGAGGTCGGAAAGAGTGATGAATTGGCCGGCCCGCTTGGACATGCTCACCGGTTGGCCCTCGCGCAGGAGACGCACGTGCTGGGCGATCAAGACCTCGAAGGCCTCGGCCGGCCGCCCCAGGGCCCGCAGGGCGGCCCGCATCCGGGCCACGTAGCCGTGGTGGTCGGGCCCCAGGATGTCGATAACCTGTTCGAACCCCCGCTCGAACTTGTTCAGGTGGTAGGCGATGTCCGGCACGACGTAGGTATAACTGCCGTCGCTCTTCACCAATACCCGGTCCTTGTCGTCGCCGAAGGCCGTGGAGCGAAACCAGGTGGCTCCGTCGTTCTCGTAGGTATGGCCCCGCTCTGCCAGCAGCCGGACGATTCGCTCGGGCTCGCCCGCCTCGCGCAGGCTTTGTTCCGAGAACCAGCGGTCAAAGCGTACCCCGTACTGCAAGAGGGCCGCCTCGTGACCGGCGCGGATCCTTTCCACCGCGAAGCGCCCGAGCCGCTCCAGCCGTTCGCCCTCAGGCAACTGGAGCACCTCCGCGCCGAAGCGCTCGAGATACTCCCGCGCCAGTTCCCCGACGTACTCGCCCGGGTAGGCCTCCTCGGGCAGTTCCAAGGCCTCCCCCAGTTGCTGCCGCACCCGGACCTCCATCGTCCGGGCCAGGACCAGGAACTGGTTGCCGGCGTCGTTGACGTAGAACTCGCGGTGCACCTGGTAGCCGGCCGCGTCCAACAGGTTGCCCAGGGTGTCCCCAACGGCGCCGGAACGCGCCTGGACCACCACCATCGGCCCGGTGGGGTTGGCGCTGACGAACTCGACGATCACCCGCCGGCCGCCGCCGATCCGGGAACGCCCGTAGGCGGCGCCTTCCCGCAGGACCTGGCGCAGCACTTCGCCCAGCCAGCCGCGGTCGAGGTGGAAATTGATGAACCCGGGTCCCGCGATCTCGGCCCGGTCTACCCAGGTGCCCTCGGGATTGAAGTGGCGCAGGACCACCTCCGCCACCGCCCGCGGCGCTTTCCCCTCGCGCCCGGCCAGCAGCATGGCCAGGTTGGTGGCGAGGTCGCCGTGGCCCTTGTCCTTGGGACGCTCAATGTCAATCCCGGCGCCGGCGTTTTCCGCCAGGGCCGCCGCGTGGTCCCCACCGGCGAGTTCGCCCGAGGCCACCGCGCGGGTGAGAGCCTCGGCGATCCGGGACCGCAACTTGGTCTTCAAGTCGTTGAGCAATTGGGTCACCTCATTTGACGACCGCCAGCAGGGCCTCCCGGATGACCGCCGCCGCCACCACCGCCGTCCGCTCGGATGGATCGTACCCCGGGGATACCTCCACCAGGTCGAACCCGACCACCTGGAGGCCCGCCAGCTTCTCCACGGCGAGCAGCAACTCGCGGCTGGAGACGCCCCCCGGCTCGGGGGTGCCGGTGCCGGGAGCGTAGGCCGGGTCGAGGACGTCGATGTCGACGCTTACGTAGACGGGTCGCCCCTCCAGGTCGGGAAGGTCCCGTTCAAGGGCCGGCAGCAGCTCGTAGGGATGGAAGTTGGTGTGGTGCTCGGCGTATTCCCGCTCGTCCCGCGAGCCGGAGCGGATCCCGTACTGGTAGAGGTTGCGACCGCCGATGCGGTCGGCCACCCGCCGCATCACCGTGGCGTGGGACTGCGCTTCGCCGAGGTAATCGTCGCGCAGGTCGGCATGGGCGTCGAAGTGGAGCACCGCCAGTCCGGGGTACCGCGCTTGGGCGGCCCCGATCACCGGCAGGGAGATCAGGTGCTCGCCTCCCAGGACCACCGGCAGCTTGTCGTCGAAAAGGACCCCGTCCGCCACGGCGCGCACCCGGTCGAGGGTGACCGGCACGTTGCCGTAGGCCACGGCGACGTCGCCGAGGTCGCAAAAGGGGATCTCCCGCAGGTCCCTGTCCTGGTGGAGGCTATACTCCTCGATGCCCACCGATACCAGGCGGATGCGCTGGGGGCCGTGGCGGGTACCCGGCCGGAACGAGGTCGTAAAGTCCATCGGCACACCGAAGATGGCGGCCCGCGCCCCCTCGTAGTCGCCGCGCGAAGCCATAAAGGATATCCCCGGCTCCAGCCACTGCCTCCACTCGCCCGGCATCAGCCGCCGCTCCCGCCTCGCGGCGCGTCGGCCTCCCGCGCCGGCCTCCCGTTGGCCTCTCCGGCTACCGCGAGGGCCTCGACGAAACGCGGGAGCTGAAAGGCGCCCCGGTGCAGCGCCGGCGTGTAGTAACGGGTTTGCAGGTCGCAAGGGCGCGGCTGCAGCGGATCGTGGCGCTTCGAACCGATGGTGAAGCTCCACAACCCGCTGGGGTAGGTCGGGATGGCGGCTAAATACAGGCGGGTGATGGGGAAGGCGGCACCAATCCGGCGTTGCACGTCGGCTATCAACCGGGCGTGCAGGAAGGGGGACTCGGTCTGGGCGGCGAAAACCCCGTCGTCCGTCAGGGCCTGGTAGACGTTCCGGTAGAACTCCTCGGTAAACAGCCCGACGGCCGG
>JAJYMS010000030.1 GCA_021786825.1 Bacillota bacterium | reverse complement strand
CGCCCACCGGGAGGGGCCCTTCCGCTTCGATCCGCTGCCGCAGGGTCACCCCGTCGACGTATTCCATGACGATGTAGTAGGTATCGCCCTCCTGCCCCACGTCGTAAACGCCCACGACGTTGGGATGGGACAGGGAGGCCGCCGCCTGCGCCTCGCGGCGGAACCGGCGGACGAACTCCTCGTCCGCGGCATACTGGGCGCGCAGGACCTTCACGGCCACCGGCCGGCCGAGGTAGGTGTCGCTGGCGCGGTAGACGACGGCCCAGCCGCCGCCGCCGATGCGCTCCAGAATTTCATAACGTCTCCCGAGCAGCCGGCCGATCATGACAGTTCCACCACCAGTACGGTGATGTTATCGTGCCCGCCCCGCTCGTTGGCCAACTCGGTCAAACGGCGGGCCGCGCCGTCCAGGTCAGACCGGTCGGCGAGCAACGCCTGGATCTCTTCCTTCGCCACCAGATTGGTGAGCCCGTCGGTGCAGAGCACCAACAGGTCATCCGCCGCGGGCTCGGTGGACCCCGTGTCCACCCGGCTCAAGCCACCCGTTCCCAGGGCGTTGGTCAGGATGTTCCTTTGCGGGTGTACCATCGCCTCGCGCTCGGAGAGGCTCCCGTTGCGGACCATTTCGCCCACCAGGGAGTGGTCGTCGGTGAGCTGGAGGATCCCGCCGCTGCCCAGGAGGTAGGCGCGGCTGTCCCCCACGTGGGCCCACCTGACCTTCCCGCGACCGACCAGGGCCACCGTCAGGGTCGTCCCCATCCCCGACACCCCGCGGCGCTGAGCCTCGGCGAAAATCGCCTGGTCGGCCCCGAAGACCGCGTCGCGCAGGACGACCTCGGGGTCGGCCTGGGGCTCGGCCGACATGCCCTCCCGCACCCGGTCGACCAGGGTCAGCACGGCCAAGGCGGAGGCAACCTCTCCCGCCTCGTAACCACCCATGCCGTCCGCCACGGCATAGAGGTTGCCCTCCCAGGCGGGACGGAGGTCGATGACGCAATAGTTATCCTCGTTACCAGCCCGAACCCTGCCCACGTCGCTGGCCACGGAGACCCGCATCACCCCACCCCCTTCACTTCCGGCCGCCGCGCCCGGACCCTCCCCCCGGGGCCCGGCGCCGAAGTTGGCCGCAGGCGGCGTCAATCTTGCTCCCCAGTTCCCGCCGCAGGGTCACCGGGACCCCGGCCCGCTCCAGCACCCGAACGAACTCCGCCGCCCGCCCGGGATCGGATCGCTCCACCCGCCGTTCGGGCACCGGGTTGGCCATGATGACGTTCACGTGGCAAAGCATCCCCCGCAGCCGCTCCGCCAGCCGGGTGGCGTGCCCCGGCGAATCGTTCAGATCCTTCAGCAGAACGTACTCGAAGGTCACCCTCCGGCCGGTGG
Organism: Bacillota bacterium; assembly: GCA_021786825.1. Taxonomy (GTDB): domain Bacteria; phylum Bacillota; class Sulfobacillia; order JAMDAP01; family JAJYMS01; genus JAJYMS01. The sequence goes on along the minus strand of JAJYMS010000030.1, from coordinate 2,234 downwards.
TCTCGGCATACTCCTGGCAGGCCGGGAGCAGCTCGTCCAGGGGGTAACGCCTGGCGATCGGCATGATCGACCGGCGGAGTTCGTCGTCGGGAGCGTGTAGCGAAACCGCCAGGGTGATCGGCAGCCCCTCCCCCATCAGGCGGCGAATCCCCGGAATCAAACCGGCGGTGGACAGGGTCAGGTGGCGGTATCCCAGGTGGATGCCGGGGGCGACGTTCAGCAGCCGGACGAACTTGAGCACTTCCTCGTAGTTCTCGAGCGGCTCGCCCGTGCCCATCAACACCACGGTGGATACTCGCCCGCCCGCGGGCAAGGCCCGGGTGGCGTGCACCACCTGGTCGATCATCTCGCCGGCGTCCAGGTTGCGCACCAGTCCCCCCAGGGTGGAGGCGCAGAAGCGGCAGCCCATCCGGCAGCCGACCTGGCTGGAGACGCAGACGCTCCAACCGTAGTCGTGGGGAAGCAGCACCGTCTCGATCGCCGACCCGTCCCGGCACTCCAGGAGGAACTTGCGGGTGCCGTCCTGGGCCTGCTGGACGACCGCCTGGCGGAGGCTATCCACCAGCGCCACTTCATCCAGCCGCTGCCGCAGGGCCAGCGGGAAGTTGGTCATCGCCGCGAAGGACTCCACCCGCCGGGCGTAAAGCCATTCCTGCAACTGGGAGGCGCGGTAGGACGGTTCGCCCAACTCCGCGAACAGCCGTTGCAGTTCTTCCAGGGTCTTCCCCTTCAGGTCCAACTTGCTCATACCAGGTATTATCTGCCTGCTTCGCCCCCCTTGATACCGCGGGCATGGATAAGTTATGTTCGAGCCCGGTCTCCCTTTATCCTGCCGGGTCTACCGGTCGCGGCGGAGCCTGGCCACGTAGAACCCGTCCACCCCGTGCCGGTGGGGCAACAGCTGCAACTCGCTGGCGCCGGGGCCGAGGTCCGGTCCCAGGGCGTTCGGCAGGTGGGGCTGCAGAGGGTCCGGGCTGAAACCCGGCAGTTGGGAAAGCAACCGCCTCACCACCGCCCCGTTCTCCTCCGGCTCGATGCTGCAGGTGCTGTAGACGAGGACTCCCCCCGGCCGCAGGCAGCGGGCCGCGGAGACCAGGATCTCGTACTGCAGCTCCGGCATCTCACCCAGCATCGACTCCCGCTTCCTCCACCGGGCGTCCGGCCGGCGCCGCAACACCCCCAGCCCGGTGCAGGGGGCGTCCACCAGGGCCGCGTCCGCCCGACCCTCCAGTTCGCCCCCCAGTTCCCGCGCGTCAGCCTGCCGCGCCTCGACGATCTCTACGCCGAGCCGGACGGCCGCCTCGCGGAGCTTCTCCAGCTTGTGGGGGTGGATGTCAGCAGCGATCACCCGGCCGTCGTTGCCCATCAACTCCGCCAAATGGGTGGTCTTGCCGCCCATGCCGGCGCACGCGTCGAGCACCGTGTTCCCGGGTCGCGGGTCCAGGGCCGCCGTCGCCAGCATGGAGGTCTCGTCCTGCACGGTAAACAACCCCTGGTCAAAGGCCCGAATCTCCGTCACCGCCGGGTGCTCCAGGAGGTTGAGAGCCTGTGGGTGATAGCGCCCCGGTTCGGCCACCACCCCCTCCCGCCCCAGTTGGGCCAGCAGCTCCTCGCGGCTGGTCCGCAGCCGGTTGGCCCGGATAGTGAAGGCGGGAGCCGCGTTGTCGGCCTCCAGCAGGGCAACGGTCTCGGCGAAGCCGAACCGAGCCAGCCAGCGGCGCACCAGCCATTCCGGATGGGAATGACGCAACGCCAGGTGGGCCACCGGGTCGGTCGCCGGGTCCGGGTAGGGCAAGGCCGGCAGGCGGCGGGCCAGGTTGCGCAGCACCCCGTTGATCAGCTTGGCGATTCCGGCGTGGCCGTACCGCTTTCCCAGCTCCACCGCCTCGTTCACGGCCGCGTGCGCCGGGATGGCGTCCAGGTACAGCAACTGGTAGGCCCCCAGCCGCAGCGCGTTGCGCGTCCACGGGTCCAGACCCTCGAGGGGCCGGGATAGCACCAGCCCCAGGGCCCAATCCAAGGTGTTGCGCCGCCGCGTCACCCCGTAGACGATTTCGGTGGCCAACCCCCGGTCGAGCGGGGAAAGCTCGTGCCGGGAGAGCGCCCGGTCCAGGGCCAGGGCGGCGAAGGCGCCGTACAGATCGATGTCCCGCAGTGCCTGCAAGGCGGCGGAGCGGGCCGATCCAGGGCGGGTGGCGATGCTCGTAACCCCCTCAAAAAAGCAGGGAGGGGAA
>JAJYMS010000003.1 GCA_021786825.1 Bacillota bacterium | reverse complement strand
CCCGGAGACTCTCCGGGGCCCCCTGGTTTTTGCTAAGAATATCCAGCCGGACGGGCCCATAGAGATATAAGGCCCGCTGCTCCAGCCGAAAGACCGGCCGGGCGAAGAGGTGGTGACCCGCTTGCGGAGGAGATCGTGGCGGGAAGTGGCCTTGGCGTACCTGGCGGTGGTCCTTTTTCTCTTCGGGCTGATGATCGAGTCCCCTGGCAACCCGGTCCTCCCTCCGGCTGGACAGGCTCCCGGGATAGCCGATCAGGAGTTGCCAACCGGCATCCCGGTCCTGGGGCCTGCCCAACCCGCCGGCGGGGGGGTCCGCGCCACCGCGGAAGGGCAGGCGGCGACCGAACCGCGGACTTTCGGCCTGCGCTGGCTGGCCGGTCAGTTTCGACCGGGGGCGGGGGCGTTGAAGGGAATGGTCGCATCCCAACTGGCCCTGCTGGGGGCGCAAGGGGAGAGAGGCAAGCCGGCCTTCGCCTATTCCCCCTGGCGGCGGGCGGTGGAGGTGGCGGCCTCTTACCTGAGCGGGATCGATCCCGGGGATCCTCGCTCGCTGTTGGGCGCCCAACTGCCGGTCTTCGTCGGTCCGGACCGCGCGCAGGAGGATGAGTCCAGCTTCGAGCCCACCCCCTTCGATCCGAGGGACTTCCTCTGGATCGGGCCGGCCCGCCCGCCCGAGGGGGCCAAGACCTCCGTGGAGCCCATTGCCCTGGGCGACCGCCCGCTGGTCGGGTTCTACAGCACTCACGCCTACGAATCGTACCTGTCGGAGATGGTCGCCCGACCCCGCGACCTGGGGGACGTCACCACCTGGGACGACCGCAAGAACGTGGTGCGGGTGGCCGAGGAGATAGCCCGCACCCTGACCGACCGCTACGGCGTTCCCACGGTCCACTCGGCGGCCCACCACAGTGACGAGGGGCAGGCCCAGTCCTACAAATGGTCCCGGCGCACCGCTCTCGACATCCTGCGCCGCTACCCTTCGGTCAAGATCCTGGCCGACATCCATCGGGACTCGGAGGTGCGGGGCCCCGAGACACTCGCGCAGATCAAGGGAGAGGGCTACGCGCGGGTAATGCTGGTGGTTGCCACCGGCAGCCGAGAACTGCCGCAGGCCAACGCTGCGAAGACGCTGGTGTTTGCGCGGGAAATCTGGCGGGTGATGGAGGAGAAGTACCCGGGAATAGGGCGGCAGGTGCTGGAGAAACCCTTTCGCTTCAACCAGGACCTGCTGCCGGCGATGATTTTGATCGAGGTCGGCGGAGTGGAGAACACGATGGATGAATCGCTGCGCAGCGCCCGCGCCATGGCGGACGTGTTGGCCGAGGTGATCCGACAGGGCAAGTATCCAGGGTGACGGACAGCTCGAAGCTTCGAGGTGGGCTGGGGAGAACGCGCGCAGGTCGCGGCGGCTACGGCAGAGCCCTGGCTGTATGATCGCGCCGGCCGGGGGGGCGGGTTGGGCCGTGACCGCTGGCTTTGGGCTGAACAAAGCTTGAAATGCGGTGCGACAAAGCTTATCCTAAAATATTGACCGGGTGTGGTTTTGCCGGCGAAGCTGGATCTGGAGGTCGGCATTTGTCTTCCATCGCTCAGACCAACATCCGCAATTTTTGCATCATCGCCCACATCGACCACGGCAAGTCGACCCTGGCGGACCGGCTGCTGGAGGCCACGGGGGCTTTGTCGCCGCGGGAGATGGAAGACCAGGTCCTCGACCAGATGGACCTGGAGCGCGAACGCGGGATCACCATCAAGGCCCAGGCGGTGCGCCTGAACTACACGGCGCGGAACGGGCAGGCTTACGTGCTGAACCTGATCGACACACCGGGCCACGTCGACTTCAATTACGAGGTCTCGCGCGCCCTGGCGGCCTGCGAGGGCGCGCTGCTGGTGATCGACGCGGCCCAGGGCATCGAGGCTCAGACGCTGGCCAACCTCTACCTGGCCCTGGATCACAACCTGGAGATCATCCCGGTCATCAACAAGATTGATCTGCCCAACGCCGACCCCGAGAAAGTGCGGCGGGAAATTGAAGAAGTTATTGGACTGGACGCCTCGCAGGCAATCCTTACCTCCGCCAAGTCGGGGGTGGGGGTGGACGCGGTGCTGGAAGCTGTGGTGCAGCGGATTCCGCCTCCTCAGGGGGATCCCGCCGCGCCCCTGCAGGCGCTGATCTTCGACTCGCACTACGACTCTTATAAGGGCGTGGTCGCTTACGTCCGGGTGATGCAGGGCCGGCTGCCCCCCGGTAGCCGGATCCGGATGATGGCCACCGAGCGGACCTTCGACCTGTTGGAACTGGGAGTCTTCCGGCCGCGCCCGGCCCTGGTGGAGGAACTCGCTGCCGGCGAGGTCGGTTTCCTGGCCGCCAGCATCAAGAACGTAAAGGACTGCCGGGTGGGAGACACGGTCACCGACGCCGACCGGCCGGCCCCGGCGCCGCTGCCGGGTTACCGCAAGGCGGTGTCGATGGTCTTTTGCGGCCTGTACCCGGTGGAGACCTCGGACTACGAACCCCTCCGTGACGCGCTGGAGAAGCTCCGCTTGAACGACGCGGCCCTGTCCTTCGAGCCCGAGACGTCAGCCGCCCTCGGGTTCGGCTTTCGCTGCGGCTTCCTGGGTCTGCTGCACCTCGAAATCGTGCAGGAGCGGCTGGAGCGTGAGTACGGGCTGAGTTTGATCACCACCGCTCCCAACGTCATCTACCGTGTCCTCCTGACCAACGGGGAGGTCCGGGAAATCGACAACCCCGCCAACTTGCCGCCGGCCACCAACATCGAGGCCGTCGAGGAGCCCTACGTCAAGGCGACCCTGATCAGTCCCGCGGCCTACGTCGGCGCGGTGATGGAACTGTGCCAGGACCGGCGCGGCGCCTACCGCGCCATGGAGTACCTGGACACCACCCGGGTGATGCTGACCTACGAGCTACCCCTTTCCGAGATCATGTACGACTTCTTCGACCAGTTGAAGTCCCGCACCCGGGGTTACGGCTCCCTCGACTACGAGTTGATCGGCTACCGGGCCGGAGACCTCGTCAAAATGGAAATCCTCATCAACGGTGAACCGGTGGACGCCCTTTCCTTCGTCGTTCACCGCGAGCGGGCCCAGGCGCGCGGCCGGCTGCTGGTCGAAAGGCTGCGGGGCTTGATCCCGCGCCAGCTATTCGAGGTGCCGATCCAGGCCGCGATCGGCAACAAGGTGGTCGCCCGCGAGACGGTCCGCGCCCTGCGCAAGGACGTGCTGGCCAAGTGTTACGGGGGGGACGTCACCCGCAAGCGCAAGCTGCTGGAGAAACAGAAGGAAGGCAAGAAACGCATGAAGCAGGTGGGATCGGTGGAGATTCCCCAGGAAGCCTTCATGGCGGTGCTCAAGGTTGACGAGTGACCCCCTGGGGGTCTACGTTCACCTTCCCTTCTGCCGCACCAAGTGCTTTTACTGCGACTTCAATTCCCGGGCGGACGCCGGCCCGCTCATTCCGGCCTACCTGCACGCCCTGGCCCGGGAAATGGAGGCCGCGGTCCCGGTGGCGGCCGGGCGGGAGGTGGCCAGCGTCTACGTCGGCGGGGGCACTCCGACCGTGGTGCCGGCCGGGCAGCTCGGCGAACTGCTCGACCTGCT
>JAJYMS010000015.1 GCA_021786825.1 Bacillota bacterium | reverse complement strand
CTAGACGCTGCATTGTCCTCTGGTGCGTGCCCTTTCGGCGGTCGTACGGGCCCCTCGGCGGATGGAGGGACTATTTGACGACGCGATGCGCGGATGGCTACCAGGCTGCGCGGGACACAATTCAGAGCGACGCTGTACCGGGCACTCGATCTTCAAGGAAGTCACGGATCAGTGGTGCGGTGACATCAGACCGCCAGAATGCCTGCAAGTGGCCGAAGCCGGTAAGGACGATGGCTCGCCCATCGGGCAGGATGCCGGTGGCCTGCTCGGCCGCGCCGTCGGTGTCTTCCATTTCCCCGCAGATTATCAGCGTAGGGGATGTGATGTGGGGGAAGTCCTGGCACTCAGTGGGAGCATCGGCCCAGCCCTCGCATTCGAGGGCAAACATCTCCGTCTCAGTTGTGGCAAGGTTTTCCAGCAGCCACCCCGGAACCGGCTCCGCCTCCCGAGACGACATTGCGGCCAGCCAGGTTCGGAGTCCGGTCTTCCGCACGCTCTCGGCCAACTCGCGCCGCCAGGCGTTCGTGTCGCTCCGGTCGGCCACGCCTCCGATCCCAACGAGCGCAGTGACCCGCTCTGGGTGTTTGGCCGCCAGACAGTAGACGATGCGTCCGCCGTCGGAGTACCCGACCATTGCGGCCCGCTCAATGCCTGCGGCGTCCAAGACTGCGATCACGTCGGCCTGATACTCCTCGAGGCTGTGCGCCTGCACTCCCTCCGGCCGGTCACTGCTTCCGTGGCCCCGGTGATCAAAGAGCAGGTGACGCCGACCAGGAAGCTGGTCCAGGTAGCCCGCCGTAAGCCACATCGTGCCGTCGCCGCCGCCTCCCGTGTGCCAGAAGACTGGCGGACCGCTGCCAATGTCTGAGTAGTGCAGCCTGACGCCATTGCGAATGACCATGGGCATATTCCGGTTCCTCAACAGTCGCTCCGACGGCCGTGGCCGATAACGGTGACCAGGGATACCTGTCCTTGTCAAGGTCCCGCATCAGCCCGAACTTTTCCGCAGCGCGGCCAGGCAGGTCGTTCCGACGGTCGGCTGGGAACTAATGCCAGGCGTTGCGCAAATTGACCTCAGCCGTCGGCCGAGCTCACGGGAAGTGACGGCGCAGTGTTACAGGTGAAGACCTCCCGGGGAGCCCCACCGGAACGGTTCCAGTCTGGAGGCTGCGCGGTCTATGTAAAGCATGAGATCCTGCCGTCCGCCTGCGCACCCGCAACCCCAAGGAGTGGGTCTTCGTGGGGATCCGCCTCGGCACCGGTGCTGCCAAGCGCACACGGGTCTGGGAGAACGTGCTGCACATGGGGCTAAGTCTGGCCGTCTGGGTCAGCACCAACCGGAGCGAGATCAACGCCCCCAAACCATCTACACCCGCTGTTAGCGGGTCACGCTGCCTGGATCTCCAGCTTCAACTTGCCCACCCGTCACTGGGCGGGACTGCTGCCTGATCCGCCCGCCGCTGCTGAACGCCCTTGCACGACCGTCGACGGAGGCTTTCTCTGTGCGGGTACGCGCGGGAGCGGCAAAAGCCGAGGGTTTGGTGGTGGCGGTTGCCCAGGACCACGGCTCGCCGCCGCGTCTGTCCGAGTTCCCAAACGGCAGCCACCCGGTCACCGAAAGCCGTCGGGCGCGACGGCGCTCGAGCCGGGGGCGGATCTCTGCTGCCCCGTCGGCTTGCCCGTGGGTCGCCCCCCGCCAGCCGAGCGTCACTTCCTGACCGCCCCGGCGACCCTAGGTTGCCCGGGTTTCCCACAGCGCTCGGAGCTGGCCCTCGGGGGGCCGCTCCCGGTGCATCTCCGAGGCGATCCTCTTGGCCGCGACCCGGAATGCCGGCTCGCCTAACACCCTCCCCACCGCGGAGCGTATCGAGGCAGCTTTGGCGGGGACCTCGGCGGCAGTGCCGGGCGGCTCCAGCACCAGACCGGCACCCGCGCTCGCCACCATCGCCCCGTTGGCCCGCTGGTCGGCCAGCATCGGAAGGATGATGAGGGGAACACCAGCACCCAGGGCCCCCAGGACGGTTCCGGACCCGCCGTGGCACACCACCACCTCAGCTGCGCTCATCACCGCCGGCTGAGGTACGAGCGGTTCTACGTGAAGGTTGGACGGGGAGACGCCGGGCCCGCGGTATTGCCCGTTGGAAACCGTGAGGAGTCCTCGCACCGGAAGCTGCGAGACGGCCTCGACCATCGCCTCGAAGGTGGGGATGGCCTGCGGCGCAACCCCCGGAGCCACGGTGCCCAGCGTCAGGTAGACGAGGGGCCGCTCATCGTCCCCCCACCAGCGCGGCAGTGGGCGCCTACCATCCTCCGCAACCCGGTAGCGCCTGGTGTCCCGGAAGCGGTCTGGGTCCATGGAGCCGGGGAACCTGGACAGGTAGGGGGCGCGCATCAGGGCCGAGGCTGTTCCCGCTCGGCGCCGGTCCAGGGTGGGGCCGGCCAGCCTCAGGGCACTCGCCTCCACCCGTCCCTGGGAGATCGCCACCGTGGCCTGGGGCACTCCCAAGTTCAGCGCCACCACCGCCGACGCGTACTCGCAGGGCTCGCGGAGGATCAGGTCGGGGCGCCAGGACCGGACGGCCCCTTCCATGGCCGGCAGCAGCGCCTCCGCCTGCGGCCCGGGGAAGAGCAGGCCGTCCACCAGCCGGGCGCGCCGGCGCGGAGTGGCGGAGGCGAACCCTGACCAGATCGCGACGACCGCATCGGTCGGGGGATCGTCGCCCAGGGTCATGGGGATCCCCGCCGCCTCCGCCCGGGTGCCGCCGGACCTGGGGGTCACCAGCAGTAGTTCGTGGCCGTCGGCCCGCGCAGCGGCGGCGAAGGGAAGCAGGGGGTCGAGGTGCCCCTGCAGTCCGGTGGAGGCCAGCAGCAGCTTCAGGGTCGTCGGCTCCGGGAGCCCAGCTCAGCCGCCTCCGGAGTCGGCCTGCTCCAGGCGGCGGTAGGCGTCCCGCTCGGCCTCGGGCATCGGGGTGCGCGTGGAGGGGCTGACCCGCACGCGCAGGTACAGGTCGCCGGCGGTTCCCGCCGACTGCAGCGAGGGGATCCCCTTGCCCGGGACCCGTAGCGTGCGGCCGCTGGCGGTACCCGGCGGGATCGTGACCTCCAACCCACCTCCGGCAGGATCTCGGGTGGCCACGCGTCCTCCGAGAGCCGCCCGGTAATCCCGCACCGGGAGGTCGGTGTACACGTCACGGCCGCGAACCTCGGTGCCCGGGTCCAGTTCCAGGTGGACCCGGAGGTAGAGGTCGCCTCGGGCCCCGCCGTGGGGGCCGGCCCGGCCCTCGCCGCTCACCCGTACGCGAGAGCCCTCGGTGACGCCCCGGGGGATCGTCACCTTGAGGCTGCGCCGCCTGGTCTGGCGGCCCGTCCCCAGGCAGGTGGGGCAGGTCTTCACCTCCACCTTGACCGCGGTCCCGGCTCCCGCCCCCTGGTCGGCCACATGGCCGGTTCCGTGGCAGGTGGGGCATTCCTCATCTATGGAGAGCTGCATGGTCCGCTCGCTCCCGGTGGCCGCCTCTCGCAGGGTGACCTCCACCCGGTGCTCGGAGTCCTGACCGCGCCGGGGAGCGTTCTGCTCCCGGCGCAGGCGCTCCAGCTCGATCTCCACCAGGGGGTCCGGCCCCG
>JAJYMS010000004.1 GCA_021786825.1 Bacillota bacterium | reverse complement strand
CGTGATCCCCAGGCAGTAGGCCACCGCCGAGTCGGCCGCCGATCCCCTTCCCGCTCCCCGGATCCCCTGCCCCCGGGCCCAGCGGGCGACGTCCCAGACCAGCAGGAAGTAGTCGGCGTAGCCCAGCGCGGTGATAATCTCCAGTTCGTGCTCCAGCCGCGCCCGCGCCCGGGGGGTGAGGCGGCCGTAGCGCCTCGCCGCTCCCCGGTAGACCTCCCGCCGCAAAAACGACTCCGGCGTCTCTCCCGCCGGGATGGTAAAGGAGGGGTAAAGGTGCCGGGAAAGGTCCAGGACCGGCTCGCACCGCTCGGCGATCTCCGCGGCGGCGGCCAGCGCCCGGGGGTAATCGCGCAGGATTTCGGCCATCTCCGCCGGCGCCTTCAGGTGGTTCTCCGCGTTGAGCCGGCGTTCGGGGTGCACTTCCGGCAGGCGGGTCAGGGTCCGCACGCAAGTGAGCAGGTCATGGATGAAAAAGTCTGCCTTGCGCGCGTAGTGGACGTTCCCCCCGGCCACCAGCCCCAGGCCCAGGTGGTCCGTAAGCTCCGCCAGCCGGCGGTTGAGCGTCCGGTCGCCGGGGAGGCGGCTGGACTGCAGCTCCAGGTAAAAATGCTTCCGGCCGAAGATAGAGGCATAGCGCCGGGCCGCTTCGGCGGCTTCGTCATACCTGCCGGCCAGGATGAGGGAGGATACCTCCCCCCGCCGGCAGGCCGAAAGGGCGAAAAGATCACCCGCATGGCGATCCAGCAGTTCAAGGCTGACCCCCGGTTTGACCCGCGAGGCGGGCTCCCCTCCCGGGGGGTGGGCGAGGTAGGCTTCAGTGAGGATGCGGTTAAGGCTGGCGTATCCCGCGGGATTGCGCGCCAGGAGCACCAGGTGGTGACCGCCTTCCAGGGTCAGTTCGGTCCCCTGGATCGGGCGGATGCCGGCCCGTTTCGCGAGTTTGAAGAAGCGAACCGCCCCGGCCACGTTGTCGTGGTCGGTCAGCGCCATCGCCGGCATCCCCAGTTCAGCCGCCCGCTCCACCAGGTCCTCCAGCGGGCTGGCGCCGTCCAGGAAGGAAAAAGGGGAGTGCAAATGCAAATAGGCAAACTTCTCCAAGGCCCGACCTCCTCCGCAACGGTACTGAACCGTTTTCCCGGGCGTATACTTCACTGGTAACGGCGCCAAGCAGACAGGGAGGAGAGCACGTGGCCGAGGGCGATTTCCCCATTGACCTCTATAAAAGTACCAATAACCCCCTGATTAGCGCAGTTCACCGTCAATCACTTTGGGGTCTCTGGCGGAACCTTCTATACTTATAGAGGGTTCTGCTTTTTTGGAGGAGGTGGGAAATCGGATCAGGCAGGATTCCAAGCATTCATCCCTAGGCTCATAAGTACCCTTGGTTGAAAGGAGGGGGTGCAAAAACACTGTCTCCTAAAGGCATCGTTCTGGTTCCAGCAGGGGCAGAGGCCCCGTCAGGCCGATCCCCCGCCCGTTTCCGCTTCTCTGCTGAACAGGGAAGGTAATCATTTCGAAAGACGGGAGGTTGGAACAATGGCACAGAGTGAGCAGAAACTCATGAATCGCTGGTTGGTCGTGGTAGCGGCCCTGATCATGCAGCTCTGCCTGGGTACCTTGTACGCCTTCAGCGTATTCTCCAAACCCCTCATCACCAAGTTTAAATGGACCGTGTCCGCGACCACGTTAGCCTTTACCATCGCCCTCGTCTTCTTCACCCTGGCAATGATCGTTGCCGGGCGCTGGCAGGATAAGGTGGGACCGCGCAGAGTCGGCACCGTGGGCGGCCTGTTGCTGGGATTGGGGGCAATCCTGGCCGGTTTCACCACCTCACTCCCCTGGCTTTATATCTCCTACGGCGTGATCGCCGGGGCCGGCATCGGCTTTGCCTACGTGACGCCGATCGCCACCATCGTGAAGTGGTTCCCCGACATGCGGGGCCTGATGACCGGCGTCGCCGTCTTCGGCTTCGGCGCCGGCTCGTTAATCTTCGCCCCGCTGGCGGCCAAACTGATTGCGGCCTATGGTATAGACGTCGCTTTCTGGGTCCTTGGGGTGATCTTCCTCGTTGCGGTGATGGGGTCGGCACAATTGCTCAACACACCCCCCCCCGGCTACAGGCCCGCGGGCTGGAACCCGCCGGCCCCGGCCGCCGGAGTGGTCAAAAAGGCCGACTACGCTCCCGGCGAGATGGTCGCCATGCCCCAGTTCTGGCTCCTCTGGCTGATGTACGTCGCCGGGGCCACCGGTGGCCTGATGATCATCTCCCAGGCCGCGCCGATGGCCCAGCAACTCGCCAAACTGACGGCCGAGGCGGCCGCCGCCGCGGTGGGCCTGCTGGCCATCTTCAACGGCCTGGGGCGGCTCTTCTGGGGGTTCATGTCGGATAAGATCGGCCGCAAGTGGTCGATTCTGTGCATGTTCGCCATCTACGCCATCGACATGTTCTTCATCTTGCCGGCGGCCAACACCTACGGCTCCTTCCTCCTCGGCATCGCCCTGGCGGCCATCAGCTTCGGCGGCTACCTGGCTTTGATGCCCGCCTTCACCGCCGACTTCTTCGGCACCAAGAACGTGGGCACCAACTACGGCTGGCTCTTCACCGCCTACGGCGTGGCCGCCATCTTCGGGCCGATGCTGATCGCCCAGGTCAAGCAGGCGACGGGCGGTTACAACGGCGCGCTGCTGGTCTTCGGCGTCATCTCCCTGGTCGGCATCGTGCTGGCTTTCCTGACCAACCCGCCGGGGGCCAAGGCGCCCGCGGCAGGCATTGGCAAGCAGGCCTGACCCTCGCTGTCTCTGTTCAACCTTAGACGATAGCGATCGGCGAAGTAGAGGTCCCAACTCTCGAACCGTGATGTGATCGCTGTTGTCTGGCAGCCCCCGCCCCCCTCGCAGGCGGGGGCTGATTTTTTTCCGCCACCGCATGGGTATGGCCCCGCGACACGGTACGGCGACAGGCTCAGTCGTAGACCTTATACAAGGTCCACTCCCCCCCCTGAGGGACGAAGCAAAGCTCGTACACGCCACACCCCGCGGCGACCCGGTAGAAATGCTTCTCCGCCTCGCCTTCCCACCATTGCCCCGTGTCCCGCCAATCCTCCATGACCTCGCTGACTGCCAGCCACTTCCGCCCCCACCGGAAGCCGCGGGGTCGCAGGTCAGGCGCAACAGCCACCCTGACACGGCGGTTCACGATTGGACAACCAGGTCCCGGGGGTACTCGGTCAAAATGCGGGGGCCGTCCTGGGATACATGAATGACATCGGTAACCCTTGGGCCACCGATCCCCTGCTTGTAAATAGTGGGTAGTAGCACGTCTACCACCATATCCTTTTCGATTACTTCCCGGCGCCCCTTGCCGATAATTGGGTAGAACTCGGACTGCCTCAGGCCGACCCCGTATCCTACCAACTCCAGGTAGTGCTTCTCGTATCCTGCCCGGGCTATCAACTCCCGGGCAGCAGCGTCCACTTCGTACGAGCGCACACCGGGTCTCAAGGCTGCAATGGCTTTGTCCTGCGCCTCCCTAAGCAGGTTATAAGTCTTGACCTGCTCTTCCGGAACCCCTCCCAGGGCCACCGTCCGGCACATCTTCGAACAATAACCCTCAAAAGTGGCACCCCAGTGGATAACCAC
>JAJYMS010000261.1 GCA_021786825.1 Bacillota bacterium | reverse complement strand
GACAAGGTGAATACCAAAGCCAAACTTACCAGAACCGCAAACCACTTAGCTGCCTTTCTCATGCGAAGCCCACCTCCGATGTCACTGTATCAGACGTAATCCGCGGACACCCTTCAGGTTCTCGCCACAACCTCCGACCATCGCCCCCTCTCCCACCTTTTCTTATCTCTTGGGACCGAAATAGAAGGGGGGTAGTTCGTCATAACGGGTGGAAGCGCCGGGGTAATCCGGAGTCGGCAGACCGTGTTGGCGATACCATTCGATCCGCATCAGGTTGGCGTACTTCTTCCGCTCCAGTCCGGTGTGGTTGAAGATGAACTTCTCGTCCACCGCCTGGGCCACGACGTAACCCTCTTCGACGGCGCCATCAAAGATTTCCTTACCGGTTTCCGTCCGGACCAACGCCGCGTTGTGGGCCATTTTCTTGTCCAGGTGCTGGGTCTCACCCAAGGAAATATCGGCGACCTCGGCGGCGTAGTCGTAGCAGATGCGGCAACGCGGGCGGGTGTGCATCCACAGAAAGGTGAGTTGATCGGGATAGGGGATGCTATACGACTGATCCTCTTTGTCCCAGACAGTGAAAGCGCCCGGATAAGCTCCTTCACGATAAGAGATCCGGGCGACGTCTTCCAGCGGCACCCCGAGCCGGCGGGTAATAATGTGTTCGGCACCCCGGGTGAAACGGTTTTCGGCGCAGAACAAACCGATGGTAAAGGCGATGCTTCGCGCCAGAGGCGTGCGCTCCAGGTAGGCCTGCACTTTCCTCACGCCCTGGATGTGGCAGGGTAGCCCGACGACGGCAACGCGAAGCTTCTGTTTCGCGAGGTCCCGCAGAGCATCGTTCACGCTGCAGTGAGTGTACTTGGACCCCTGCGTGGCCAGGATCTCTTCCCGGGTCCGGGAGAACACCGCCACGGGAACCCAAGGCTTGTCCTCGCGGTACCCGACGCCGAGGACGCCGTCGATCAGTCCCTTCTCCAGGGCGTAGATTTGCAGCGCGGCCGCCGTTCCCCCGCTGGCGCCGGCGGTGCGCATCACCCCATCGGCCGCCATGGCGACATACCGGTCCTTGTAGGTACCGAGCAACTGCTCGTGGGTTACCGTCCTGGAACCCAGGAAGCGTTCTTCCAGTTCGGGCATTTGCACGCGTTCTCCAGGGCAACAAGCGTAGCACATCCCGCAGGCGTTGCACCTCTCTACGGCCCTGGCCCGCAGGGCTTCCCCCGGAGACAGCTCTTCACCTTCCATGACAAGGCAGTCCTGCGCGCAGACCGCAACGCAGGTTCCGCAAGCTGTGCATAGCCCTCGGTCCACAACGTCGGAAAACAGGTCTTGCGCAGTCTTACCTTTGAAATCCTGCAGAGTCCCCAAGGGCATCCAAGCGGTCCCCCTTTTCATTCCAACATACGGAACGCTGTTCCATATTATCAAACATTCGACAGCCAGGTGCAAAGTCCTTCTGTGCCGGGTGGGATCCGTTCGCTCAAGGCCCTTTTTGTGGATGCGCCCTGACTGGTCCCGATCAATGACAAAATCCCCGTCCACCAGGAGCTGACCCTGGCGACGGGGATCTCGCCACGATGACTTCGGAGATGGCCAGGCCCGGATGCAGGCCCCGTCGTTGGGCTATCGCGCCTTCCCGGCGGGCCAGGGGGAGAGCCACCGCTCCAGCCGCCCAAGGACCCACGTGGAAGCCAGCGAGATCGTCACCAGGACCAGGATCAGGGCGTAGACGGCCTTGACTTGAAAGGCTCCGCCATAGAGCTGCAGGGCCCCGCCCAGGCCGACCAGGGAGATCAAGGCCTCCCCCACCACCAGGCCCTTGATGGCCCGCCCGGCCCCCAGCCGCAGCCCCGCCATCAGCATCGGCAGGGCCCCCGGAACCAGGATGCGCCGGAACACCAGGTCACGCGGAGCGCAGAAGGCCCGGGCCATGTCGAGGACGGAACGATCCACCTGTTTGACCCCGGTGGCGGTGTTGACTATGATCACGAAGCAGGAAAACAGGAAAACCGTCGCCGCGACCGGACCCTGGCCCAGCCCGAAGAACACGACCATCAGGGGCACAAAGGCGGCGGATGGCGCCGCGACGAAGGCGTTGACGTACATGTCGAAGAAGGCCTCGACCCGGCGGTCGTAGCCCATGGCCACCCCGAGCACCACGCCCACCAGCACGGCGGCGCCGAACCCCAGGGCCAGGGATAACAGGCTCTGGGACAGGTTCTTCTGAAGGTCACCCGAGGTTATCATCTGGACCAACGCGCCCAGGACGCCCGTAACCGGTGGAAGCATCGGGGTCAGGTGCAGCCGCCCCAAGCCCTCCCACACCCCCGCCCCCAGGACCAGGGCGGTGGCCGTCGGCCAACGTGTCACCAGCCGGTCAACCATGGGAGGCCTCCTAGTCCGCGCCGGCCGCGGCACCGGTGGCCGCTTCCTCGCGCGCCCGGATGGTCTGCCGGAGCCGTTGCCAGATGTAGTTGGAAAGCTCCACGAAAGCCGGAGCGCGCCGCACCTCATCCGCGACCCGCGGCCGGGCAATCGGCACTTCCAGCACCTCCGCCACCCGTCCCGGACTGGGCTCCATGATCACGACCCGGTCGGAGAGGAAGACCGCCTCCTCCATGCTGTGGGTCACGAACAGGACCGTCTGCCGCTGCCGCTGCCAAACCGCGATCAGTTCCTCTTGCAGCAGGTAACGGGTCTGGGCATCGACCGAGGCGAAAGGCTCATCCATCAAGAGGATCTTCGGCTCCACCGCCAAGGCCCGGGCGAGGCCCACCCGCTGCTGCATCCCGCCCGAGAGGGCGGGGGGGTAGGCGTGCGCAAACTTCTTCAGTCCCACCTGTTGAATGTAGCGGGCGGCGATCGCCTCCCGCTCCCGGCGGGGAATGCCCCTGGCTTCCAGCCCGAAGGCGACGTTCTCGAGCACCGTGGCCCAGGGCATCAGCGCGAAGTTTTGGAAGACCATCGCCCGTTCCGGTCCCGGTCCGCTGACCGGATGGCCGTCGATCAAGACCCGGCCCGCGTCCGGCGCGATCAGCCCGTCGATGATTCGCAGCAAGGTGGTCTTGCCGCAGCCGGAGGGGCCGATGAAGCTGACAAACTCGTGGTCCGGCACCGTCAGGTGCACGTCGTCCAGGGCAGCGAACTGCTCGGTGGCGCCGCCCTCCCGGGTTCGCTCGTACCGCTTGGACACAGCCTCAACCTGAATCGTCGCCGACACCCCCACCCTTAGTCATCGGTACCAACGGGTCAGGCGCCGCTCGACCCGCTGCACCGCGTTCATGCTCAGCACGCCCAGGAGAACCAGCAGCAACAGGGTAGCGATCAGGTCATCCGTCCGGAAGGATGACTCAAAGCCATCGATCAACTTGCCCATGCCCACGGAAAGCAGGATCAACTCGGAGGTGACCATGCCCACAATGGCCCGGCCCACGCCCAACCGTAACCCGGCCATCATGGCGGGCAGGGCCCCCGGCAGCACGATGCGCCGGAAGACCCCGCCGCGGGGAACCCCAAAAGATCGCGCCATCTCCAGCAGAGTCGCGTCCGCCTGGCGGACGCCAGTGGCCGTGTTCACCGCGATGATCACCACGGAGAAGAAGACCACCACGGTCAGCCGGGCGGCCAGCCCGAGAT
>JAJYMS010000075.1 GCA_021786825.1 Bacillota bacterium | reverse complement strand
CTTTCGGATTGCCGGCGAGAAGGTCTCCGAGGTCACTATCAAGATCGAACCCTGACCTGACGCTGATCCGGCGGCCCTGGCGCCGGCCCCCGGCGGTCATGACGACCGCCGGGGTAGTTTTTCTTCGACAACCAGGAGGATTGTGGCAGTTCATGGTGAATACCACCAGAAAATGGATGTACGGTGAGGGATCGGCATGTCGAACTGGCGCGTCCGGTGGGCACTGTTCGCCCTGACGGTAGTGGTGGTCCTCGGCGGCTTTGCCTGGTGGATAGTGGCCGCCCGGCGTTCCACGGCAACCGGCAATTTCGTGTTTCTGCACGTCAACGAATACAGCACCCACGACGTCCGGTACGGCGCCGAGCGCCCCGCTCCGGTCGCGTCCTGGAACGCCCAGACCCGCCGGCTCACCCTCAGCCGGCCGGAGGCTTTGCCCGGGCCCCGCACCAGGGTACTGGTGGTGCACGAGGTGGCGGCGGCCACGATTCCGCTGCTGAGCGAGGCGGTCCGGCTGGACCGGCTCCCGGCTCCCCTGCCCCTGGGGACCGGGGGTGAAGGCGCGGGCAGCACGTCGGCCCCGGCATCGAAAGTGCTCGAGGCTCACGGCGACGGCTCGGTGTCGCTTCTCTACGCGGGAGAGCGAATCGAACTCGGTCCGGGGGAACGGTGGCGGCGGGGCTTTGTCCGGCGCGCGGGGGCGTCCGTAGCGTTGCCGGACGGGGCGGGTTGGCAGCAACTGGTGGAGGAGGCTCTGGCTGACGGCGAGGAGCTAAGAACGGTGGCCATCTACAACGAGGGTATGTGGCCGGTGTCCGGGGCTCAACTGGGGCGACCCTGACGGGGGTGGAAGCGGTGAGGGATCCGGGGAGCGTGGCCGGTGGCCCGGCCGGGAGGGCGGGCCGGGGGCGGTGGGCCCTGGCGGTGGTGCTGGTCGTCCTGCTGGGGGGCGGTCAAGGGTGGCCGGCGAGCCGGAGCGCCCGGGTGCTGGCGCCGGGAGTGGTGGAGGCTGCCGCCGGGGAAACGGCGATCCAGGAAGCCTCGGAGCCCGCGGCAGGCCCGGGCGAGATAGCGGTGCCCGTGATCCTGGTCCATGGGCTGGGAGGCGGAGCCAACGCCTGGGACGCCGATCGGGGGATGGCGAAAGAGCTGCGCGAGGCAGGTTACCGGGACGGGTACACCCTCTTTACCGCCGACTACTCCGAGGAGAGCAACGGCGATTACGCCTCGATCTATCGCCGGTACCTGCTTCCCCTGATCGACCGCGCCAAGGCGGCCACCGGCAGCCAGAAGGTGGACCTGGTGGCCAGTAGCATGGGCGGCCTGGTCTGCCGCTACTACATCAACAGCTCCTCTTATCGGAACGACGTGCGTTCGCTGGTGCTGATCGCTTCGCCGGGGCACGGTTCTTTCGCCGCCAACATCTTGCGGTCCGCGGCGGAGGTCGAGCGGCAGGCGGCGGCCGAGCGGGCGGCGGCCTTGATCTCGCGGGCCGACTTTGACCGGCCGGGGTCCGGGCGGCGGGGGCCCGCCGGGCCTCCGGATCCCTCCCGTTACCTCCATCCCTTTTCGCCCGGGGAGTACGTGAAGGCCCGCGCCCAGGCCGCCTATGCCCCTTTGCTCCGCCAGTACGAGGCCCGTCTGGCGGCGCAGGAAGACGGTTTGCGCTCCCGGCAGGGGGGCTTTGAGCAGTGGCTGGCCACCGCCCGGAGTGAGGTGTTCGAGGCCGAAATCCTGGGCCGGCAGCTTCCCCCGGACCCCTCGCCCTATGCGGGGGGCGGGGTCTTTGGCCCCCCGCAGGCAGGGCAGGACCTGACCCTGGCGTACTACGAATTGCTGGCTATCAACGTGGCCCAGGAGGCGTTGGCGCGGGGCCGGCGGGGCAGGGCACCCAACCTGGGCGACACTGTGACCGCCCTCGGGCGGCGGGCCGCCGAGGCGATCGCCGGTCAGGCCAACGTGGACCCCGACGGCGTGGCCCTGGACCGCTTGCTGGAGGAATACGCCGACGTTCCCGCGGAGGTGCGGGAGGATGGCTCGACCGCGTACCTGCCGGTGCAGGCGAACTACTACCTGGGCTACTGGAACGCCGTGGAGCGGCTTCGGCGCGCCGCCGGGGAAGAGCGGGACGTCTTCGCCGGCGCGGACCTGCCGCACCCGGACGTCAAGTACGTGATCGCCGCGGGCGCGGTCCCGAATTTCTGGCAGGCGGTCTTCCCCGCGGTCAACGACAACGACCTGGTAGTGGAGGTCTCCTCCGCCTACCTGCCGTTGGGGGAGAACGACGCCTTCCGCCTTTTCACCGGGTCGGGCGCCAGCCACCTCAGCCTGAAGAATAACCGTCAGGTGGTCCGTTATGTCCTGAAGCACCTCCGCGACTTCTACCCCACGCGGGACAGCTTTTCCCCGGCCGTCACCCGCCGTTGGTGGAGGGTGGGCGAACGCCTCAAGCGCGGGGCGGCGGCGATCACGCCCTGGGAGCCGACCTACCTTGAGGTCCGCAACGACCGCCTGGGCGGCCCGGGCCGGCTGACTCTGCGGGTGGAACTCCCCGACCCCGGGCCGGAAGCCGGACAGCCACAATTTTGGCTCTACCTCGAGAACGACGGCGGCACCCGGATTGAACGCCGGGAGTTGGCGCTCGGGCCAAAGCGAGGCTGGTTCGGCCGCCGGCTCCTCGCCGGGACAGCCACCATCGAGGACTTCGGCCCAGGCGCCGGCCGTGTGCTGCTGGGGGCGCGCCTGGGCGGGGTTTCGCCGGGTGAGCGCGACACCCTGGCCAGTTTCGCGCGCGACCGGCTGAACTTCGAGTACCGCCTGGAGTTCGAGCCGCTCACGACCCGGGGAAATCGGTTGGCCCTGCCGGCGCTGGCGCCGGCGGGTGCCGGCCAAGGGGTGCCAGGGCCGATCGGCCAGGCGGCCTCCACCGGCCCCGAAGGCCCGCCGGTGATTGATGTCAAACGGATCACCCGGGAGACCACCCACCTGGAGGAGGACCGTACCTACCACGCCCGCTGGGAGTGGGACTTCGGCGACGGTTCCCGCTGGCAGGACCGCGACCCCTTGCACATCCGCTCCGATACCACCCACGTTTTTTCGGCTCCGGGGAGCTACGCGGTCCGGGCCGCCTCGTACAGCAACAAGGGCACCGTCCTGCGGCAAAAGATCTGGCCGATCACGATTCCGGCGCCACCCGCGGCGGGGGGAAAACCGCGGCCCTTCACCCCGGCCAGCCGGACCTTCAGCCTGGAAACGGTGCGCGAGGCCCGGCCGGTCTGGAAGCTGGCAGGCCCCGCGCGGTGGATTACCGGGCGTCAGGCGGAGTTCCGCGCCGAGCCCCGGGTGGATGAGCCGCCCCACGTCGAGCGACTGGAGGTCACCGTCGACCCGGGCCGGGTGTTCTCGGTGGTCTGGGAGCGCCCCGGCACCTTTACGGTCAAGGCCGCCGTGGTGGTCCGGACACGCTACCGCTTTCCCGAGGGGGCGATTGAAATCAAGAACGTTTACGTCAAGTCCCGGGAGGTGGAGGTGGTCACCACCGCGATCACCGAATGACCCGCCCGCGCACGACCGGAAGCGCCTGGGCCGTGACCCGCGGTCCTGCCTCGTTGCCGGGCCGTCCCCCTGATGGTAAGATGCTGGGGAAGGGCAATCTCCGGAAGGGGTGGTCGTGT
>JAJYMS010000229.1 GCA_021786825.1 Bacillota bacterium | reverse complement strand
CAGGATATTCCAGAGACGCTCGCGGACGGCCGCCAGGTAGCTGGGGTTATGGGTCTTTGGGTAGGGGCTCTTGCGCCGCGTCAGGACGTCATCGGGCAGCGCCCTCGCCAGCGCGCGCCGCAGGATGCCCTTTTTCCGATGGTCGCAGTTCTTCATGGCCCAGGGGATATTCCACACGTACTGCGCCAACCGGTGATCGCAGAAGGGCACCCGCACCTCCAATCCGCTGGCCATGCTCATCCGGTCCTTGCGGTCCAGCAGGGTGGTCATGAACCAGGCGGTGTTCAGGTAGGACATCTCCCGCAGCCGTGCCTCCAGGGGATCCTCACCCACCAGGCGCGGCACTTCCGCCAGGGTTTCCCGGTATCGCCGGGCCGCGTATTCCTCCGGCTTGATCCAGTCCCGCAGGTCGGGCGAGAGCAGCCGCATCCGTTCCCCCAGGGAGCGCATCCATGGGAAGGTGCCGGTGTTGAGCAGTTCCTCGCTGTGAAACCAGGGATACCCCCCGAAGATCTCGTCGGCGCACTCCCCCGAAAGGGCCACCGTGGCGTCTTTCTTGACCTCCCGGCAGAACAGGTAAAGGGAGGAATCCACGTCCGCCATGCCGGGCAGGTCGCGGGCCCTGAGCGCCGGAAGCAGGGCATCGGCCAGTTCCGGCGTGTCGATGGTCACCCGGTGATGATCCGTCCCCAAAGCCTTCGACACGCGGCTGACCCAAGCGGCATCAGAGTCGGGCTGGAAGCTATTGGGCTGGAAATAGAGGTCGTTTCCGACATAATCGACGGACCAGGTGTGGAGGCGGCCGCGGCCGTCGCGTTCGAAAGCCCGCTGGGCGAAGGCGGTGATGGCGCTGGAGTCGATGCCGCCCGACAACAGCGTGCAGGTGGGGACGTCCGATACCAGTTGCCGCTCCACGGCGTCCTGCAGGAGTTCGCCCACCTTCGCGACGGTCGTCTTGAAGTCGTCTTCGTGGGGCCGGCTCTGGAGTGACCAGTAGGGCCGCGGGTGGAGCCCATCGTGGTCGTACACCAGGCAATACCCGGGCCTCACCTCGGAAACACCACGGAATACGCCGTGGCCGGGCGTCCGGGATGGACCCATGACCAGGACCTCGGCCAGACCCTCGGCGTCGACCACCGGTTCCACCGCCGGGTTGGCAAGGAGGGCCTTGAGCTCAGAACCGAACAGGAAGGCACTGCCCCGCTCAGCATAAAAAAGGGGCTTGACGCCGAATCGGTCGCGGGCCAGAAACAGGCTCTGCTCCGCGTCGTTCCACACCGCGAAGGCGAAAATGCCGTTGAGGCGATCCACGGCCGCGGTTCCCCATTCCATGAAGGCAGTCAGGAGAACCTCGGTGTCGGAATGGCCCTGGAAGGTGTACCCGCGCGCTTCCAGGTCCCGCCGCAGTTCGGCCGTGTTATACAGTTCGCCGTTGTAAGTAATGACGTAGGTCTCCCGGCCGCGGCGGCGGACCATGGGCTGGCCGCCACCCTCAGGGTCGATCACGATCAGGCGGCGATGGCCGAAGGCGGCCCGGGGTGAAAGCCAAAGGCCCTGCGCATCGGGTCCGCGACAGCGGAGCTTCTCAGACATGACCATCAGCGCCGGACGCTGCTGGGTAAGGTCTAGCTCCCAGTCCACCCAACCACTGATTCCGCACATCGGACCTCATCCTCCCCACACCCCCGCCTGACGCTTCCAGGATATGCGGGCGGCGAAGTCCGGTGATCAAACGATCTGTGTCATGTAAGCTCACATTATCCCGCGTAAACCTGCTAATAACCTAACACATACTTAACATTTACTCTTGCGTTGCCGGGTTTCACGGGTTAAAATAGCGTTAGGTTTTGGGAAGGGGGGAAGCTTGGTGGACACCGCGGTGGTGATCGGCCGCCCCCCGCCGTCCCTGTTGGCCGGGCTAAAGAGGGCGGGGTTGCGCGTATTTCCGGTGGCCACCGAAAACGATGCCTTGCGGCTGCTTGGGAATGCCCGGGAGACACCCGTCGTGATCCTGGATGAGAGCGCCGGGCTCACCGCCCGGGATGTGCGGCAGCTTTGCCGGACCGTGTTGGAACAGGCCGGTGCTCCCTTGGTCCGCGCGGGGGCCGGTCATCTTCCGAGCGAGCCGGGCGACAGCTTCGGCTGCCTCGGCTACGACGACCCCCCGGCGACCCTCCGGGCCGAGGCCCTGGTCGCGGTCAATGCCGCCTGGGTCTGTCAGGACATCCTCCGGGAGCGCGACCGCCTGGCCCGGGAACTCGACCAACGGCGCACGGTGGAGCGGGCCAAAGCCCTCTTGATGCGGGCCCTGGGAATCAGCGAGCAACAGGCCTATCAACGGTTGCGTCGCGAGAGCATGAACCGCCGCCGGCCGATCGGTGAGATCGCCGCGGCCGTGCTGGCCCTGGGCCGATGGCCTGAACACCCGCACTGACGGTCCCCCCGGGGGCGGGGGACGGGTTTGGCAAGCGTTGGCGCTGCCGCGGTACAAGGGTGTACCGGGCATACAGGCAGGGCAAGGGCGCCCACCGACCAGGGTGGGCGCCCGCCAATTTGGTGGGAGCGACGCCGCCCGATGCGCCGCACGTACCCAATTCAAGGAGGGGGAGCAATGGAAATCAAGGGAGCGGTAACGCGCTGGCTGTTGGTGGTCGCAGTGACGGTGCTGCTGGTCGGGACGATCGGGGCGCCCGCCCTGGCGGGTGACCCTTCCGGCGGGCAGACGGGCAACCGGCTGGACATCACGGCCAACGCGACGGGCACCCCAACGCCCCAGGAGGCGCTGGACCAGATCGGCAAGAACAAGGTGGGGATTGCCTTTGTTTGGACGCTCGTCACCGGGTTTTTCGTCTTCTTCATGCAGGCGGGTTTTGCCCTGGTTGAGACCGGGTTCACCCGTGCCAAGAACGCCGCCCACACCATGACCATGAACCTGATGGTCTTCCTGGTAGGGGCCCTGGGCTTCTGGCTGGTCGGGTTCCCCGTCATGTTCGGAAACTTTGGCGCCATCGTTCCCCTGGGTGGTCAGTCCTGGTTGTCGGGCGGGATCAGCATCGGCGGTTGGAACATTTTGGGCACCAAGGGTTGGCTGCTGTCCGGCTTGACCTACGACGTTTCGGTGCTCGCCCTCTTTTTCTTCCAGTTGGTCTTCATGGACACGGCGGCAACCATCCCCACCGGGGCCATGGCCGAGCGGGTCAAGTTCTCGGCCATCGTCGCCAGCACGGTATTTATCTCGGCCTTCCTCTACCCCGTCTACGGCAATTGGGTCTGGGGAGGAGGCTGGCTGTCACAACTCGGGGTGAAGCTGGGTCTCGGCCACGGGGCTCTCGACTTTGCCGGGTCGGGGGCGGTCCACATGATCGGTGGCGGGGCTGCCCTGGCGGGGGCGATCGTACTTGGCCCCCGGATCGGGAAATACCGCTCCGATGGCACCCCCAACGCTCTGCCCGGCCATGACATCCCCATGGCCATCCTGGGGACGATCATCCTGTTCTTCGGGTGGTTCGGCTTCAATCCCGGCTCGACCCTGTCCGGCACGGACCTGCGCATCTCCGTGGTGGCCGTCAATACGATGCTGGCCGGCGCGGCCGGCGGTTTCGCGGCCATGACCTACCACTGGCGGCGCTACTCCAAACCCGATCCGTCGATGATCTGCAACGGCACCCTGGCCGGCCTGGTAGCGATCACCGCGCCTTCCGCCT
>JAJYMS010000213.1 GCA_021786825.1 Bacillota bacterium | reverse complement strand
GTCGCTGGCCTCGACCTGGGTCCTGGGGCGGTTGGAGCGGCGGCTCTTCCCTTGGCGCGCCGGGAAGGGGCGATAGCGCGGCGAAGACGCATCAGGATGTCCGACCATCAGTGAAACCCTGAAGGAGGCGGCGCTCCACGCCCTGGACCGCGCGATCCACATCTGAGCATGAACCGCCGCTGATCCTGCCTTACCCGGGGGACGAGCTCTTGCCGCAGGGGTCAGACCGGTGGGACGGCGATGTCGCGGTCGGCGAACCCGAGCTATGTGTCGTGCTGGGCCGCGCGACGCTCGTGCGCGACCTGTTGGTGGGGCGGTGCGTCGCCGACGGGGTGCCGGTTTACCGGCGAAAAGGCGGCGGCGGGGCGGTGGTGCTGGCCCCCGGAATGCTGGTCATTACAACTTGCTTCGGC
Organism: Bacillota bacterium; assembly: GCA_021786825.1. GTDB lineage: Bacteria > Bacillota > Sulfobacillia > JAMDAP01 > JAJYMS01 > JAJYMS01. The sequence goes on along the minus strand of JAJYMS010000213.1, from coordinate 20,344 downwards.
TTCAGTCGCCGGCCCGACGCGACCATGCTGATGGCGGGGCTGGGCGAGACCATCATCCAGGCGCTCACGGCCTACGGCCAAAAAAGTGGGGGCAGGGTTCAAGGGCTCTCCATCCGGGGATTCGGGGACGTTTGTCTCGGGGATCGCAAGATTGCGGGCTCCAGTTTGTACCTAAGAAAAGACCTGGCTCTCTACCAGGCCAGTCTCCTGGTGCGCGACAGCGCCGGGATTATCAACCGGTACCTGGACCGGCCGTCCGCGGAACCGGAATACCGGCGCGGTCGTACCCACGACCAATTCGTGACCAGTCTCGAGGAGCAAGACCTTCCTGCCGATTTTGGGGCCTTGAGTCGCGAACTGACCGAGGCCTTTCGGGCGCGGTGGCTCCTTGGCAGGGCTGCTCCTTAAAGCTGTTGCCAAGAACCTCCGGCCTTTGCTATACTGATCCCAAAATCAATAGCGGGTAGGTGCCCTTGCCGGAGCGAGGGATAATAGGGAATCAGGTGAAAACCCTGAACGGTCCCGCCACTGTGACCTGAAGCCCGCGGCGAATGACCACTGTTCCCCGGATTCAGTTACCCGGAAGGGGAATGGGAAGGTGCCGCTCGGGTGATGATGGAAGTCAGGAGACCTGCCTGTCCGCCGAGATCGAGGTCTGCCTTTCGGGGGAAAGGGGGGGGCCTGGCCTTGAGCTTGGGGGGAATTACCCAGACTCACCGTGAGGGCAAGCACCCCGGTCCACCAGGACCGGGGTCATTATTTCCACCGATGTTGGGAGGAAGCGCATTGTTCAGGAACCCGCTGCGAGGAATTGCCGCCACGGCGGCAGCTCTGATGCTGCTGCTGGCTGCCGGGGGTTGTTCCGCCGTCAAGCACCCGCCTCAGGCGCAGGAGCGTCAACTGCCTGCGGAGGCACGCTATCCATTCACGGTCACCGACGATCTCAATCGAAAGGTAACGGTTACTGCCAAACCGGAACGAATTGTTTCCCTGGCGCCCAGTAACACCGAGATCATGTTTGCGGTGGGACTGGGTTCCCGGATCGTGGCCGTTGACAACTACAGCGATTACCCCGCTGAAGCGGCTAAACTGACCAAGATCGGCGGCTTTTCCACTCCCAGCGTGGAAAAGATCGCGGCCCTCAAGCCGGACTTGGTCGTGGGGACCGACATGCACCAGAAGCTGCTGGACCAGTTCGACCGGCTCAAGATCCCGGTCGTCCTGTTTTCGGCCCGAAGCGTGGAAGGAGTGATGGCCGACATCAGGCTGCTCGGGGAGGTCACGTCGGCCCAGGACCAAGCGGGCCAGGTCGTCGAAGGTATCGCGCGGACCCTGACGGAGGTGCAAACCAAACTCGGGAATCTTCCGGATGAAGCCCGACCTTTGACCTACTACGAGCTCTATTCCGACCCGCTCATGAGCGTTGGCCCCAAAACCTTGATCCATCAGATCATCACCTTGGCCGGCGGAAAGAATATCGTCCAGGACGCGGACACCGATTATCCAAAGATCAGCGCCGAGGTCATTCTGAAGCGGAATCCCCAGGTCATCATCTTTCCCTTGTTTCACGGTACCAACGCCCTGACCGCGGAGCAGATCCGGGCGCGACCGGGTTGGGGGGGGGTCAAGGCGATCAAGGAAGGAAGAGTCTTATCCGTGGACGCCAATCTGATCTCGCGCCCCGGGCCCCGGGTCGCCCAGGCGGTGGAGGAACTGGCCAGGATCATTCACCCGGAAAAATTTCTTCGGTGACGGGGTATCTGGCGTTGGAGGAGTTGGGCGTCCGGTCCAGACAAAAGGGCCGGCGGTGGAGAGTTCAAGCCGCGCTGCTGACCGCCTGCCTGTTGACCGCCGTGATCCTGGCCCTGGGGGTCGGGGCCGTGAGGGTCCCCCTGCCGGAGATGCTTAGCCTGCTCGACCCCCGGGCGGGGCACGGACTCCAGGATCAAGCCGTCAGGTCGATCATCCTGGAACTCCGGCTACCCCGGGCCTTGATGGCTGCTACGGCGGGGGCCGCCCTGGCCATCGCCGGCGGGACGTTTCAGGCCCTCCTCCGAAATCCGATGGCCGACCCCTACGTCACGGGGGTGTCTTCCGGGGCCTCGCTGGGAGCGGCGGTGGCCATCGTTCTGGGCCTCAATTTCCGGTTCCTGGGGCTGGGAGCCATTCCGCTGGTCTCTTTTTGCGGAGCCCTGGGGACGGGGCTGGTGGTTTACCACCTGGCCCGCTCCGGAAACTCCCTTCCGGTGCTGACGCTGCTGCTGGCCGGGCTGGCGGTCGGGGCCGTCATCTCGGCGGTTGTGTCCCTGCTGACGTATCTGGCCGACCAGCGACTCAACCAGGTGATTTTCTGGCTGATGGGCGGCTTCAGCGGGGCCAGTTGGGCGTACGTTTGGGCCTCGGCCCCCTATTTCCTGCTTGGGGTTGCGGCCGTCGCCCTGAACGTCAGGGAACTCAACTGCCTGTCCCTGGGGGAGGAGTCCGCCGGTCAACTGGGGGTCGACGTCGAAAGGGCCAAGCTGGTACTGCTCGCCGGAGGCGCTCTCTTGACCGCCACGGCGGTCTCGTCCAGCGGACTGATCGGCTTTGTGGGCCTGATCGTCCCGCACCTGGTGCGGTGGTTCACCGGTCCCGACCATCGGCGCCTGATCCCCGCGGCGGGGTTGGCCGGCGCCACCCTGATGGTCCTGGCGGATACGGTCGCCAGAACCATCATCGCCCCGACCGAGTTGCCCGTCGGTCTCATCACCGCGCTGGGGGGCGGGCCCTTTTTCATCTACGTCCTGCGCAATCACCGGACGATGCGAACCTTTGTTGGCTAGAGGCGGTGATCCATTGAGCGGTTTGCGCTTGGCCGTACATGGTGTGACCTTCCGCTACAACGCTGCGACCATCCTGGACGGGGCCACCTTCGAGGCCGGGAGCGGGGACTTCCTGGCCATCATCGGACCAAACGGGTCCGGCAAGTCGACGCTGCTCCGGTGTATGAGTCGGACCCTCAAGCCGTTGAGGGGCAGCATCCTGCTGGATGAGCGGGATCTGCAGTCACTGGCTCCCGTGGAGGTCGCCAAACGTCTCGCGGTCGTCCCGCAGGACAGCGAATTTGGGCTGGAGTTTTCGGTGGAGGAAGCCGTGCTGATGGGACGGCAACCCCACCTGGCTAGGTTCCAGCCGGAAGGCCCCAGGGACTGGGAAGCCGCCCACGCGGCAATGGCCAGAACCGGAATCCTGCACCTGTCGGAACGGTCGATCAGCCGGCTGAGTGGAGGAGAAAAACAGCGGGCGATGATCGCCCGGGCCCTGGCGCAGGAGCCCGACGTGCTTCTGCTCGACGAGCCCACCTCGCACCTGGATCTAAAGTATCAAGTGGAGATTCTTGACCTCCTGGCCCACCTTAATCGGGACAAGGGCCTCACCGTGATCGCCGCGATTCACGATCTTAACCTCGCTGCTCAGTACTTTCACCGATTCATCCTCTTGTCGGAGGGGAAGATCCTCGCCCTCGGCGGAGTCGAAGAGGTGCTGACGCCGGTTAACCTGAAGCGCGCCTTCGGCGATCGGGTAACGCTGAGCCGGCATCCGGTCTACCAATACCCCTTGATCACCGCGTCTCCCGCCCCGGGGGAAGAATGCTCGACCGATGCCGGTGGCGGCCGGGGCAAATTGGTCTTTGTAACCGGGGGGGCAAGGAGCGGCAAGAGCGTCTTTGCCGAACGGTACGCCCGCCAGAGCGGGAAGCGGGTAATCTACGTGGCGACGGCCGAAGCCTACGACGGTGAGATGGCCAGGCGCATCGAGGAACACCGCCGCCGTCGCCCCGCCGGTTGGACAACGGTCGAGGAACCCCTCTGGTTGGCGCCGGTGATCCGCCGGGATGGGGACGCCGGCACCCTCCTGCTGGTGGATTGCTTGACCATGTTGATCTCAAACCACTTGTTGGCCAGGGCCGGAACCGGCGGGGAGGAGCTCGGCTCCCCCGCGAGGCAGGCCGAGATCTTCGGCAAGATCATGGCGTACCTCCAAGAGACCGCCGTGGCCACCAGGGATAGCCGGGCCGACGTGGTCGTGGTGTCCAACGAGGTGGGCATGGGGCTCGTGCCCGAGACTCCGCTCGGGCGCCTTTACCGGGACCTGGTCGGAAAGGCCAACCAGGAGTTTGCCGCGCTCGCCGATGAGGCCTTCGTGCTCTTTTCCGGTCTGCCTTTCAAACTTCGTTGAGGGGGGCGGCCGGAGGTGGATGGGATGCAGCCTTGGGCTGAGATGCTCTTATTCCCGGCCTGGAAACAGGTACTCTGGGCCTTTCTCCTCGACCTCTGCCTGGGAGATCCGAGATGGTTTCCCCATCCCGTGGTTGGCCTGGGCCGCGTAATTTCGGCCCTTGAAAGACCCCTTTGGGAGGCATCCGCCCGTCCGCTCGTCCGCCAGGTGGCCGGCGCCGCCCTGACCGTGGGGGTCGTCGGGGGGGCCGGTCTGGCCGCCTGGGGATTGATCGCCGTGCTCGGAGGGCCGGGGAGTGTGGCCGGAGGAACCCTGTCGGTGATACTGCTTTACACCGCCCTGGCTGCCCGAAGCTTGGATGATCACGTTCGGGCCGTCGCCCGGCCTCTCGGCGCCGGAGACCTGGATGCCGCCCGCCGGGCCGTCTCGCTCGTGGCGGGGCGCGACACGGAGCAGTTGAGCGAGGGGGAGGTGGCCCGGGCGGCGGTTGAATCGGCCGCCGAAAACGCCTCGGACGGGATCATCGCCCCCCTCTTCTACGCCTGCTTGGGGGGGGCGCCGCTGGCCATGGCCTATAAAGCCGTCAACACCCTGGATTCGATGATCGGACACCGGAGCGACCGGTACTTGCACTTCGGCATGGTGGCGGCGAAGCTCGACGACTTGTGGAACTACGTGCCGGCCCGCCTGACGGCGATCCTTCTGACCGCGGCCGGGTGGATGCTCGGGTACCCGTGTGCCCGGGCGCGACGGGCGATCACGCGAGATGCCCGCAGGCACCCAAGCCCTAACGCGGGATACCCGGAATCGGCCATGGCCGGCCTCCTGGGGATTCGCCTCGGAGGGACGAACTACTACCAGGGAGAGCCTTCATCAAGGCCCCACCTCTGGGAAGAAGGGACGATTCCTGGCGCCGCCCACATCCAGCAGGCTGCCGCCGTGGTACGCCGGTCGGCCTGGTTGGGCCTGGGGGTGGGGATGCTTCTGAATTGGGCCGGGACGATGTTGAGGTGATGGCGTAAATGTGGGGAGAGCTGCGAAACGCGTTCACCATCCTGACGATCTTGCCGCTGGAAGGGCCGGTCACTTCCCCGCGCAGCGATCCGGCGCGTTCCGCCACCTACTTCCCGGTGGTTGGGGCCTTCATCGGGGGGGTTCTGTGGGCCGTTGATTTCACCGGAGGCTTCCTGCCGGCCGGCGTCCGGGCGGCCTTGCTGCTGATCGCGTCAACGGCCGTCACGGGAGGACTTCACCTGGACGGCCTGGCCGATACCTGCGACGGCATCTTCAGCCGCGCGGGGAGGGAGCGCGCCCTGGAGATCATGCGGGACAGTCGCCTCGGAGCGCTGGGGGCGACCGGACTCGTACTCACGCTATTGCTCAAATTCGGGCTGCTGACCGAACTAGCACCGGCGTACAGGGCTTTGACCCTCTTCCTCATGCCGGTCTGCGGTCGGCAGGCGATGGTGTTGCTCATGTCGATCTATCCCTATGCCCGCCGAGCAGAGGGGCTCGGCGGGGCCTTCGCCGGCCGAGTGGGCGGGCGGCAGATCCGGGGATCGCTAATCCTGACGATCTGTTTGATCCTGGCCGGGGCGCTCCTGTCCGGCGCGGGCAAGCCGGCGCTGGCCGGCTTGTTTTCCGGCTTCGTCCTGACCTTCGGCCTGGTCTACCTGGTCTCCCGGTATGTCGCGGCCCGTCTGGGGGGCATGACCGGTGATACCTACGGCGCGGCCAACGAGGCCGCCGAGTTGGTCTTCCTTTTTTTCGCCGCCGCGGCATTAAAGGGATGAGGTGACAGGAGTTATTGGTCGGAGTCATGACGGAGCGCCGAAGGGGTTACGGAAAAGCCCGGGTCCCGCTGACCTGCGGCGAATTCGTCCAGGGGAACCTGGCTGGTTACGACTTTCTGGTCTCCTGCCCCGTCAGCCTCTGTTCGCAGGCGGAGGTCTGGCTGGGGGATCCCGGCCCGGAGACGCTGCTGCTTCCTCCCCTCCCGCCCGGGGGAGGCGCTAAAGCGCTGCGGGCGCTGCAACTCGCCCTGAAGGAGTTGGAGGGGAGGGGGCGGCGGGCCTGGCTGAAGATCAGCCGTCCGGTCCCGCCCGGTAAGGGATTTGGAACCAGCACCGCCGACATCGTGGCAGCGGTCTTCGGTGCCGCCCAAGCCCTGGGCAGGGACATCGCTCCCCGGGAGGTAGCCCGGATCGCTCTCTCCATCGAACCCACCGACGGTACCATGTTCCACGGCCTGACTCTCTTCGACCACCGGAGAGGAAGGATAGCCCGTTTTCTGGGCCTTCCGCCACCCATGCAGGTTCTGATTTACGACCTGGGCGGGGAGGTGGACACCCGACGCTTCAACTGGCGCGCCGACCTGGCGGCTCTCAACGCCCGGAAAGAGCCCCGGGTGAGAGAAGCCCTGTGGAAGGTCAGCCACGGAATCGGACGCGGAGACCCGTGGCTCCTGGGGGAGGGCGCCACCTGCAGCGCCCTCGCCCATCAATCCATCTTGCCCAAAGAAGGGCTGGAGGAAATCGTGGCTGCCGCGCGCGGGGTGGGAGCCTACGGCGTGGTGGTCGCCCACAGCGGCACGTTGGTCGGCGTGTTGCTTCCGGGTGACGAGGCGGTGAAATCCCGCGTGGAGGAATCCCTGTCATCTTTCGGACACGCCATTCCCGCTGGCCTGGCCCGGGTGGTGGGCGGCTGGAAGGTCTCGGACGAGCCGGGTGGCCGCCGAGACGGAGATGGCAGCGGGTGAGGGCCGCCGGTTGGAGAGGACGCTGGATGACGTTCTGGAGTCGTGATCGGGAGGGATAGCATGGTCGGCAAGGCGATTATGGTTCAGGGCACCTGTTCAAACGCCGGAAAGAGTATGCTGGTCACCGCCCTATGCCGCATTTTTCGCCAGGACGGGTTCCGGGTGGCTCCCTTCAAGGCCCAGAACATGTCCTTGAACTCTTATGTCACGGCCGATGGCTATGAGATCGGGCGGGCTCAGGGTGCCCAGGCCGAGGCGGCGGGGGTGGAGGCGGAGGCCCTGATGAATCCCGTGCTGCTCAAGCCGAGCGGCGACCGGGTGGCGCAGGTGGTGCTGCTGGGAAAACCCGTGGGCCACGTCGGCGCCAAAGACTACCGGCGGGACTACGTACCCCGGGTACTGCCGGCCATCAAGGATTCCCTGGGCCAACTTCAAGCTCGTTTTGAGATCGTGGTAATCGAGGGGGCCGGCAGCCCGGCGGAGGTCAACCTGAGGGACCAGGACATCGCCAACATGCGGGTGGCTGAGATGGCGGGAGCCCCCGTGCTCCTGGTCGCCGATGTCGACCGCGGGGGGGCGCTAGCCTCGATCGTGGGAACCCTGGAACTTCTCGAACCGGAGGAACGTGCGCGGGTGGCCGGATTGGTCATCAACAAGTTCCGGGGGGACATTGACCTGTTGCGGCCGGGGCTCGAGTTCCTGGCGAGCCGCACCGGCAAGCCGGTTCTCGGCGTCATCCCCTATTTCAGCGAACACCTGCTGGATGACGAGGATTCGGTCTCGTTGAGTGAAAGGCGGGCTCGCGCGCCGGAGCCCTCGCTGCCCGCGGGCCGGCCAGCCGGCGAGACGGGGCTCGAGATAGCTGTACTGAGGCTGCCGCACATCTCCAACTTTACCGATTTCGCCCCTCTGGAGGCCGAGCCCAGGGTGAGGCTGCGCTACGTGGGAGACGGAGAGCCGGTCGGAAATCCCGACGCCGTGATCCTCCCGGGGACCAAGAACACCACGGCGGATCTGGACTATTTGCGGAGCCAGGGGTACGATCGCCAGCTGAGGGACATCGCCTTGGCGGGTGTGCCGGTCATCGGGATTTGCGGCGGATACCAGATGCTCGGCCTCAAGATCCTCGATCCGTTGGGCGTCGAGTCGACCCGTCCGGAAACCGACGGCTTGGGACTGCTCAACACCGTGACCGAATTCCGTCCCGAAAAGGAGGTCCGTCGTGTCGAGGCTCGCGTAACCGGGGACGGGGGGTTGCTGCAGGGGCTCGCGGGGACCGTCGTGGCAGGGTTCGAGATTCACATGGGCCTGACTCGCAGGCTTGAGGGAACCAGGCCTTGGCTCGAGATGATCGAAAAGGGCGGCCAGCGGACGAGTGAACCTGAAGGCGGGCTCGACGCCCAGGGGAACGTGCTGGGGACGTACCTGCACGACCTGTTCTCGAACCGGAACTTCCGCGAAGGCTTGCTCAAAGCCATTGGGCGGCGGCGCGGGCTGGCGGAAACGGTCGCCCCGCCCGACCGCCTGGAGCCGTCGAAGGAACGCAATTACGACCGGTTAGCCGGGCTTGTGAGACAGAACCTGGATCTGGGGTCTATCTACCGGCTGATGGAGGTTGAGCCCTAGGAACGGGGAACCGTCGCCGTCAGACCGCGCTCGATGGCAAACACCGCCGCCTTGGTACGGTCGGATAACTGCAGTTTTTGCAAGATGCTGCTGACGTGCGTCTTCACCGTCTTGGTACTCAGTTGCAGGGTTTCCGCCAACTCCTGGTTGGTCAAGCCGCGCCCCAGTAACGTCAGGACCTCGAGTTCCCGCGAGGTCAGCTCCGGCAAGAGGCTGGCGGCCTGGGTGAATTCACCGACGGCAGGCCCCGCGTCGCGCGTAACGGTTTGCGTTTCCCAGTGCCGCGCGAACAGGCTGACCAACTCCGGGTCAAATTGAGTCCCAGCCTGCAACCGCAGTTCGGCCAACGCCTCGCTGATCGACCTTCCCGGACGGTAGGGCTGATCCCGCAACATCCCGTCGAACACCTCGGCGATCGAGATGATTCGCGATCCCAGTGGTATCTCGTGCCCGCCCAATCCTTGGGGGTAGCCCTTCCCATCGTACCTTTCGTGGTGGTGACGCACGGATGGCGTCAGTCTTCCCAGCACGGCGAACGACCCGACGATGGCCGCGCCGATCAAGGGGTGACGTCGCAGGAGCATCATCTCCTGGCTCGAGAGGTTGGCGGCCTTCTGGACGAGGGGTGCGGGAACGGCCAGCTTGCCGATATCGTGCAAGAATCCGGCCCGCCTGATGTCGGTCACTGCGTCAGGGGGAAGCTGTAAGGCCGTGGCCATCATTTCGCAATGATCCGCTACCTGGCGGGCGTGTTCGTATTCGGCCACGTCCCTGGCTTGGAGGACCATCCCGAAGGCGGTCAAGACTTCCTCTACCAGAACGTCTTGTTCGGCTCGGTGGTTATCTGCCGCGATATGGGCCCCGGCAATGGCGGCGAAGGCCTGCAAGACAGCTTCTTGATCACTGGCCAGAACGCGGTCGCGGTCCCCGACGCTCAAACTTCCGTCGGCCTCCCCGCCGCCTCCGAAGGGGAAATCGGCGAGGGTTGCCCACTCGCCTCCCGCCAAAGTACGGATCAAGCTGGAGGGGGCGGCGCCCGCCGTCAGTGTGCGCACCACCGGTAACTGTACGGGTGGAAGCCCGCGAGCCGCCCGTACTCGCAACGTTCCCTCAACTTCGGTCGGCGTCGAAATGCAGCAGGCCCGGAGGTCGAAGAGATTGGTGGTGGTGTCCACCAACCGGACCAGTTTATCCTTCAGGCTGAGCGGCTCGTTGAACAGGCGGATGGTTTCCAGCAACGCTCTCACGCGACGTGACTGTTCACCACTGCCCGCTTTCAGACCGCAGACGGTCGCGGCGAGGCCACTCAGCCGCCCCATGGCGGCCAACTCCTGCAGGACGCCGGCTTCCAACTGCGGGTGGGAGGTGCTCCCGACCAACAGTACTCCCGCCACTTGCCCGCCTGCTTCGAACGGGTGGGTGGCCAACGCTGTCAGATAAAGACCCAACCGACGCATCAACGCGCTGCGCGGATCGGCGACCGGATTAGTTATGACCAGTGGTTTGCCTACCCGGGCGGTCCAACCGGCGAAGCCATCGCCGACCTCTGTCTCCAATCCCTCCAGGCGATCGCGAGGCGGGCCGCAGACAACCTCCCAGCGCAAACGCCCCCGTCGTTCGTCCATCACGATGGCCGCGCCGACCATCACCCCGGGAAAGCTCGCCAGGCGTCTGACAACGGGTTCCAGGAACTCTCTTGGCGCTTGCGCCTCGACCGCCGCGGCTACTACACTTAGTGGCTCGAAGGTCCGATTTGAAGGCCTGGACTTCGCTTCGGGCCCGGCATTTCTTCCGACTGCCTGGGCGATCAGAGCGGCCATGGCAGAGCAAAGCGGCAACCAACGCTCCAGATCCGCCCGCGGCCGAATGATCAGGTGAGGCTCCGCAGGACGAGCGCCAAGGTAATTTCCTCCCGAATGGCGAGCCAGCGCCGATCGGGCAGACACTTCGTCAGCCGGAGAAGTGGCCACGCCGCCTATCAGCAGCACCGCGGGCGGCCCCTCCGGCGGTATGACCGGCAATGCCGCATAGGTAAGTCCCGCGTGACACCGACTGAATTCGGGACGCCCAGAGCGGAGGGCGCGTTGGCTGGCCACTAGGGCGGATCGGTGGCAGTGGTCGGGTGCCACTTCCAACATGGCTTGGCACAGACCCGAAAGGCACGTGGTGCCGGTGAGAGGTAGTCCGCCGGCGGACCATAGGGTGACGGGCAACCCTATGTCAGACGTTAATGTTTCGAGGGCGTCGCGGATAACTTGTGTCGGAACCAGATTTGACTTGGGGATACTGTCCACCTTATTAGCACCTCGACGTCTCTTGGAGGCGTTTGGCCCCACCGGGCCGGCGACCGGTTTCAGCCGTCAGTGCCCGTGCGACAAGCATCTAGTCCTGTGGTATGTGGATCGTTCTTCGGCCCCGAAATCAATTCCTTTTGCCAATGTTCGGACTATATGCCGGGACGGTTGGGCGGACAGGTCCAGATCCACGAACTGCCTCATCGGCTTGCCGTCCGGAGAACGGAACACGCGAACCTCAGGACGGTCCAAGCTGGGCACGTGTACCTGCTTGACCACCGCGGTCGAGCCGTCGTCCAAACGCACCAGGGAAGCGACCGGGTAGGGTGCCACGATCTGTATCAACGCGTGGACTGGACGCTCTCCGTAGAGGCGTCCGGCCTCGGCTTGAAGATGCTCCAGCGCCTGCGCCGCGGTCAGAGCCGAGTGTCGGTAGGGGCGGGAACTCGTGGAGGCATCAAGCACGTCGCAGGCTCCGCAGATCTGCGCAAATAAATGGATTTCACGGCCGCGAAGAGCGCGTGGGTAACCGGAGCCGTTAATCCGTTCATGATGCTGCAAAGCGATATGAGCGGCCAACAAGCCTGCTCCCGCCTTGCCTAAGGCCTCGTACCCCAGACTGGGGTGGTCGCGCATGAGCTGCCACTCGGCCTCCGTGAGTGGACCCGGCCTGTTCAACACCGGCTCTGGAATGTACGCCTTGCCCAGGTCGTGCAGGAGGGCCCCGATGCCCAACTCGATCAAGTCTGAACGATCCAATCCCACCCGCTGGCCTACCAGTAACGACAGCAGGGCCACATTGACCGAATGCCCGAAAAGGTGATCTCCCGCCGCGCGTAAGTCCTTCACCGCCCAGACCACGTTAGGGGCGACCATCACATCATTGATCAGCAGTTCCACGGCGGCGCGCACGCGCGAGAGGGGATAGGCGCGCCCGCCCGTCAGGCGGGCAAAGGCGCGAGTCGCCGCTTGCCTTACGGCACGGTAGACCTGCTCGCTGACCAACTCAGGCAGAACAACATCTTCCCACCCCGCCTCCCGGACATAAACGACTTCCGCACCAGCATTTCTTAGGCTACGGATGTACTCAACATCGAGCACCACGCCACGCCTAAGCAAGGGAGTTCCGCTGGTTCCCCATACCGTTCGCCCCAGCCTCATGCCTGGCCGCAACTCGTCGATCGTCACCATCCGCAAATCCGCTGACCTCCCGCTAGGCTTGGGTCTTGACCCATCATGTTGCTCCCGTTCATAACCCACGCAGGTCGTTTTCGACCGACCGAACCCGCAAACCCTCTCGCACGGTACTTACCCCGTGGGTGCGCCGGCCGACGCGGAGCAGGACGTCCGGGTAAACCCGGCCGATTCGAATCGTCCCGGCCGTGGAAGTGGCCAGTTCCGTGGCGACACCAATCTCTGAGCCGGCCTCAGAAACCTCCACCCCCGAATGTCCGTAGGCACGTCCCCCCAAGATGGGCCCGCTGGAGCGGAGCCGTCCGCCGGCGCTACACTTTGAATAGTAGCTCCCCCGGTTGCCGACCTCCACGTCTCCCGAGGCGTCCAATTGGCAACTGTGAAGATACCTGACCACTGCTTTTCCGTTGTCGTGGGGAGCCTCGCCGGCCAGCTCGATCGTCTCCATAACCATCAGGGAAAACGCCTCCAGCTCGGCTTTGCCGGCAAACAAGTGCCCGTTTGAATCAGGTTGAAACAGGCGCAGTATTTCCTTTAATCCCGTGGAAAGGTCATCGGACCACTCTGCCGCCGACAGGCGTTCGTGCAGTGAATGCATCAAACCAGGCAGTTCGCGGACGCTCGTTTCGACAATCGAATTGACGAGCTGTCGGAACCTGTCATCACTGTGCAAGGCGGAGCCCAGGATCGGGTGATCCTTCAACTGTGCCAGGGCTAGCCGCAATTTGTCCAGGGCGCTGGCGATCTGTTCCAGCAACGGTAGCGCGGAAAGGTAGAAGGCCGCCCGTCCCCCGGCGACGAGGGTGGAGTTGAACGCATTTCCAAGGATGCACAGGTTTTCGGCGGCTTCAAGGTAGGCCCGGGACACGGAACCGTAAACGGTCAGGTTGCCGCCCGCAATGACGCTCATCGAGTCCGCCACGTCGCCCTGCACGACGATGTCACCGGAAAATCTCAGGTTGCCGCTGGCCATATCCACCTCGCCGTGAGTGAGCACCGGTATGACGCGTACGACGTGCCGCCCGTCGGGCCCTCGCTCGATGGTCGGACGTCCGGTCGTAGCCGCGAACGCCGTAAGCCCGGCGGAGTCCAACCGAGCCCCCTTGCCGGCGACGAGGGACACTTCTTGGACTGGCGGCGGCGGAATTGGTCCGCCGCGGACGGTAATCCCCGCATCCCCAGGCGTCCCACTCACTTTGCTGGCAAGCAATTGCCCCGCCTCGGCGGTAGGTACTTGCAGCCGTCCCCGGTAATCCATGGTTCCGTCTTCCCGGATCGTTTCCTTCCACTGGACATGCTCGGCGAAATAGGCCGTGATCGTGGCTTCGGTCCCGGGGCGCGCCGGCGTGCAGGACGCCACCACGACCGGTGCTGTGGGCAGCCGTCGGATCGCCCCCACGATGGCCGGCAGGTCGATGCCGTGCATCACGCCCTTGGCCCGCAACTCACTCAGGACTGTTTCCACCGACAGGTTGGGTGGCGGCATACGCACTTCTTCGACGTTGATCACCAAAGGACATGCCGGCATCGCGTCCTGTAGCCGATGGGCGTACCCGGGGTGAATCTCCAGGGTGGCTTGCATTTCGTCTTGAACGACGGCGATTTCGAACCCTGCGGGGGGGACAGGCGCCGGCAACTCCACCTGCACCTCATCGGTCTCGCGCACGACAGTGGTTCCGTGCCGGCGCGTGCCGTTAACCCGGAGGCGCACGCCGGCCGGGACAATGATTATCGCTTTGCCCTTGACGATCAGGACGCCGTCTTGCACGGAGGCCTGTCCGGAGCGGCGAAAGACTGCCTCGTCCGGGGGGGTGCCGCAGGCTTCGCCGGCCGGCGACGGACCGTTGAAATGCCACGTTTCGCCCGTCTCGGCATCGGCGGCAGCGACGGTTGGCGTTGCGGGCGAGTTGTTCTCCGGCCTGTCCCACCGACGGATCTGGTAAAGCCCCTGCCGGCGTGTCACTCCGAGCCAGCCCCGTCCGGGCGCCCGGATCGTCTTGGCTTGCAATTCGGAATTCTGGCCCCAGAGGTGGCGGGCGAACAGCAAGGCTTCCTCTTCATCCCAGGCGGGAACCATGACTTCCTTGTTATCCATGGTGGTACTCGCCTCCCATCCTTCAGATCTTAGCAGCCGTTGGATAAGCTGTCTTCGGTCCCTGGAAGTATTTTAAACAGCAAGCAAATCTACTTCTCAGGATGTAGTCACCCGGTGACTTAGCCGGCCCTGGTATCGCGGGGACAGGATGGGGGAGCATGCATAACCCGGACACGGAGGCGCTGGCGGTCTTGCCGCTGGAGGCGGTGCCGCGCGCCTTGGGCCAATAAAGTGGCGGCTGGATTTGCAACGGCCTCCAACGCGCACGGTGGCCAAGAGGCGACCATCCTTTCCCTGTACCACACCTTCTACCACTGGGGGGCCCTCGTGGCCGCGCCGGGTTACACCGACCAGGCAGTGTCTGCGGCCGGCGGCAACCCGTACGGCGCCAGTGCCACCGGGACCGACAAGGGTGTCACCGCACCGGAGCTCGACGGGGCCCGGTACCTGGGCCAACGGGTGGCCACGGTGGCGGGGTGGCTCGCGTCCAGGCGCTCCACCCGGGTCTGAGCTTCTCCCTCCCTGTCAGCGCGACAACTCTGGCGCTCAGCCACCGCCCGCTGAGCCCTCCCCCGGGGAGCCCGCACGCCGATCAACGGCGCCGGGCTCTTATAACTGCCAGCCGTCCTGGCATGGCTACAGGACTAGCTGCCTTGATTGCCGAAGTTTGCACAAGAGAGGCGAGCCTGGCAGGCGTTTTGAGTTGGGGGATGATCTGAGATGGGACAAAAACTCGTGGTGGTCGGCGGCGGCCTGGCTGGGCTGATGGCCGCCCTGAGGGCCGCTGAGGCCGGTGTTCAGGTTGACATCTTGGCCCTGGGCCCCTGTAAGCGTTCCCACTCCGCCTGTGCTCAGGGGGGTATCAACGCCGCCTTGGACACTCACGGCGAGGGAGATTCCCCTTGGGAGCATTTTGACGATACCATTTACGGCGGTGACTTCCTGGCCAACCAGACCCCGGTAAAGGGGATGTGTGAGGCGGCTCCGAAGCTCATCCACCTGTTCGATCGCATGGGGATGCAATTCAACCGCACGTTCGAGGGACTCATCGACTTGCGCCGGTTGGGCGGTGTCAAACACCACCGGGTGGCCTTTTCCGGGTCGACCACCGGACAGCAGCTCCTGTACGCTTTGGACGAGCAGGTGCGTCGCCTGGAGGTGGAGGGACGCGTCACCCGGTACGAAGGGTGGGAAATGCTTTCGGCGGTAATCGACGAGGGAGGGGCCTGCCGGGGGGTGACCGCGCAGGACTTGAAGAGCATGGAGATCAGGGCCTTCCCGGCCGACGCCGTCACGGTGGCCACCGGGGGGCCCGGCATGATCTTCGGGCGGACGACCAACTCGATCATCAACACCGGCCACGCCGCCAGCCAGCTCTACCGGCAGGGTGTCAAGTACGCCAACGGTGAGTTCATCCAGATCCACCCCACCGCGATCCCCGGGGCCGACAAGAACCGCCTCGTCTCCGAGTCAGTGCGGGGCGAAGGCGGCCGCGTGTGGACTTACCGGGATGGCCGGCCGTGGTATTTTCTGGAGGAGTGGTACCCGGCCTACGGTAACCTGGTCCCCCGGGACGTGGCCACCCGGGCCATTTTCACGGTCTGCGTCGAAATGGGCTTGGGGATCGACGGTCAGAACATGGTCTACCTGGATATGTCGCACCTGGATCCTCGCTACATTGAACGCCGGCTGGGCGGCATTATCGACATCTATCAAGTCTTTACCGGGGACGATCCACGGAAGATCCCCATGAGGATATTCCCTTCGGTCCATTACTCGATGGGCGGGATGTGGGTGGATGTAGATCAGATGACAAACATCCCCGGCATTTTCGCCGCCGGGGAGTGTGAGTACCAGTACCACGGGGCCAACCGTCTCGGTGGGAACGGGATGCTTTCAGCCATCTACGGAGGCCTGGTAGCCGGCCCCAGCGCCGTGCGATATATGAAGGGCCTGACCAGGGGGTCCGATTCCGTGCCCCAGGTCGTGTTCGCCTCCGAGGTGCGGCGGCAGCAGGAGATCGAAGCGGACATCCTCCGCCTGGACGGAGACGAAAACGCGTATCAACTGCATCAGCAACTGGGGCATTGGATGACCCAGAACGTCACGGTGGTCCGCCACAACGACCGCCTTGAGAAGACCCTGGACCGGATTTCCGAACTCAGGGAGCGCTGCCATCGCATCAACATCCAGGACACCAGTCGATGGTCCAACCAGTCGGTCACTTTCACCCGGCAACTCGGGGGGATGTTGGAACTGGCCCGAGTCATCACCCTGGGTGCCCTCCTTCGCAACGAGAGCCGCGGCGCCCATTACAAGCCCGAATATCCCGAACGGGATGACGCTGAGTGGCTGAAGACCACCATCGCCACCCACACGCCGGATGGCCCGGTCATTTCCTACGAACCGGTGGAGTTGCAGCACCTTCGGCCGAGGGTCCGGAAGTACGACGTCGATAAGGAGGCGACCGGGCGCGCGGTGCAGCCTGCAGGCTGAGGCCGCCAGCTCGACCGGCGGCGCGTCAGTCGACCAGTTTCTTCTGCACCGCGCAGATGGCGAGCTGGGTCCGGTCCACCAGGCTCAGCTTCTCCAGCAGATGGCTCACGTGCGCCTTCACGGTCCGCTCGCCAATGAACAGCTTTTCGCCGATCTCTTTGTTGCTTAGACCTTTACCGATCAGTTTCAGCACCTCCATCTCCCGGGGAGTGACCTCGCCCAGACCGGAGACGCGCCCCGGCGGGGCGCTCAGTTCCTCCCTCAGCCGGGCCGCCGCCAGGGGGTGGAGCGTGGGCTGGCCACCAGCGCTACCCCGGATGGCGGTTGCCAGTTCCTCGGCCGAGACATCCTTGAGCAGGTAGGAGAGAGCGCCTGCCCGGATCGCCGGGACCACCTGCTCATCGTCGGGTTTGCTCGTCAGGACGACCACCCGCGACCCGGGGCTGGCGGCAAGGCAGCGCTTGGTCCCCTCCACCCCGTCCACGCCCGGCATCATCAGGTCCATGAGGATCACGTCCGGTTTCAGTTCCCCGGCCAGCACGGCCGCTGTGGCGCCGTCCGCCGCCTCCCCGACCACCTCGATCTCCGTTTCGGTAGCGAGGTAGATCTTCAGCCCCTCGCGGACCATCCGGTGATCGTCGACCAACATCACGCGGATCACGTGGCTTCTCCTCCCTTTGCGGGCACCGGCACCACCGCCGTGATCTCCGTCCCCCGTCCCGGGGCGCTGTTCACGTCCAGCTTGCCGCGCATGGCGGCCACGCGTTCCCGAATGCCGATCAACCCCACGGCGGTAGGGCGGATCCCGGCCCTCAGGTCAAAACCCACCCCATCATCCTTGACCGCCAGCAGAATCCCTTCCGTCGTCCGGCAGAGTCTTACCCACACCCGGCCGGCGCCGGCGTGCTTGCTGGCATTGTTCAGTGCCTCCTGGGCGACCCGGAACAGGCTCTCCCCTGTCGGTCCGGCGAGACGGATGGAAACATCGATCTCCTGAACGACTTCCCAGGATTCACGGTCTCCCGCCGCCGTTACGTACTCCCGGAGGGCTGGTCCAAGTCCCTGTTGATCCAGCGCGACGGGGCGGAGTTGCAGGATGAGCTCGCGGGTCTGACTATGGGCCTGTCGGGCGAGGTCTTCGATGGCGGCCACGTCGGCGGCCACGGCCGCGGCCTGGCCGCCAATTTGCTCGAGCCGGCGGCGGGCCGCCGCCGCTCGCATCGCCAGTGCAAACAACCGCTGATTGACGGTGTCGTGCAAATCCCGGGCCAGCCGGGTCCGTTCCTCCAGGGCCGCTCCCCGCCCGGCCTCCTCCGCCAGCCGTCGGTTCTGCTCCGCCAGGGCCCGCGACTCCGCCACCGCCGTCTCCAGGTGGCCGGCCATCTGGTTCAGTTGCTCCTCCAGCCAGCCGATCTCATCGGCAGGACCTACGGACAGGCGGGCTTGGAAATCGCCGCGCGCAATGCGTCCGGCCATCAGCCCCGCCTCCCAGAGCCGGAGCTTCAGGGAACGCGCGATCATCGAGCCGACGACGGAACCGGTCAGCCCCACGGCCACCCCGGCGGCGAGGCCCGCGCCCAGGGCTGAGGTTGGCTGAAGGCCAAGGTAGGTTCCCGCCAGATATCCCGCCGCCACTACCCCGGAACTGAAGAGGCCGGCTGCCAGATACAGGATGACCAGTTTCCACTGGAGCCCAAGTCTGGGCTCCTGGCTCACCGGGCAACCCCTGGGTACGGGGGAGCCTGAGTCACCGTGAGCTGACCGACGCTGAGCCTGGCCTCGATGCGCAGCTCCACCTTTGAATCCGCCACCACGACCTGCTTGCGCAGAGTAAGGCTACCCAATCCCGACCGGTTCTCTCCGAAGACTTGAAGCTGGCCGATGCTGACCGCAGCGTTCACCAGGGCGTTCACGTTGTCGGGCACCCGGATGACCACGTCCCCGACGTTGACTCCCACGGTGACGCGGTGGACGCCCTCGGTAATGTCGGCGGTGGTCAGGTCGATGACCACGTCACCCACGCCGTGGTTAACGTCAAAGTCGCCGTCCAGCACCCAGCGCTCGCGCCCGTGGTGGCGGTCGCCCAGGCCGTGCCGGAGGCTGCCGACACGCCAAGCGGGCGAACACCACGGGTGGTGGCCGCCCAGGAGGAAGGACACTCCAACGCCGACGAAAAGGAGGGGCCAGCCCAGCCGGGCGACATCTCCTCCCCCGATGGCCGTGACACCGGCATTGAAAAGGATCTGAAACAGGCCGATGCCGCCCACCCACATGCCCAGGCCCAGCAGGAACCAGCAACACCTCTGCTTGATACTGTGCCAGACCAGGGATCCCCCGGCCAGGGTCAGGAACACCGGCCACAAGGCCAAGCCAAAGTTGAATAGCCCCGTCGTTTGGAGAAAACCCATCACGCCGAGGGCGATCAGCACCAAACCCCAACCGTAACGACGCATCATGTCGGTCCCCTTTTCTGCCGGCTAGCGGTGCTCGGGACAGATTGACCGCTGCAGCTACTAAACTACCAGACGGACCGGGTTTGCCATAGGTACCCCGGGACCATCTCGCATCGTCCTCAGGTACGATGTTGCCCCTTTACACCCGGGAGAAAACGGAAGCCTCTGCGCCTAAGGGTTGTACCCGTGGGGGCTGGGATCATAAACGGCCACGAGGATCGTCGCCTGGACGCTCCGAAAGGCCAGAAAGTCAAGTAGTGAGGTATCGATCACCTTTGCCGACCTGTCCCTGGAACTCGGGTACAGCGGCTGGTATTTCGGCCGGATCGACTTCGACCAGACCAAGGTCTATCCCGACGGGTTCAAGGTTCGGGTGGTCGGTTTCAAGAGGGGTCCATCATCCTGGGGCTGGCGGCGCTGGAACGTCTACGATGGCGGCACGCCCCTGGAGGGGGGCAGGCCGGGATCTCCTGGTACACGCAGTTGCTGCGCGGCGCGGTCGAGTATGAAGGGCTGCCCCATCACATGCTGCACAGCTACTTCTGGACCGCCGGGCGGCTTTTCGCCCGGGAGGCGTGGGCGAAGGAACTGACCGGAACGGACTGGCAGAGCTTCTACGACAGCTACATCCGGCGGACGGACCACCTGGACACCGGGGCCATCGCCCCCGGACGGCGGGGAATCCCGGCAAGTTCGACTACGCGGCCTGCCGTCACAACTCGCGAAGGACTTCCGGTGAGGCTTCCCGCCTACCTATGGCCGCGTTGTTTGGCTTCTGGTGGCTCGCGAATTCCCGGCAGTCGGCAAAGCCGGGCAGCGGTTCTGGCTCTGACGCAGGCAAGCAGGGGGGAATCAATCCATCCCAGGTGTCCTTAGGGGCCGGGAGCCAGGGTGGCGTTTATTACCCCATAGGGGTCGGAATCGCCAATATCATCTCCAAGTACGTCCCGGGCGTTTCGGTGACACCTGAGGTGACCGGAGCAGCCTCTGACAACGTGATGCTCCTCGGTAACCGGGAGGTGGGTATCGGCATCACCACGGTCGGGGACTTGTATAAGGCCACCAGGGGCGAAGCTCCCTTCGACAAGAAGTATCAGAATGTTAGCATTCTGTTCGGCGGGGTCAAGCCGGGGGCGGTCCAAATTGCTGTCCGCAAGGACAGTTCCATTAAGAGCATTGCCGACTTGAAGGGGAAGCGCGTTGGCGTCGG
>JAJYMS010000127.1 GCA_021786825.1 Bacillota bacterium | reverse complement strand
GTCGCCCGAGCGGGTCACCATGTGGGTCCAGGGTTCGCAGTGGCTGGAAACATGCTGACCGGTCCAGAGGTGGTGACGGCAATGGCGGCGGCGTTCACCGCCTCCGAGGGGCTGGCCCTGCCCGAACATCTGCTGCGCACGCTGGAGGCAGAAGAGGCGTCGGGCGGTGACCGGCACAGCAAGCAGTCGGCCGCGATCCACGTGGTGTATCAAGAGGAGTATCCGCGTCGACGACCAGCCCGAGCCGCTGGCCGAACTGGCGCCTGTATGATATGAACTGTCGGAACAGCTCCTTGCGCCCTATCGGTCCATGGCCCCCACGCGCGCCAATCCGTCGGGTGAGACACGAAGCCCGTCACCACCGCGCGAGCCCAGATTGACAGGCTGCTCGCCCATACCCGCGGATCCATCCGCGACGCCGCCGACCGACTTCGCCCCTTGCCAGAGTGAGCCAAGCCGCACCTTGGTCAACATGTCAACCTCCGCACCCTCCGTTGACGGCTCAATCTGCACCTGCTAGCTTGAGGGGAGAAAAGGTCCAGGCAAAGGAACCTGTTTTATGAAGTATCAGTCTTACGCCTATGGGCAAAACCACTGGGACCGGGACCCGGACCTGCATAACGTCCTCCGACATTACTGGCCAGCCTACACCGATCACAAGGAACAACTGGGGCGCTTCGGCGCCCTGGCCGGCCAGGAGGTCTACGAGGTCGCCTACCACGTTGACCACGAGGCCCCGCCGGTACTGGTCATGCACGACCTGGATGGAAACCGGGTGGACCGGGTGCGCCTTGCGCCGGCGCAGACAGCGTTACTCAAGGAACTGGCTCCGATGAACCAGCCGCCCTACACGGGTAGCACGTGGCACCACCATTACGCCCTGGGCTATCTGGTGGCCGACCCCGGGCTCTACTGCATCTTGACCATCACCAACCAGACCGCCTACATCATCCACAAATACGCTCCCGAACGCGCCGAATGGAAGGAAAAGCTGCTGAATGGCGAGTCCTGGGGCGCTACCTGGATGACCGAGGTCCAGGGCGGCAGCGACCTCGGCGCCAATTCCCTCAAGGCCGTCCGCCACGGCGACGCCTGGCGACTCGAAGGGGAGAAGTACTTCACCAGCGGCGCCGGCCTGACGGACGTGGCCGTGGTCACCGCCCGACCCGAAGGCGCGCCCGCCGGGCCCAAGGGGCTGGCCCTCTTCCTGGTATCCCGCCTGAACCGGGTTGGCGAACTGAACTACCGCGTGCGCCGGCTCAAGGACAAGAGCGCCACCCGCGCCGTCCCTTCCGGCGAGGTCGAATTCCCCGGAAGCGAGGCATTCCTGGTCGGCAAGGCCGAAGGCGGCATCTACTACACTCTTGAAGTGCTGACGGTGTCCCGGCTGGCCAACGCCATCGCCGGCATCGGCATTGCCCGCAAATCGCACCTCGAGGTGTTGGAGCGGGTACGCCGCCGCCGTTCCTTCGGCCGCTACCTGGTCGACCACCCGCTGGTCCGCCGCGACCTGACCGACATGGCCGTGCGCATCGCCGGGGGTCTGGCCCTGGGCTTCCACGCCGTCGACCTGTTCGAAAAGGCCTGGAACGAAAGGCCCCCGTACACGGGCCGCTACCATTACGCCCGCTTCCTCTCCCATCTGGCCAAGAACCGCACCGCCGACCATGCCGCTGAAGTCACCCGGCTGGGCATGGAGCTCTTCGGCGGCCTCGGCTTCCTCGAAGAGTACGCCGTGGCCCGCTGGCACCGCGAGGCCCTCATCACCCCCATCTGGGAAGGACCGAGCAACATCCAGGCGCTGGACTTCTTAGAGGCCATGCACAAGAAGCGGGCGCACGAGTTTTTCCTGGCCGAGTTCATCCCTCTCCTCGAAAGTGTGGGCACACCCGAGGCCCGCGGCGCGGCGCGGGTGATCGAGACCACCCTGACTCAGCTCGGCAACTGCAACCCCGAAGAGGCGCAATGGTATGCCAAGGATGCCGTCGCCCGGCTGGCCGACACCGCCCAGGTGGCATTGCTCTACAAGCTGGCCGAAACCGCGGGCAGCCGCTATGCGCACCTGGCCACCCTCTATGCCCACCGGTTCCTGAACGGCGAAGAGTACCCGAGCTGGGCACTGGAGAGGTCCGAAGTCTGGTCGGTCTGAAGTGGCTTAGGAGAGGAGGAGTGGTCGATGCGCGGACTGGTCATCCACGAAGTGTTGCAGAGCGCGTTGCGCAACGGGGCGGGGGCGGAGGTCGTCTACGAATCGCGCCGGTTTACCTATGAGCAGGTGTACGAGCGGGCAGTACGGCTAGCCAATCACCTGAAGCAGCTCGGTGTGGGGCGCGGCACCGTCATCGGCGTGATGGACGTCAACAGCAACCGTTACCTGGAGCTGCACTATGCCAGCTCCATGCTCGGCGCCGTCCTGTTCACCGTCAACTTCCGGCTCCCCCCCGATGACCTGCTTTACACCATCCAGCATGCCGGCGTCGAGTGGTTCTTTGTCTGGGAAGGGTTCAAACAACCCCTGGCCAAGGCACGACCGCTCTTTGCCAACTGGGTCTGGTTGACAGACGGTCCCGACAGCCCCGAACCCGGCACGCCCACCCACGAAGAACTGGTGCAGGAGGGCAGGGCCGAGGTCCCGGACGAGGCCGGGCAGGTGCAGGAGACCGACCCGTTCTCGATCTTCTACACCACCGGCACCACCGGCCGGCCCAAGGGCATGCTCTACCGGCACCGCGACATGCTCCTGGCCTCCCTGGGCATCCTGCACCACCTGGCCACCCACCCCACGGGGGCAGCCGCCAGCAGCAGCGACGCCTTCATGCCGTGTATTCCCTTTTTCCACATCCACGGCTGGGGTACAGCTTTTTTTGTCCCCTACCTGGGCGCCAAGCTGGTACTGCCGGGCAAGGCTGGTCCGGCCGAGCAGCTGCAACTGGTCCAGCGCGAAGGTATCACCTGGTCCAACATGGTGCCGACGCAGATCCACATGTTGCTGGAGGCCGCCGATAGGGCCGGCGTCGGCGACCTCAAGGGGTATAAGGTCGCCACCGGCGGCAGTCCGCTGCCCTCGGGCCTGGCGCAGCGGATGCGCGACAAGGGCATGGCCTACAGCTTGATCTACGGCGGGTCCGACCAGTTGGCGGCCAGCATCTCGGTGGTGCCCCGGGGTATCGAGCCCGGTTCCCCCGAGGCCTGGGAGGCACTGCGCACAGGAATGCTCCCGCTGGCGATGGTGGAGGTCCGGCTCGAAGATGGACACGGCAACGCCGTACCGTCCGACGGCAAGAGCATCGGCGAGGTGCTGGTGCGTTCGCCCTGGCTGCCGGACGGTTACTATAAGGACCCGGAGCGGAGCGGCGCCTCGTACCGGGACGGCTGGTTCCGTACCGGCGACCTGGGCGTGATGAACCCAAACGGCACCCTTTATGTGGTCGATCGCAAGAAGGATGCCGTCAAGAGCGGCGGCGAGTGGATCGCCACCGGTGTGCTCGAGGCGCTGATCTCCGAGCACCCGGGCGTCGCCGCCGTGGCCGTGATTGCTCAGCCGGACGAGCGCTGGGGCGAGCGGCCGGTGGCCGTGGTCCAGGCCGGCGGGGATGTGAGCGCTTCTTCGCTCACATCCCATCTGAAGGCGGCTGCGGAACAGGGCCGGCTCGCCCGGTTCTGGATCCCGGACCGTTTTGTCTTTGTCCAGGAGCTGCCCCTGACCAGTGCTGGCAAGATCAACAAGGTGACGCTG
>JAJYMS010000223.1 GCA_021786825.1 Bacillota bacterium | reverse complement strand
GGTGCTGGTGATCGCGGCCGTCGCCATGGCCGCTTTCAAGCGCTATGTCCTGCGGCCCAAGCGCCTGGAGGTCAACCTCGAGGCGGCCTACATCCTGCTGGCCATCCTGGCCTTGGTCCTCACCGATTTCCTGCTGGGCGGCACGCGCATCGTCCTGGGGCTGGAGCCGCAGGGAAGGTACCTGTTCGTCGGCAGCGCCGTCGCCGGCTGGCTGTCCTCCGCCGCCCCCGCCACGGTGCGGGCGGTCTGGGGGGCGTCGTGGTGGGCTCATCTGCTGGTCTTCCTGGGGTTTCTGGTCTACATCCCCTACTCCAAGCATCTGCACATCCTGGGCGCCCCGCTGAACGTCTACTTCAGCAGCCTGAAACCCGGCGGGGCGATGCTGAAGCCGCTGGACCTGGAGAACGAGGAGGCGGAGAGCTTCGGCGCCTCCCGGGTCCGGGACCTCACCTGGAAGCAACTCTTTGACACCTACGCCTGCGCCCACTGCCGGCGTTGCACCTCCCGCTGCCCGGTCAATCTGACCGGCAAGGAGCTTTCCCCCGGCGACCTGATCATGAACCTGGGGGCGCATCTGCTGAAGTACGAGCCGCTGGCGCGCAAGGCGGCCGGGGCGGAGGAAATGGCCGCCTTCAATCCGGGGGGAACCGTCATCGGCCAGGTGATCCCGGAGGAGGCACTCTGGGCCTGCACCACCTGCCGGGCCTGCATGGAGGAGTGCCCGGTCACCAACGAGCACATCCCGCTGATCGTGGAGTTGCGCCGCTATCTCGCCCTGACTGAGACCCGCTACCCGTCGCAGGTGCAGCTCGTTTTCCGCAACCTGCAGGAGAAGGGCAACCCGTGGGGGATGTCCGGCACCGACCGGGCCAACTGGGCCGAGGGCCTGGGCGTGAAGCTGATGTCCGACGGGGCGAAGGTGGACCTGCTCTACTGGGTCGGCTGCGCCGGGGCCTTTGATAACCGCAACCAGAAGATCGCCCGGGCGGTGGTGCAGGTACTGCGGGCGGCCGGCCTCGAGGTGGGCATCCTGGGGCCGGAGGAGACGTGCTGCGGCGACCCGGCGCGCAAGCTCGGCAACGAGTACCAGTTCCAGATGTCCGCGCTGGAGAACGTGGAGACCTTCAAGAAGTACGGCGTGCAGCGGATCGTCACCGCCTGCCCGCACTGCTACAATACCCTCGAGCACGACTACCGCGACTTTGACGCCGAGTACGAGGTTGTGCACCACACCGAACTGATCGCCCAACTGTCCCGCGAAGGCAGGCTCAAGTTTGACCCGGCGCGTACGGCCGCGCCGGCGCGCGTGATCGCTTACCACGACTCCTGCTACCTCGGCCGCTACAACGGTCTGTACGCCGAGCCCCGGGCGATCCTGGAGGCCTTGCCCGGGGTGCGGCTGGCTGAGATCCCCGGGAACCATCACCAGCGCAGCTTTTGCTGCGGCGCCGGCGGCGGGCGGATGTGGCTGGAGGAGCACGGGAACAAGATCAACTGGGCCCGGACCGAGCAGGCGGCCGCGTCCGGGGCCGGAACGGTCGCGACGGCCTGCCCCTTCTGCATCACCATGTTTAACGACGGAATCGCCGCCAAAAACCTGGACGACTCGCTGGCGGCGCGGGACGTCGCCGAACTGGCCCTAGAAGCCCTGGAAGGGCCGGCGACGGACGGATTGGCGGCGGACTGACCGGGAGGCGACCGGCTGGGAGGCGACTGACGGGCGATGTCCGAGTTGATGCGCAAACCCGACTGGCTGAAGGTCAGCCTGCCCGCCAACGGCGAACTTGGCCGGGTGCGGGGGCTGCTGCGCGGGCTTGAACTGCACACCGTGTGCCAGAGCGCCATGTGCCCCAACCTCGGGCACTGCTTCGCCTCGGGCACGGCGACTTTTATGATTCTCGGGGATCTCTGCACCCGCGTCTGCGGCTTTTGCGCCGTCGCCAAGGGTCGCCCCGCGCCCCTCGACTCGGGGGAACCGGAGCGAGTGGCGGAAGCCGCCCGGCAGCTCGGCCTTTCCCACGTGGTGGTGACCTCGGTGACCCGGGACGACCTGCCCGACGGCGGCGCCGCCCACTTCGCGACGACCATCGAGGCGCTGCGTCGCGCCGTGCCGGGGGCCAGCATCGAGGTCCTGATTCCCGACCTCCGCGGCGACCCCACGGCCCTCGAGGCGGTCCTGGCCGCCGGGCCCACCGTGCTCAACCACAACGTCGAGACGGTCCCGCGCCTGTACCCCCGCGTACGGCCCCAGGCCGACTACCGGCGCTCCCTGGAGGTGCTGCGCCGGGCCAAGGGGTGGGCTGCTGGCCGGGCTGCGGGCGGGGCACCGGGCGGGGTTGCGGGCACCTCCGGGAGGGCGCCGCTCACCAAGAGCGGGCTGATGGTGGGCCTGGGCGAGACCCCCGCCGAGGTCTCCGCGGTGATGGAGGACCTGCGCCAGGCCGGTTGCGATCTGCTGACGATCGGCCAGTACTTGCGCCCGTCGCGCCACCACCTGCCGGTGGAGGAGTACGTGCCGCCGGAGGTCTTTGAGCAGTACCAGCGCCGGGGGGAGGCCCTCGGCTTCGCCGGCGTCTTCGCCGGGCCGCTGGTGCGCAGTTCCTTTCACGCGGGCGAGGTCCTGCGTGGGGTGAACCCGTAACCGTACGTGGTGACCGCCCATTGGTGGCGGCAAGGGCTTGCCAGGAGCCGCCCCGCCAGGTTACAATAACGGTGTCGCGAAGGGGAGTAGCTAATTTCGGCAGGGTCAACATGCTGGCCACTGGCCTGGCCCTGCCGGCCTGAAAACGGGCGTAGCGAGACCTTTGCACCCGAAGGGTGTGAAGGTCTCGATTTTTTGCGCGGGCCCTTTCTCAGGCGACAAAGGGGGCGTCCACATGCACGCGTTCTGGCTGGCGTTTGGCCTTATCTTCATTGCCGAATTGGGGGACAAGACTCAACTGGTCGCCCTGACCCTGGCCACGCGCTTCAACCCCCGCGTGGTCCTGGCGGGAATCCTCGCCGCCACTCTGCTGGTGCACGTTTTCTCCGCCGCTCTGGGCGGGCTCTTCGGCGAATTGCTGCCCACCGCGTGGATTTGGTTTCTGGCCGGGCTCGCCTTCATCGGCTTCGGCCTTTGGACCCTGCGGGGCGACGAGGCGGACGGGGGAGGGCCGGCGGCGGGCCGGACCCGGTCGCCCTTCTGGCTGGTCACCATCACCTTCTTCCTGGCCGAGGTGGGAGACAAGACGATGCTCTCCACCGTCACCTTGGCCGCCACGCTGCCCTTTGTCCCCGTGTGGCTCGGCTCGACTTTGGGCATGGTCACATCCGACGCAATGGCCATCTGGGTGGGGCGGACGCTGGGGGCCCGGCTTCCCGAGCGGATCGTGAAGCTCGCGGCGGCTGGCATCTTTCTGGCCTTCGGCCTGGTGGAAATCGTCCGGGGAGGCTCCCACTTGCCGGCCGCGGCCTGGGTGTTGGGAGCCGCCCTGGTGGGCGCCATGGCCTTTTTCTTGCTGCGCGGTTCGCGTTCGCTCCGCCGCCGCCGAAGCGACGCGCGCCGCCGCCCGATTCGCGGCTTGCCGGCTCTAGAGTAAGAAGTGTGGAGGAAAATCGATAGGCGGTAGGAAAGTCAGGTGTTGATCGAAGACACCACATCTCCCCGAAGGGAGGACTTCCTCCGCCTATGTCCCAGAGTATCCTCCAGGTCCTCGGCTTGCAAGGGTTTGTCGTGTACAAGCAGTGGGAAGAGAACCAAGA
>JAJYMS010000040.1 GCA_021786825.1 Bacillota bacterium | reverse complement strand
TCCTCACCTCCCGCGAAATGCTGGTGGGGCTGGTGGATCTGAAGACGCTGGACAATTACACTTACGCCCACAGTGTCAACGTAGGGATTCTCACCCTGATGATCGCCAGGGGATTGGGCTACAGCCGGGGCGAGATGGTCGACCTGGGCGTGGGGGCGATCCTGCACGACGTGGGCAAGTGCCAGGTCGAGCAGGCGATCCTGCTGAAGCCTGAACAGCTCACCCCCTCGGAGCTTGAACAGGTCAAGCGGCATACCCAGTACGGATTTGACACCCTGCGGGAGGAGTTCAAGGTCAACCTGCTTTCCGCCCACATCGCTTACCAGCATCACGAGCGGCTGGACGGGTCGGGCTACCCGCGGGGGCTCAAAGGCGCCGACATCATCGACTGGGCCAAAATCGTGTCTGTGGCGGACGTTTACGACGCCATCACCAGCGACCGGGTTTACCGCCGCCGGCTTCCCCCGTCCGAGGGGATCAGGTTGCTTCAGGTCGAGGCGGCCGGCCGCCTGGACGCCAGGATGGTGCGCAAGCTGACCGATTACCTGGTTCCTTTCCCGATCGCCAGCGTGGTGCGGCTTTCCACCGGGGAGACCGCCCTGGTGATCTCCGTCAACCCGAAGGATTTTTACCGCCCGCAGGTCAAGGTGATCAAGGACGAACGGGGGCGCAGCCTGTCCACCCAGGGACCGGTGGTCGACCTCGCCCAGGAGCTCGACGTCTCCATCGTCAAGACGGTGGACCTGTGAACCGACGGAGAGGTGAGTGCCCATGCCGGAGGCGTTGGAACAACGCGAGTTGGAGTTCGAACCCCTGACCCGGCTGGAGGGGGCCGGTGACACCGTCAGGGCCGTCTGTCCGC
This sequence comes from Bacillota bacterium, assembly GCA_021786825.1. Lineage (GTDB taxonomy): Bacteria > Bacillota > Sulfobacillia > JAMDAP01 > JAJYMS01 > JAJYMS01. The sequence goes on along the minus strand of JAJYMS010000040.1, from coordinate 2,882 downwards.
ACGACTGCTGGGACACCTGCTCACTGGTCGTCCACCGGCGCGGCGGGCGGGTGCACAAGGTGACCGGAGACCCCCAACACCCCGTCACCGGGGGTTTTGTTTGCGTCAAGGTCAATCACTACCCGGAGCGGATCTACAGCCCGGACCGGGTGCTGTATCCGCAGCTCAGGGTCGGTCCCAAGGGGTCCGGCAGCTTCCGGGAGGCCTCCTGGGAGGAGGCCCTGGCGACCATCGCCACCCGCTGGCGGGAGATCATCGCCAGGCACGGACCCGAGGCCATCCTGCCGTACAGCTACGCCGGCACGATGGGACTCCTGAACGGCGGCAGCCTGGACCGGCGTTTTTTCAACTACCTGGGGGCGAGCCGGCTGCGGCGCACGATCTGCTCCTCGGCGGGCGGCGAAGCCCTCCGGCTGACCCTGGGCGCGCGGCTGGGGGCCGACCCCGAGGGGATGCGGGCCTCCCGGCTGATCATTGCCTGGGGTATCAACATTCTCACCACCAACGTGCACCAGTGGCCGATAATCCTGGAGGCCCGCAAGCGTGGGGCCACCCTGGTGGTGATCGACCCCTACCGCCACCAGACGGCCCGGCGGGCCGACTGGCACCTCTCGCCCCGCCCGGGCACGGACGCGGCCCTGGCGCTGGGGTTGATGCATGTCCTGATCGACGAGGACCTGTACGACAAGGCTTACGTGGAACGCTTCACCCTGGGGTTCGATGCCCTTGCCGGGCGGGTCGCCCAGTATCCCCCCCGGCGGGTGCAGGAGATCACCGGCGTCAGTGAGGGCGAGATCCGGCGGCTGGCACGCCTGTACGCCGCCGCCCGGCCCTCCGTGATCCGGCTTGGTTACGGCATCCAGCGGCATACTAACGGGGGCCAGACGGTCCGGACCATCGCCGCCCTCCCCGCCCTGGTGGGGTCGTGGGGGGAGGCGGGGGGAGGCCTGCTGTTATCCAACAGCGACGCCTTCCCCCTGGATCGGGCGGCCCTCGAACGACCCGACCTGACGCGGGGGAACCCGCGGGAGGTCAACATGATTCAGCTCGGTCGGGCCCTGCTGGAGGCCGACCCGCCGGTTCGGTCGCTCTACGTCTACAACTCCAATCCCGCCGCCGTGGCGCCCGAGCAGGGACTGGTCCTGCGGGGCTTGGCACGCGAGGACCTGTTTACCGTGGTGCACGAGCAGTTGATGACCGATACGGCGGCCTATGCCGACGTGGTGCTGCCGGCCACCACCCAGTTCGAGCACCTGGATTTGCACGCCTCTTACTGGCACCTCTACCTGCAGCTCAACCGCCCCGCCATCGCTCCCCTGGGGGAGGCCAAGCCCAACACGGAGGTCTTCCGGCTGCTGGCCCGGGCGATGGGCTTCGACGAGCCGGCCCTGCAGGACAGCGACGAGGAGCTGATCCGCCAGGCGCTGTCCGTCGATCATCCGCACCTGGCCGGAATCACCCTGGAGAGGCTGCGGCGGGAGCACTCCATCCGGCTGAACCTGGAGCGGCCCTTCGTTCCCTTCCGCCAGGGCTTTCCGACGCCTTCCGGCAAGGTGGAGCTTTACTCGCCGCGGCTCGCCGAGCGCGGGCTGGATCCCCTGCCGGGCTACCAGCCGCCCGCCGAGAGCCGCGAGGCGGACCCCGGCCTCTTCGGCCGCTACCCTTTGCACTTTCTGACCCCTTCGGCGCACCACTTCCTGAACAGCAGCTTCGCCAACCTGCCCGCTTTGCTGCTCAAGGAGGGCCAGCCCACCCTGTTCATCAACCCCCTGGACGCGGCCGAGCGGGGAATCGCCTCCGGCGACCGGGTACGGGTCTACAATGACCGGGGCGAGTGCCTCCTGATGGCCCGGATCGGCGACCAGGTCCAGCCCGGCGTGGTGCTGAGCCCCAGCCTCTGGTGGAGGCGCTCCAGTCCGGGAGAGCGCAACGTCAACGCCACCACCTCCGCCAGGGAGGCGGACTACGGCGGAGGGGCGGTGTTTCACACCAACCTGGTGGAGGTCGAGCCGGCCTCCCCGGGGCGAGGAGTGAACTGATTGGAGGAGTGGAAACAGCGGGCGCTGCGTTCGATCCCGCCGGTGAACGCGATCCTGGCCGCCGGGCGGCTGGCTGACCTGGGCCGCCGTTACCCGGCGAACCTGCTGACCGAGGTGGCCGAAGAAGCCCTGGGGGAGGTACGCGAACGAATCCTGGGGGCCGCGGAACCGGAGGCCCTGGCGGCGGTGTTGCTCAAGGCCGAGGACCTGGCCGGGCTCGCCGCCGACCGCCTGCATCGGCGCTTCACGCTGAACCTGCGCCGGGTCATCAACGCCTCCGGGGTGGTGCTGCACACCAACCTGGGCCGTTCCCTGCTGAGCGCGACGGCGGCCGAGGCGGTCGCCGTGGCGGCCACCCGCTACAGCAACCTGGAACTCGATCTGGAGACCGGGGAGCGAGGTTCCCGTTACAGCCACGTCGAGGAGGTCCTCCGGCGGTTGACCGGGGCGGAGGCCGCCATGGTGGTGAACAACAACGCCGCGGCGGTCCTGCTGGTGCTCTCGACGGTGGCCAGGGGCCGCGCGGTGATCGTCTCGCGCGGCGAACTGGTGGAAATCGGGGGCTCCTTCCGGATTCCCGAGGTGATGGTCCAGAGCGGTGCCGCGCTGCGGGAAGTGGGAACCACCAACAAGACGAGATTGGCGGACTACGAATCGGCCATCGGGTCCGACACGGGCGCCCTCCTCAAGGTCCACACCAGCAACTACCGCCTGACCGGCTTCGTCGAGTCGGTCAGCCTCTCCGAACTGGCCGCCCTGGGGCGCCGGACCGGCCTGCCGGTGGTGAATGACCTGGGCAGCGGGGTGTTGCTGGATTTGCGCCGCTTCGGCGTCGGCGGCGAA
>JAJYMS010000007.1 GCA_021786825.1 Bacillota bacterium | reverse complement strand
GATGATCCGGCGCAGCGCCAGGCCGTGGGACATGCCCAGGGAACGGGCCGCCTCCATCTGGCCTTTGTCGATGGACTCCAGTCCCGCGCGGATGATCTCCGAAATGTAAGCGCCGTAGTTAATGCCCAGGGCCAGCATCCCCGAGACGAACTTGGACCCCAGGTCGATTCCAAGCTGCGGGAACCAAAAGTAGACGATGATGATCTGCACCAACAGCGGGGTCCCGCGGACGACCAGCGCATAGTAGTAAGCCAGGGTCCGCGGCAGCCGGCTGCCCGACAGCCGGCAGAGGGCCACCACCAACCCCAGGGTGATCCCCAGTAAGATCGAGGTGACCGCAAGTTCCACCGTCACCACCGTCGCCTGCAGCAGGACCGGCATCCATCCGTAGTAGAATAGGATGTAACGTTCGAAGGCGTAACTCGCCCAGGTCATGTCCCTTCAACCCCTTTGCAAGCAAAAGGGAACAACCCCTCCCGGAGCTGTTCCCGCGCTATCAAGCGACTATCACTTGTTGGTCAGGTCGTCGTTGAACCACTTCAGGGAGAGATCCTTATACTTCCCGTCTTTTTTCATATCGGCGATGGCCTTGGTGATGGCTTCGGCCAGCTCCTTGTCGTCCTTGCGCAACGCCATGCCCACCGGTATCCGGGTAGCCGCCTCACCGGAGACCTTGAAGGTCCGCGGATCGAGCTTGGCGTAGTACTTGCCCACCGGCTCATCGACGACGATCACGTCGGCCTTCTTGTTCTTCAACTCGACGAAGGTGTCGTTAAAGCTATCGAACTTTGTCACCTTGGCGCCCTTCACCTTCTCCGCCAACTCGGCACTGGTGGTCTCGGTTTGCACCGCCACCCGCAAGCCGGCCAGTTGGTCCAGCTTGGTGACCGGCTTGCCGTCGGCGCGAACCACGAAGACCTGGTCCAGGTTGGCGTAGTCGGCGAAGTTCACTTCCTTGCGCCGCTCCTCGGTATCGTTCATGGTGGAGATGATAGCGTCGTACTTCTTGGCGGTCAACCCCGGAATCAGGCCGTCCCACTTGGTGGACTCGAATTCCACCTTGACTCCCAGCCTGGCGGCGACCTCCGTGGCCAGGTCGATGTCGAAACCGGCAATCTTGTTGTTGTTGTCGCGGTACTCCATGGGTGGATAGGTATCGTCGGTGGCGAAAACGATCTTGCCGGCCTTCTTGACCCGGTCCAGGGACCCGTCGCCCTTGGGTTGCTCGGTTGCCGCTTTCTGCTCGGGCGCCTTGGGGGCCTCCGCAGGCCGCTGGGCGCACCCGCCCAGCAGCAACCCGGCGGTCACCAGCGCCGCAACCCCCAAGACCCAGATGCCTCTTTGCCTGGCCACACTGACTCCCCCTCTTTGGTGCGTCGTCTTCGCCGTGCCATGTCGAAGACTGTACTGTATGTTCGGCAGAAACGTCAGTACTCCTCCTCAGCGCAGGGCCATCGCGCCGACGACCATCGAAGCCAGAACCACCAGGGTGGGGTGCACACCCAGGTAGCGAATGGCCACCAGCGCCCCGATGCTCAGGGCCGCCGTTACCCACGAAGCGGTCGAGTACCGCAGGTAGTCGTAGGTCATCAGCGCCAGCAGGACGAAGACCACCGGCTGTACGCCGGCGATGATCCCCCCGACCACCGGGGTCTCCCGGTAGCGAACGAGCAGCCCGTAGACCATGATCGTCGCCAACGCGGTGGGAGCGGAAATGCCGGTAATGGCGATCACCGCGCCCAGCCAGCCGGCGACCTTGTAACCGATGTAGCCCGCCAGCTTGGTGGCGATCGGACCGGGCAGGGCGTAGCCGACGGCGATGCTCTCGGCAAACTGGTCGCTGGTCATCCAGTGGTAGTTGCGGACCACCTCGATCTGAAAAAGCGGCACGATGCCGACACCGCCCCCGTATCCGAGCACTCCGGCGCGGGTGAAGGCCACCAGCAGATGCCACAACTCAAGAGTTTGCACGGCGATCATCTCCGACTGGCAATTTCTCGGGCCCGGGCCAAAAGGGTCTCGCGATGGTTTCGACGGGGGTCGTCGAGGATCTCGTCCAGCAATTGATTCAGGATCCGGCCCACCTCCGGCCCGCTCGCGAGGCCGGTCGCCGCCATGACGTCGTGCCCGTCGACGGCCAGGTCCTTGAGACCGACGGCGGTTCCCTCCCCCATGATCCGCTCGATCTCCCCGGCCAGGTCCTCCGGCTCGGGCCCCACACCCGGCGCCGGCTTCCTCTTCGCCGCCCGGTCGGCCCGCCGGAGGGCCAGCAGGGCCGGGACGTTCTCCGGACCGACCTGGCTGATCAGGCGCCGCACCGCTGCCTCCCTCATTTCGGGACGCAGGTGCAGGGCCATGTGATCCCGCACCAGGCGCACCACCGCCTCGGTCGTCTGACGCTCGAACCGCAAGCGTTCCAGGGCCTGTCTGGCCATTTCCGCCCCCACCCTTTCGTGGCCAAAGAAGTGGCGGTGCCCGCCTTCGACCGAAAGCGTGCGGGGCTTGCCCACATCGTGCAGCAAGGCCGCCAGCCGCAGCACCAAATCCCGGGGAGCGTTCTCCAGGGCCAGCAGGCTATGCTCCCAAACGTCGCAAGTGTGGTACTCGTTCTGCGGCACGCCAATCCCTTCAGCCAACTCCGGCAGGACGTGCGGCAACAGCTTCAGCCGGCGAAACATCTCCATCGCGTAGGCAGGCCGTGGGGACAAGAGGCACTTGACCACTTCGTCGCGGACCCGTTCGGTGGAAACGCTCCGCAAGTCGTCCGCGTTGGCACCGATGGCCGCCCGCGTCGCCGGGTCCAGGCGCAGCTCCAGTTGGGCGGTGAAGCGAACCGCGCGCAGCATCCGCAGGGGATCCTCGCCAAACCGGCCAGCCGCGTCGCCCACCGCGCGCAGCACCCCCCGGCAAAGGTCCCAGGTGCCGCCCTGGGGGTCGACGAGGGAACCGTGGCGGTCGAGGGCCATCGCGTTGCAGGTGAAATCCCGCCGGGCCAGGTCATCCTCGACCCGGGGAACGAAGCTCACCCAATTCGGCCGTCGCCGGTCGGCGTAGTCCCCTTCCGTCCTGAAGGTGGTGACCTCCATGGCCTGCCCGCCCTGGAGGACGGTCACGGTGCCGTAGCGCAGACCGGTCGGACGGGTCTCGGAAAAGAGGTCCAGGACCTCTGCCGGCCTGGCGGCCGTAGCCAGGTCCCAGTCCGGTGGCGCCCGGCCGAGCAGCAGGTCCCGGACGGGCCCCCCCACCAGGTAGGTAGGGAAGCCACAATCCTCCAGCTTGGCCATCACCTGCCGCACCGGCGCCGGCACCCGGGTGATCAGGCGGCGCAACCGCGCCCGCCTCCACAGCACATCAAACCGCAAGCCCGATCCCGCCCCTCCCGGCCGCTGGCAGGTAACCCGGCGAAGGCGGCGGCAACGCCCGGTGAGTGGTCCGCGCCGCGGGCCGGCCAGAGCGTGGGCCAGCAGGTGTCGAGGCATCTCGCGGCGAATTTCTGTCGGATACGCCACCCCGCCGGGAGGGTTCACGACGCATTACTTCTCCAGGCTGGTCTTCCGTGCGCCATTGGGAATGTTTCTTGGCTTTACCCTGGAGGGCTTCGGCCTCCCGATTCCCATGGAACTTCTCTTTACCTGGGTTGGCCGAATGGTCTACCTGGGTAAACTCAGCTACCTGGCGGCGGTCCTCGTGGCTTTCGGCGGAACTCTGGCGGGCAACTCGATCGGCTACCTGATCGGCCAATACGGCGGCCGCCCGCTGGTCCGTTACCTCGCCGACATGCTCGACATTCCCGACGAGACCCTGGCCCGGTTCGAGGGTTGGTTCCACCGCTACGGGCTTTCGACCCTTTTCGTGGTGCGCTGGACCGGCTGGGGATACGCCCAGTTGACCTGGTTCTGCGGGGTGGCTCGGGTTTCGCGGTGGCGTTTCCTGGCGGTGGCCGCCGTCGCCGACCTGATGTGGGCGATGGTCTGGACCTTCGCCGGCCACCGGCTGACCCGTTGGCTGCACTTCGTTTTTAAGCCTGCCGTGTTGCTCCCCGCCGGCCTTGTGGCCCTGATCCTGGTCGTCTACGTCGTTTACCGCCGCCTCACCCGCGTTCACCGTCCCCGTTAGCCTGCCCCTTTCCGCATCCTTGCCTGTACCTTGCTAGGGCTTCGCCGCACGGCTCCGGCTTTCCTCCCGGCCACGCCTTCGCGCCCCTCGCGCGAAGGTTCGTTTTTTCGGTCCCAGATTCTTTATAACGAGGCAAAAAGTCCATGGTATGAACAAGCCGGTCGGCGGCCCAAGATATAGGCAGAGTCACCAACATGGTCCACGGAGGAGGTGATCGAACAATGCCTGGTGGCAACAGCCAAGTCGTAGTTCCTCAGGCGCGTCAGAGCCTCGACAACTTCAAGAACCAGGTGGCATCTCAGCTTGGTATCAACCTGCAGGCGTACAACGGCGACCTTCCAGCCCGCGAGGCAGGTCGCATCGGCGGCCAGATGGTGCGGTCGATGATTCAGCAGGCCGAGCAGCAGCTCGCCGGTGGCGCCGGTGGCGGGACGACCCCTGGTGGCGCAGGCTTCACCGCCGCAACCCGTGGTGCAACGCGGTAACCGAGGTTCAGTGAACTTGCGAGGAGGGCGTGTTCGCCCTCCTCGTATTCTTGTTCGCCGCCGCAGCGACCGGCGCACACCCCATGCGCCGGATTAAGTTGACAAGAACGTGTTATGCGTCAACTCATATGCTATTATTAAGTTCTTGCCCAGGGGGAGTTAAGAATGAAACACGAGATCCGGCACGAGATAAAGAGAATCGAAGACAAGTTGGATAACCCGTGTTTTGGTCTGGCGGAGATCAAGCGGGAGATCAGAGCGATCGAGAATAAGCTTGACGTCCCGAGACACGGTTTGGGCGACATCAAAGAGGAGATCCGCGACATCGAAGACAAGTTGGATAGCCCGTGTTTCGGTCTGGCGGAGATCAAGCGGGAGATCAAAGCGATCGAGGATAAGCTTGACGACCGTCACTTCGGCCTCGAGGAGATCAAGCGGGAGATCCACGATATCGAGGATAAGCTTGACCACCAGCTCGCCGGGTCGTCCGTGCTCACGACCGGACCGGTTATCCGCAGCGCCGGGGTCGGAAACCTGTACGTTAAAATCTTGAATAACACCGCTGTAACCCAGTCGGTTCGGATCACCTTGTTCAATATCCAGCATTGCCCCAAGCAGCCCGCCGATTCCCGCACCGTCACCCTGTTCAGCAAGTGTTCTGACCTGGAGACTTTCGACATCGGCTCCGGCATGCTCGACCTCGAGGAATTCGAAGTCCAGTTGCAGTTCCTCAGCGGCGCCACCCACGGAATCCTGGCCTTCGTTGCCGGTGCCGAGGGCGGTAGCGTCAACCTCGTGGCGGCGAACGTCTTCCGCCACTCCGAGCTGGTGCCCCAAGTGAGCAATTGAGAGCGGCGCACGGGCGCGGCGACAAACGGCGAGGCCCTGGGATAACCTCCCAGGGCCTCAAAACCTTGTCATTAGTGGTCGGAGCGACTGGATTTGAACCAGCGGCCTCTTGGTCCCGAACCAAGCGCGCTACCAAACTGCGCTACGCCCCGACACAAGATTCACTCTTGCCTACTTCAACCTTTTGCTCGCTCATTATATCATCCACCGGGACGCAAATCAATCGGGCTCAACCGCGCCCAGCGTGACCTCGATTTCGTCCCCATGACCGCGCCGCAGCGCGATATGCCGGCGCCATGCCTCGTCTTCGGTGGGATGGTCTTCCCGGAAGTGGACCCCCCGGCTCTCCGCCCTCGCCAGGGCGGCCGAGGTCACGACCCTCGCCACGAAAAGAAGGTTTTCGGCCTCCAGCGCCGCCTGCCATTGAGCGGTCCCCGATACGGAAAGACCCGCAAGTTCCGCTTGCAACTCGCCCAGTTGCCGGTCGGCCTGGCGCAGCCCGGCTTCGTCCCGCAGGGGCCCCAGCGCGGCATCGGCAATGGCGTTGACCTGCCGCCGCGCCTCGTCGGGGTCGAGCCTCCCTCCCTCGGCCCACCTGGCCATTTTTGCCTTCGCCGAGCCGGCCGTCGCGTCCGTCAGGAGGGTGGAGGCCCCCTCGCCTCGCGTCCATCCGTTCCGCAGCCATGAGTGGGCTGTCCAAGCTCCCCGGCTTTCCGACCGAGCCCACCGGGCCGCGGCGCGCCCCGCCCGCCGCCCGAAGACGGCCAGGGATGAAAAGGCGTTGCCCCCCACCCGGCTTGCCCCGTCGATCCCGCCCGCCACCTCGCCGCAGGCGTAGACCCCCGGGAGCGGCGTCTCGCCGTCGGCGCTGATGGGGACCCCGCCGGTGAAGTAGTGCTGGGTGGGCGCCACCCGGGCCGGGGCCGGCCCGTTGGGAAGGAAGCGGCGCAACCTCGCGTACTCCCGATCCTCCCAGCGGGGAGCGGGCAATTCCTCGAAATGTACGCGCACCTCGCCGGTCGCCCGCACCTCCCGGGCGATGGCCACCGCCGCCCGATCGCGGGCGAAAAGGTTCGCTTCCCGCCCGGAACGCACCCCCCAGGCCGAAAGCAGACCGGGCCAGAAGCGCTCTCCCCGCCCGTTGGAAAGCCCGATTTCGTCGGTGACGCCGAGTTCGAGGAAATAGGGCGGCACGCCGGGATCCGCGAAGCCCAGGGGGTAGAACTGGACGAACTCCATGTCCAGCAGGGGAGCCCCCGCCGCCGCCAGCAGCCGGTAGCCGTCTCCGGTCGTGGTCCGGGGGTTGTCCGTGCGGCCGTAAATGGCGCCCGCCCCGCCGGTGGCAACCACCACGGCGCCCGCGCGCAACTCCTCCACCGCTCCCCGACGGAAGTCCACCACCTCCACCCCTGCGCAACCGTCCTCGCCCACGAGCAACCTGGTGGCCAAGACCCGCTCCCTGAACAGCACGCCGATTTCCCTGGCATACCGGACCAGGGGCAGGGTGAGGGCCGCCCCGGCCAGCAAAGGCCGCTCGGCGTACGGCGCCACGGATGCGCGCCCGCGTCCCAGTTCCATCCGCACGCCGAAATCGCGCAGCCTGGGGACCGCTTCCGGCGCGTCCTGGGTCAAGGTTTCCAGCAGCGCTGGAAGACTCAATTGCCTGCCGGTCTCCCAGGTGACCACCCGGTGCCGCTCGGGAGCGTAGCCTTCAATGCCGAGGGTGAAACCGCCCCTGGCGTAGGCGGTACAACAGGCGTAGCCGGCGCGGCTCTTGGCCAGCACCAGCACCCGTGCTCCCCCCAGGCGGGCGTTGACGGCGGCGATCAACCCGGCGCCGCCGGCTCCGATGACGATGACGTCCGCTTCCCGAGCATCGTTGCTCATGGTCCATCCCCCTTAACGCAGATAGATGGCGTTGGACAGTACCCAGACCTGTCGCCCGAACAGGCCCCGGCGGTAGGCCACCGCCCGGTAAACCCCCGGCCGGTCAACCGGGCAGGTAACCGCGGTCCCGTTCCCGCCCGCAATGGCCTCGCCGTCCCGCAGGATCTCCATCTCGGCCTGCACGGGCACCCCGGCCCGAATCGCGGCCCGAAGCTGAACGGGACCCGGCAACTCGGACAGCCTGGCCTCGTCGCCCATCCCCAGGTCTCCGTCCCCGTCCCGCCCGGGCCCGCCGAACTCGGCGGCAAACCGGAACCCCGCCGGATCCCCCAGGGCGGCGTTGCACATGAAAGATTTACCGTGCCGCAACGCCCGCAGCACCCGCTCGACGTCCTCGCCGCCGCGGCCGCCCAGCGGCCGGTCCAAAAGTACGCGGGTCTGCAAGGTTTCAAACATCTTGCGGTAGTTGAGAATAGCCGAGGGCATCCTGCCCAGGACCGACCGAAAACCGTGGGCGTCCGCTCCCGCCACCGCGGGCACCGGGCGCCGCCGGCCGGCCTGATCCCAGCAAAGGAGGTTGCGAGGATCCGGTTCACGCAGGTAGTATCCCGGAAAAAGGGTTCCCCACAGCAGGTTCCAGCCCCGGCGGGCCTGGCCGGTGAACTCTGAGGACAGGTTCCAGACCTCGAGTCCGTCCCACCCATCACCGGCCGTCCAGGCGTAGCTTGGCAGCCTGATAGCCGGATTACCGCGGTCAAAGGGGTGCGCGGCAAAGCCGAAGCCGCCCTGCCGCCGCACTTCCTCCACGTACCTCTCCGGGGGGTGCTCGCGCGAGGGAATGCTTTGGACGCCGAAGCAGAGGTAGTGATTGTTGTCCGGGCTGATCTCACCCCCCACAATCACCAGCACCCCGTCATGCCACCCTTCCCCCGGAGCCAGGCGGGGCGCCAGGTTATCGTGCTCGGTAAAGGCCAGAAAGTCCAGCCCGGCCCGCGCCGCGTCGCGAACCACCGCCGCCGGATCGCCGGCGCCGTCGGAATGGGTGGAGTGGACGTGCAGGACTCCCCGGTACTCGAACATGCCATCATTATTCAAGCATCGACACCCGCTTTCCTGCCCTGCCTTCACCGGGCGAAGGTGACGAACGGTCACGCCGCGAGGGGGGCAGGAATAAGCTTGCAGGGCAGAGAATTGACCAGACAACGAATGGTGATCACTAGGTTCGGTGGTTTATATGCTATTGGCTGAGTTGGCCGCCTCCCTCCCCGGGGCCGAGTTGCGCGGGGACCCTCATCTCAGTGTCACCGGGATCAGTTATGACTCTCGCCAGGTCGTTTCCGGCGACCTGTTTTGTTGCGTCCGGGGGCTGAAGGACGACGGCCACCAGTACGTCCCTGACGCCGTGCGGCGCGGAGCCGTCGCCATCCTCGCCGACCACCCACTGGAATTGCCCGTGGCGCAGTTGATCGCGGCTGACACCCGCGAGGCGATGGCGGTGCTGGCTGCCGCCTTTTTCGGTCATCCCTCCCGCCGATTGTCCATGGTGGCGGTCACCGGCACCAACGGGAAGACGACCACCGCCCACCTGATCGAAGCGGTCCTGGCCGAGGCCGGGTACCGCACCGGCTTGGTCGGGACGGTGTTCAACAAGGCCGGCGACCAGATGGAGCCGGCCGAGCGGACGACCCCCGAATCCCTGGACCTGCAGCGGCTGCTCCGGCGGATGGTGCACGCCGGGGTCCAGTGGGTGTCCATGGAGGTCTCCTCGCACGCCCTGGAGATGCACCGCGTTACCGGGTGCGAGTTCGACCAGGCCGTCTTTACCAACATCACCCGGGACCATTTCGACTTTCATTCCGAGTTTCCCCGTTACCTGTCGGCCAAGGCGCGCTTGTTCCAGGACCTCGGCCGAACCAACCATAAAGCCGGACCGAAAACCGCCATTCTCAACGCCGACGACCCGCAGACCCCCGGCCTGGCGAGCCTCACACCGGCCCGGGTGGTCACCTACGGCCTGGGGCCGGCGGACGTGCGAGCCGTCGACGTACACCTTGAACCCCTGAGCTCATCCTTCGTGGTCCAGGCCCCCGGCCGGGTCTTCCAGGTGCGTCTGCAACTGCCGGGTTACTTCAACGTCTCCAACGCCCTGGCCGCCGCCGCCGCCGCTCTCCACGCCCAGGTGCCGCCCGAGGTGATCGCGCAGGCCCTCGGCAAGGTGACCACCATCCCGGGCCGCTACGAGGTGATCGACCTGGGACAGGACTTTACCGTCATCGTCGACTTCGCCCACAACCCGGACGCCCTCGCGAACATCCTGCGCATCCCTCCGGCCCGCCCCGACGGACGCAAGATCGTCGTCTTCGGCGCCGAGGGGGGTAAAGACCGCGGCAAGCGGCCCCTGATGGGCGAGGCCGCCATGCGCGGGGCCGATCATTGCATCATCACCGCTGACAACATCTACCACGAGGACCCCGCCGAGGTCGCCGCCGAGGTCGCCCGGGGCGCGGCCGCGGCGGGTAAACCCGCCGCGTACGAGGTCATCATCGAACGCCGCGACGCCATCGCCCGGGCGCTGGACCTCGCCCAACCGGGGGACCTGGTGATCATCGCCGGCAAGGGCCATGAAACCTACCAGGTGATGAACGGCTGGAAACGTCCCTTCGACGACCGGGCGGTGGTGCGGGAATTGCTCCGCCAGCGCCTCCCGGCCGAACCACCGCCCCCGCGCCGCCTCTGAGAGCCAGGCGCCGCGCGTCCATCATCGGTCTGACCGACATCCGCCGCGCCCCCTCCAGCAGCGTATGAGCGGGGCGAATCGCCTGGGTCACACCGTTCTGCGGGTTGGGCCAGTTTGTCGGCCGGCGGCGGCCTTCAGCCCTTCAGCACGTAGGAGGCGATGATCATCCGCTGAATCTCCGAGGTCCCCTCGTATAATTGGGTGATCTTGGCGTCCCGCATCAGCCGTTCCACCTTGTACTCGGTCATGAAGCCGTAGCCGCCGAGGATCTGCACCGCTTCCACCGTGTGCCGCATCGCCATCTCCGAGGCGAACAGCTTGGCCATGGAGATCTCCCGGGTGGCCCGGACTCCCTCCCCTCGGAGGAACGCGGCGCGGTACAGCAGCAACCGGGCCGCCTCCAGGTCCGTGGCCATGTCCGCCAGCTTCCATTGGATCGCCTGGAAGTCGGCGATCGGCCGGCCGAACTGCTCGCGGGTCTTGGCGTAGGGGACACAGATGTCCAGGGCAGCCTGCACCAGGCCGCACCCCTGGGAGGCAATCCCAACCCTGCCGCCGTCCAGCGTGGCCAGGGCGATCTTCATGCCATCCCCCTCCGCCCCCAGGAGGTTTTCCGCCGGCACCACCGCATCGTTGAAGAAGACGTCCGTGGTGTGCGACGCGCGGATGCCCAACTTTTCTTCCGGCTTGCCGAAGCTCATTCCCGGGGTTTCCCGGGGCACGATGAAGGCGCTGATCCCCTTGCCGCCCGCCGCCGGGTCGGTGCTGGCCATCACCACGTACAGGTCGGCCTGACCGCCGTTGGTGATGAAGGACTTCTGCCCGTTCAGCACGTAGTGATCGCCCTGCTTGACCGCCCTGGTCTTCATGGCCGCCGGGTTGGAGCCGGCCGTCGGTTCAGTCAGGGCGTAGGCGCCCAGGATCTCACCCTTGGCCAGGCGGGGCAGGTACTTCAGCTTCTGCTCCTCGGTGCCGAAATGGAGCAGGGCCTCCGAATGGAGCGAGTTGTGGACCTCGAAAATCACCGCGGTGGTGGCACAGCCGCGCGCCAGTTCCTCCACGGCGATGGCGTAGCTGAGGTAGTCGGCCCCCGCTCCGCCGTATTTCTCCGGGATGTTCATGCAGAGATAGCCATGGGTGGCCAACTGGCGGAAGTTCTCCCAGGGAAACTCGTGCGTCCGGTCGTACTCGGCGGCACGGGGAGCGATCTCCTTGGCCACGAACTCGCGGATGCCGTCTCTGATCGCCTCTTGTTCCTCCGTCAAGTAGAAGTTCAACCTTCTTCCCCCCCTGCTCTCTGGTGATCCGGTCCGCCCGCCCGGTAGGCGCGAAGGATTTCATCGGCCGCCGAGTACGGGTCGATCTCCCTGTTAGCCACCTGCTCTACCAACCGGTCGGTACCAAAGCGGCGCGACTCGAAAACCTCCAGGCTGACGCGCGCGGTGACCACCTCGCGCACCTTGCTCGCCGCCCGGCGCCGCTCAAGGTCGCTCCACCGTCCGGAACTGCGGAGGTACTCCGCGTGGGCTCCGATGGCCGCGGTGACCTCGGCCACCCCCTGACCCTCCCGGGCCACCACCTTCAGCACCGGCGGACGCCAGGGGCGTTCACCCCCCAGGTCCAGCATCACCTCCAGTTCCATGGCCGTACGGTCGGCCCCGTCGCGATCGGCTTTATTGACCACGAACACGTCGCCGATCTCCAGAATCCCCGCCTTGATCGCCTGGATGTCGTCCCCCAGGCCCGGTGCCAGTACCACCGTGGTTGAATGGGCGACCTCCATGACCTCGACTTCGGACTGCCCCGCGCCGACCGTCTCGACGATCACGACTTCCAGCCCCGCCGCGTCCATCAATCGGACCACATCGTCCGTCGCCACCGACAAACCCCCCAGGTGGCCGCGGGAGGCCAGGGAGCGGATGAACACCTCCGGGTCCGACGCGCCCAAATACATCCGGATTCGGTCGCCCAGCACGGCCCCCCCGGTAAAGGGGCTGGATGGGTCCACGGCCACGATGCCGACCGATTTTCCCGCCCGCCGATACTCCATCGCCAACCGGTCGACCAGGGTGCTCTTCCCCACTCCGGGCGCGCCGGTAACGCCGATCACGTGAGCTCGGCCGGTGTGGGCGAAAATCTCTCCAATCAGTTCCCTGGCCGCGCGGCCGCCGGTCTCGGCCAGGGTGATCGCCCTGGCCAGGGCCCGCCGGTCGCCGGCGAACAGCCCCGCCGCGAGCTGCGACGCCTCTCTGGGGACGCTAGCGGGCACGGACGTGCTGCCGGGTGAAGTCGATGATGTCGTCGGTGCTGGTCCCAGGGCCGAAGACCCCGGCGACTCCGATGGAGCGGAGGAATTCGGCGTCCTCCGCGGGGATGATGCCACCCGCGAGTACCAGCACGCCTTCCAGGCCCTTTTCCCGCAGCCCCTGCACCACTTCGGGAATGAGGGTGTTGTGCGCGCCGGAGAGGATAGAAAGCGCCACCACGTCCGCGTCTTCTTGCAAGGCGGCATTGACGATCTGCTCGGGGCGCTGGTGCAGACCGGTGTAGATGACCTCGAAACCGGCATCCCGGTAGGCGCGCGCCACCACCTTGGCGCCGCGGTCGTGGCCATCAAGTCCAGGCTTGGCCACCAAAACTCGGATCTTCTCTTCCAACCCTTGCTCCCCTTTCCGCCCGTTCTTCGGCTTGGTCCGGGTAATCAATAAATCGAGGGTTCCCGGTACTCGCCAAACACCTCCCGGAAAACGCCCATGATCTCCCCCAGGGAGCAGTAGGACCGGACCGCGTGGAGGATATGGGGCATCAGTTCCGCCGTGCCTTTGGCGGCCTGCTTCAGGGAGGCGAGCGCCGATTTGGCCCGGCTCGCCTCGCGAGTCCGCCTGACTTCCTGCAACCCGGCGATTTGCCTCGCCTGCCCGCCCTCGTCGACCCTCAGCAGCGGTATGTCAGGCATATCCCCGGTCGCGTAGGCGTTGACCCCGACCACCCGGTAATCGCCCGCTTGCACCCGGCGCTGGAAGCGGTAAGCGGCGTCAGCGATCTCGCGCTGGAAGAAACCCTGTTCGATGGCCCGGATCACCCCCCCGAGGGCTTTGATCTTGCCGAAGTACTCCTCCGCCTCCGCCTCCATCTGGTTCGTCAGGGCCTCAACGTAGTAAGAACCACCCAGCGGGTCGATGACATTGGCGGCGCCGGATTCCTCGGCGATGATCTGCTGGGTGCGCAAGGCCACCCGAGCGGCCTTTTCGCTGGGCAGGGCCAGGGCTTCATCCATGGAACAGGTGTGCAGCGACTGGGTGCCGCCCAGCACCGTTGCCAGGGCCTGAATGGTGGCGCGAACGACGTTGTTTTCCGGCTCCTGGGCGGTCAAAGAACAGCCGGCCGTCTGGCTGTGGAACCGCATCGTCCAGGAGCGCGGATCCTTCGCCCCGAACCGCTCCCGCATCACCCTGGCCCAGATGCGGCGATACTTGGCGACCTCTTCGAAGAAGTCGTTGTGGGCGTCAAAGAAGAAGGAGAGCCGCGGGGCGAATTCGTCGACCGCCAACCCGGCTTCGACGCCCGCCTCGACGTAGGCGATGCCGTCGGCCAGGGTGAAAGCCAGTTCCTGCGCCGCCGTAGAACCCGCTTCCCGGATGTGGTACCCGCTGATGGAGATGGTGTTCCAGCGGGGCACCTGGCTGGTGCCGAAGGCGAAGGTGTCGGTGATCAGCCGCATCGAGGGTTGCGGCGGGAAGATATAAGACTTTTGCGCGATGTACTCCTTCAGGATGTCGTTCTGGATCGTCCCCGCGATCTGCCGGGAGGAGACCCCCTGCTTCTCGGCCACCGCGATGTACATGGCCCAAAGCACGGCCGCCGGGCCGTTGATGGTCATCGAGGTGCTGACCCGGTCCAGCGGGATCCCTTCCAGCAGCCTCTCCATGTCCGCCAGGGTGTCGATCGCTACGCCGAGTTTGCCCACCTCGCCGTTGGCGTAGGGGTGGTCCGAGTCATACCCCATGATGGTCGGCATGTCAAAGGCCACCGACAGTCCGGTGGTTCCGTTGGCGAGCAGGAACTTGTACCGCGCGTTCGATTCCTCAGCCGTGCCGAAGCCGGCGAACTGCCGCATCGTCCACAGCCGTCCGCGGTACATGGTTTCGTGGATTCCCCTGGTAAACGGAAAGCTTCCCGGTTCGCCCAGGTCCTTCTCGCAGGTGACACCCCCGAGGTCTTCGGGGCGATAAACAGCCTTTACGGGGCGGCCGGAAACAGTGGCAAACCGTTCCTTGCGCTCCTCGTCTGGCAAAGGTCTCTCCCCCTGAAGGACGTGCACGCGAAACTCTGTGTTTTTTCGTGACCCGGGGTCCCTTTTCCTTCAATTGTTTTTCTGCTTGCTATAGATATGCTTTGCCGGCTCGCGATTGCCCGCGGGCCCGGGCGCGAAAAACTCGTACAGCCCCGCCACCAGCAGGAAGGCGGCAAAAATTCGCTCCAGGAGCCGGTCGTTCAGGCGGCCGGCCACCAGCGCCCCAAGCAGGGCCCCGGCGGCGCTTCCCACCACCAGCGGCAGCAGGTGACGGAGCCGGAGGTTCCGGTTGCGGTAGTGCACGACCAGGGCCACCGCCGCCATGGGAAGGAAGGTCGCCAGGGCGATTCCCTGCGCCGCGTGCTGGGGCGTCCGGAGCAGCAGCACCAACCCTGGGACCAGGATGCTCCCACCCCCCATGCCCATCCCGCCGACGACGCCGGCCGCCAGGCCGATTAGGGCCGTCAGCACGAAAATCCCCCCCTAGAGGGCCATCCGCACCGCGGTAGCCACCATAATCGTCCCGAACACCTTCCGCAACACCGGAGCCGGGAGGTGGTTCAGCAACCGCGCCCCCAGGTACGAGCCAACCGTCAGGCCAATGGCCGCCGGCCAGGCCAGGCCCCACTGAAACGACCCGGCTCGCACGTAAACGGCCGAGCTCACCACCGCTGTGGGCAGGATTACCGCCAGGGCGGTGGCGTGGGCATGCCGCTGCTGCAGGCCCAAGAACGAGACCAGGGCGGGGACCAGGATGGTTCCTCCACCCACTCCCAGCAAGCCGTTGGGGATGCCGGTGACCAGGCCGATTAGGATCGCCTTCATGGCACGAGTTTTCCCTGGCGTACCGTCCGTATTCCGCCGTCTTCCTCCTCCGGCTCGCTGCCAGCAGGGAAACCCGGACGGGAGGGAGAAAGAACTTTCGGGAGGGAAACGGATGCTTCTGGCCATGGACGTCGGCAACACCAACGTGACCGTCGGAGTCTACCGCGGCGACGGCCTGCTGCACCAGTTCCGGATCGCCACCCGCCGCGAAAGCACCGCGGACGAGTACGGCATCCTGTTAAAAGGCCTGCTGGCCCAGGCAGACGCGGCTTTGACCGACGTCCGCGCCGCCGCCCTGTGCTCCGTGGTACCACCCCTCAACAGCACCCTGACGGCGATGTGCCGCAAGTACCTCGGATTGGAGCCGGAGGTCATCGGCCCCGAGAGTGATACCGGCCTGCATCTGCTTTGTGACGATCCCTCCGAGTTGGGCATGGACCGCGTGGTGGACGCCGTGGCGGCGTACCATCAGTATGGCGGTCCGGCGGTGGTGGTGGACATGGGCACGGCCACCTCCTTTGGGGCGATCACCGCGGCGGGCGAGTTCCTGGGCGGCGCCATCGCCCCCGGAATCGGCATCGCCGCCGAGGCACTGTTTCAGCGGGCCGCCAAGCTGCCCCGGATCGACCTGGTGCGACCCGGGGGTAGCGTCATCGGCAAGAACACCGTCGCCTCGATGCAGGCGGGGATCGTTTACGGTTACGTCGGGGCGGTCGACGCGGTGGTCGACCGCATCCGCCGGGAGATGGGCACCCCGGACGCCAAAGTAATCGCCACCGGAGGATTGGCCCCCCTGGTGGCGGGACTGAGCAAGACCATTCAGACCCTCGATCCGCACCTGACCCTCACCGGGCTCTGGGTTGTCCACCAACGAGCCAGCGCCACCCGTCCGCCAGCCTAGCCGCCAGGCCGAGAGCTTCGGCCATCCCCGCCTCGGAGGGTGCCCCGACCGCGGCCGCTGTGGGTCCGGCCACCACGCAGGGAACCGCCGGCCCGAGGGGCACTGTGGCCGCCGCGCCGCCGGGGGCCAGTTCCGCCGGCAGATATCGCTCCGTCCCTTGGTCTGCCACGAGCAGGTCACACTCGCCGGCCCGCAGGCGCCGGAACGCCTCCTCCGCCAAGACCCGCCCCACCGCCTCCACCCGGCCCCCGGGGATCCCCAGAGCCGCCAGAAAGCGCCTGCCCAAGTCGGCCAGCCGCCCGGCGGCCTCCTCCTCTGGCTCCGACCCCGCCGGACCCGCCGGACCCGCCGGGAGCAACACCCGGAGGCCGCCCTTCACCCGTGCCGTGGCCGCCAGTGCAGTTCCGGTAAGCTGGGCGATCAGTTCCGCCTCGGTCAGTTCCGCCGGCAAGGTCGCTCCGAACCCCAGCGGCCCGGCGCAGACGGCGTCGGCCGCTTTTCTTTGTACCGCCTCCAGGGCCGCCTCCAGGTATTCGGCGCCGGCGGCGCGGGAGGCCTCATCCGGCCTCCCCGGTTGATACTCGCCGGTGTAAACGTTCGGCAGGTCCCACAACTCGATCCCACCCCAGGCGATGCCCAACCGGCGGGCGTGGTACTCCAGCACCCAGCGGTCCCCGACCAGCAGGGTCCGGCAGGCCTCCCGCACCTCCTTGCGGGTGGCGGCCCGCAGGCTGACCTCCGGGCCGATCCCGGCCGGATCGCCAGTCGCCACCGCTACGAGCGGCCGGCCCACCCTCAGGCCTCGCTCAGCCAGCGGCAAGCCTCCCTGGCGTGGTAGGTGAGGATCAGGTCCGCCCCCGCTCGCTTGATCGAAGTCAGGATCTCCATCGTCACCCGACGCTCGTCAATCCAGCCGGCGCGGGCCGCCGCCTTGACCATCGCGTACTCGCCGGAAACGTTGTAGGCGGCGAGGGGTTTCGGGGTCAGGGCGTGGACCCGGGTGATCACGTCCAGGTAGCTGAGGGCGGGCTTGACCATCACGATGTCGGCCCCCTCCGCGATGTCCAGGGCGACCTCCTGCAGGGCCTCGCGGGCGTTGGCCGGATCCATCTGGTAGCCCTGCCGGTCGCCGAACTGCGGCGTCGATTCGGCCGCCTCCCGGAAGGGCCCGTAAAAGCCGGAGGCATACTTGGCCGAGTAGGCCATCACCGGAAGGTGAGAAAACCCTTCCGCGTCCAGGGCCTGGCGGATGGCGCCCACCCGCCCGTCCATCATGTCCGACGGGGCGACCATGTCCGCTCCCGCGCGGGCGTGGGAGACGGCCTCGCGGGCCAGCACCACCAGGGTCGGGTCGTTGTCCACCTCTTCCCCGCGGAGGATGCCACAATGCCCGTGACTGGTGTACTCGCACAGGCAGACGTCGGTGATCACCACCACTTGGGGGAATTCGCGCTTGGCCGCCCGGATCGCCTGCTGCACGACCCCTTCGTCGCTGTAAGCGCTGGAACCCGCGGCGTCCTTGACCTCCGGAACGCCGAACAGAATCACCGCCGGAATCCGAAGGGAGGCGACGTCCTCCAATTCCCGCAGAAACTGGTCCACCGAAAGCTGGTACTGCCCGGGCATCGCCGAGATTTCGCGACGCAAGCCCTTCCCGGGGACCACGAACATCGGGTAGACAAAATCGTCGGGCGCCAGCGCCGTCTCCCGGACCATCCGGCGCATCGTCTCACTGCGGCGCAACCGCCGCAGCCGGTCAACGGGAAAACCCACGGCCGAACCCCTCCTGCTAGTTATTTGCGACCGGCCCCAGCCGTTCGGCGAGGGACCTCGCCAGACCCTCCACCGTGGACTCGGGGGCGACCACCTGGACATCCAGACCCTGCTCCCGCGCCGCCCGGGCGGTCACCGGCCCGATGCAGGCCACCACCACCGGGCGGAGAAACCGGCGCGCGTCCTGCCCCAGCACCTGCAAACAACTCCGCACCGTCGAAGGGCTGGTAAAGGTGATGGCGTCCACCGTCCCCGCGATCAGCCGCTCCCGGACCGCGCCGGCTCCGCTGCCGTCAGGCTCGGTGCGGTAGGCGACGACGTCGGCCACCTCGGCCCCGAGCCTGGCCAGCCCGCGAGGCAACTCGGGCGCCGCCAGGTCGGAACGGGCCAACAGGACGCGTACCCCCGGCCCCACCTGGGGGGCCAGTGCGGCCAGCACGGTCTCGCCTCGGAACTCGGCCGGCACCAGCGCCGCCTCCACGCCCCACTCCCCGAGGGCCCTGGCAGTGGCCTTGCCCACCGCCGCCACCTTAACCCCCGCCAAGGCCCCGGGGTCAAACCCGAGCGCCTGCAGGCGCTCCATGAACGAGTCCACGCCGTTGGCGCTGGTCAGGATCAACCACTGGTAGGCACTCGTCCCCTGCCCGCCGCCCGCCAGTTCTCTGATGGCGGACTCCAGGGGGGCGCGCTCCGCCGGTGCCATCTCCCGGGCGCTGACCGTGCGGATGAGAGGGAATTCGATAACCCGGGCGCCAAACTCCTCCAGCATCGCGATGAGCGGCCGTGCCTGCTGCCGCGACCGGGTGACCACCACCGTCCGCCCGCGAAGGTTCATTGTCCGTAGTCGGCGAAGTTCTTCAGGATATCACCCGCGCCGGCGCCCAGCAGCCGCTCTGCCAGGGCGACGCCGAG
Source organism: Bacillota bacterium (assembly GCA_021786825.1). Classification (GTDB taxonomy): domain Bacteria; phylum Bacillota; class Sulfobacillia; order JAMDAP01; family JAJYMS01; genus JAJYMS01. The sequence goes on along the minus strand of JAJYMS010000007.1, from coordinate 2,162 downwards.
GGCGTCCGCCTCGGCCACCGGACCCTCGGCCCGGTCCCTGATCAGCCGTTGTCCATCCGGGTCCGCGACCATCCCGTCGAGCCACAACCGCTCTCCGGTCACCCTCCCCAGGGCGGCGATGGGCACCTGGCAACCTCCCCCCAGCCGGCGCAGCAGGGCCCGCTCCGCCATGGTCGCGGCCTCCGTGGGCGCGTGATTCAGCCGGCGAACGACCTCCCGGGTAAACTCATCGTCGGCCCGGATCTCGATCCCCAGGGCCCCCTGCCCGACAGCCGAAAGAAGCGTCTCCGGCTGCAGATACTCGCTGATCCGGCCGGCCAGTCCGAGGCGCGACAGCCCGGCGGCAGCCATCACCAGGGCACTGAAGTGTCCCTCGTCCAGCTTGCGCAGCCTGGTCTCGACGTTGCCCCGGACGCTCTCGACGTCCAGGTCCGCCCGGCGGTGGCGCAACTGGGCGGCACGTCGCAGGGCGCTGGTACCGACCCGGGCCCCGGGAGGGAGGGCGTCCAACCCCAGGCCGCCCTGGGAGATCACCACGTCCCGCGGGTCGAGCCGCTCCGTGACCGCCCCCAGTGCCAGCCCGGGCGGCAGTTCGGTGGGCAGGTCCTTCAGGCTGTGTACGGCCAGATCGATCTCACCCCGGAGCATGGCCTCCTCCAGTTCCCGGGTGAACAGGCCCTTCTGGCCGATCTTGCTCAAGGCTACGTTCAGCACCCGATCGCCCTGCGTCTGGAAGCGCACGATTTCAAACCGAAAGCCGGGATGCGACTGTCCCAGCTTTTCCGCCACCCATCCGCTTTGCTCCATCGCCAGGGCGCTACGCCGGCTGCCGATTCGAAAACTGCGGCTCACCTTGTCCCTCCTGACGGTCAAAAGCCGTGCCACCGGGTAAAGAAGATGTTGATCGCGAAGTAGTTCACCAGCACCAGGAAGAATCCGGCGATCAGCCACTGCGCGGCCCGCCGCCCGCGCCATCCGAAGGCCCGGGCGACCAGATACCCACCGTAGATCAGCCAGGTCACCTCGGTCCAGATCAGCTTCACGTCCCACTGGTATCCCTGCCTCCACGCCTCCCGGGCCCAGATGTACCCGGTGATCATGGCCAGGGTCAGCAGCGGAAAGGCGGCCAGGACCAGGCGGAAGCCCAGCAGGTCCAGCGATTCGAGGGAAGGCAGGCGCTGGAAGGCCAGACGAAACTCCTTGCGGCGCAGCTGCTTCTCCTGGATCAAGTACAGTATCGAGCTCATGCAGGCCAGGGTGAACAGCCCGTAACTCAAGACCGCCACGAAGACGTGCCACATTGCCCGGGCGGCGGAAAACCCGGGGATCTCCGAGGACGGTCCGCGGGGCACCGCCAGGGCGCTCAGCAGCAGCAGGATGACCAGCGGCACCAAGAAGACGCCGACGCTGTCCACTTGCCAGAACTGGTCGGCGAGGACATACAGGACCATGATCACCCAGGTCAGAAAGAGGATCGTGTCAAAGAGGGTGGCAAAGAGGGTCCCGGCTTGCCACGCTTGGGCCGCCAGGGCCAGGGTATGGATCAGCAGGGCCAGCCTGACCAGCCACGCCGCCGTCCCCTTCCAGGCGCGGTCATAGACCGCCGCCGCGTAGGTGAGGCCGGCGAGCAGGTACGCCAGGGCGACCAGGGCGAAGGGGATGGTGCCGGTGGCGCTCAAGACCTACCTCCCCTCCTTGGCTTCCGGGTTCAGGTTGAAAAGCTGCGCCACGGCGTCTACGTACACGTCACCGTTCTCCTCGTTGGCGAATTCCTTGAGGCGCAGGGTCGGGTCGTTGAGCATCTTGTTGACCATGGTGGCCGCCATCGCCTCGATGACGTCCCGCTGGCGCTCATCAAGCTCCGGCAGCCGGTTGAAAGCCCGCTGCAACTCCGCCTGGCGAATGGAATCGGCCTTCCGCCGCAGGCTCTTGATCAACGGGACGACCCCCAGGCTGCGGAACCAGGTGTCGAACTTCCGGGTCTCCTCGTCGATCAGCCGCTCCACCTTCTTGGCTTCCCGCTGGCGTTCGCGCAAGTTGGCCTGCACGGTATTGTCCAGGTCGTCGATGTCGTAAAGAAAAACGCCTTCCAGCTTCCCGGCGGCGGGGTCGATATCCCGTGGCACCGCGATGTCGAAGAGGAAGATGGGCCGGTGCCGCCG
>JAJYMS010000076.1 GCA_021786825.1 Bacillota bacterium | reverse complement strand
ACACCGTCCGGGCCATCGTCGACGATCTGGTACGCTACGGTTACGTCAAGAACCGGCCCTACCTGGGGGTGGGCGCGGTCGACCGGCAGGAGGCCGCCCTTTACTATTCCATCACCATCGAACGCGGGCTGTTGATCGTGAGCGTGGCCCCGGGGTCTCCGGCTGATGCGGTAGGGCTGCGGGTCGGCGATAACCTGGTGGGCCTGGACGGCAAGGCGGTGCAGACCGTGGCGGACTTGCGGGCGATCCTGTTCGCCAAGAAACCGGGCGACCAGGTGGCGGTCGGCTACCGCCGGGGGTCGGTGGAGAAATCATTGGAGGTCACGCTGGCGCGCACTCCAGCCAAACCGTGAACATCCGCGTCGTCGGGGCCGGCCGGATCAAGGAACCCTGGCTGGCTGCCGGCGCGCAGGAATACCGGAAGCGGCTCCGGCCGCACGCCGCGGTGGAACTCGTCGCCGTGCAGGACGAGCCCCTGCCGCCCAGGGGCGACGCGGCCGAACGCGCCATCCGCCGCCGGGAAGGGGAGCGGATCTTGCGCCACGTTCCACCAGGCTGGCGCCTGGTGGCCCTGGACGTGGGGGGAAAGATGCTCAGTTCGGAGGAACTGGCTGGCTGGCTGGCGGGGGAGGCCCTGCGCGGGCACGGCGATTTCGCCTTCGCCATCGGGGGAACGCTGGGGCTGGACGAGGAGGTCCTGGGCCGGGCAGATCTTCAATTATCCCTGTCGCGCCTTACCTTTCCCCACCAGATGGTGCCGCTGCTCCTGCTCGAACAACTCTACCGCGCCTGCAAGATCAACGCCGGCGAACCGTACCACCGCTGAATCGCTACCACCCCCGAGGTCGCCAGAGGAAGCTGGCCGGTTTCAGTGGGTGACCACAAAGACGCCCTCCCGGTGGCGGGGGGCGCCTTTGTTTGCGCTGAGGCCAGTGGATAGGGCGTCGCCCGGGGACAAAAAATACCCTCGCAAGGTTTGGCCAGGGAGGTGGAAAGGTTGCGGCGTATCGTAGCAGCGAGCGTGGCAGCAGTGATGATTGCGGCCCTGTTGGCCGGCCTGGGGCTTCCCCGGCTGGGCGGGGCGGAGACCCGCTCCCCCGGCGGCAGCGCCTCGGATAACCTGGAGCTGTTGGCGCGGGTGGTGACCGGGGAGGCGCAGGACGAGCCGTACACGGGGAAGGTAGCGGTGGCCGCGGTCATCTTGAACCGCACTCACGACTCGAAGTTTCCCGGGACCGTGTCAGGGGTGATCTTCCAGCCGGGGGCGTTCGAATCGGTCTCCAACGGGCTGATCTGGAGCCGGCCGGTCGACCCGGCCAGCCGCAAGGCGGTCCAGGACGCGCTGAACGGCTGGGATCCCACCAACGGGGCAGTTTTCTTCTTCAACCCGGACAAGACCACCAACGCCTACATGTGGTCGCTGCCCCAAACCCTGCGGATCGGCAAGCACGTCTTTTCACTGGGTCAGCGTTGACAGCCGGGTATCGAGCCGAAAGGAGGTTACCATGGCCAGGAACCAAGGGGAAGTAGCCCCGACGCGCCGCGTGAACCGTGGCGCCCTGGGGGCGCTCCTGCTCTTGCCGGTACTGGTGGGAATTTGGGGATACGGGCAAATGACCGCCCGGCGCGCCTTGGACTTGAGAGCTGAAAACGCGTACCGACGGGCCTTCCACGGGCTGATTGGCCGCGTTGACGGCCTCGAGTCACGCCTGGATACCCTGATGGTGGCCAACACCGGGGGGATGCTGCTGAAGAGCCTGGAAGAGGTCCGGCTGCAGGTGACAACCGCCAGTGAGGATCTGAACCTGCTGCCGCTGGGGGCGGTACCGCTGAACCAGGTCAAGCGCTTCATCAGTCAGATCGGCGAGTTGTCCCGCTCCCTCAGCCTCAAGGTGCAGGGGGGGCAGTCCCTCAGCGCCGACGACCGGGCCGCCATCTTCAACCTGCGGGACCAGTCCCGCTACTTCGCCAGCCAGCTGAACGAACTCCGCGCCCTGCAGCAGAGCGGCCGGCTGCGCTGGGTCGACCAGGACCGGTTCTCGGACGCGAGCTACGACGGGGAGGTCAAGAGTCCCCTGCTGGATCCCCTGGTCCGCCTGGACAAATACTTTGCGCAGGGCGTGGCCAAGGCGGGTGCCGCGGCGCCCAAGCCTGGCGAATCGCCGGCCGGTCTCGTAGGTGCGGAAATCTCTGCGGCCGATGCCGTTCAGGTCGCCCGGCGTTTTCTCGGTGATCGCCTCGCCGGTGACCCGAAAGTGGTGAGCGAGACCAAGGGGGAGTTGCCCTCCTACCGCCTCGACGCGCCCCTGAAGAACGGCCTTACCGCGCACATCGACGTGACCAGGCGGGGCGGACACGTCGCCTGGATGCTCGCCGACCGGTCAGTGACAAGCAAGACGCTGCAACCGTCGGACGACATCCGGATCGCCCGGGAATTCGCTACCTCCAGGGGATACCCTGATATGGCGCTGGAATCCTTCACCGAGTACGACGCCAAAGATGTCGGCGTAGTAAGCCTGGTGCCCCGCCAGGACGGCGTGCTGCTTTACCCCGACCTGGTCCGGGTGAGGATTGCTCAGGACAACGGCGAGGTCATCGGTTTCAACGCTCAGTCCTACTTGAGGTATCACCGGACGCGGGTGCTGCCCTCGCCGAGGCTGACCGCCGCGGAGGCTCGGGCCCGCGCGGTGCCCAACCTGGCGGTGAGCGGCGTCACCCCGGCCTTGATCCGCGTTGAAGGCAAGGAGGTACTGACTTACGAGGTTCGGGGCTCCATCGCCGGCCAGGAATATCGGATCTACACCAACGCCATAACCGGCGACGAAGGGCGCCTCGACCGCGTGGGCGCCTCCTAGACTCGCCTGGAAACTTCATGGAGAATATGCAGGGATTTCTTGGCGAATCGTCGAATAAAATGTCGATTTGCGGTGAGGTGCCCTGCATGAGAGAGCCGTCTGCTTTCAAGGTCTACACAGGAGTGACCCTGCTCTTCTCTGTAGCGTTGGTCGCCGTTGCGCTCGGCCCGGCGGTGGACCTCTCCCCTGCCTTCCTCAGCCTGATGGGGGCCGCCACGGTGGTGGCCGCCCTGCCCCTCAGCCTGCCTGGGAAGAGGCGGGCGGCCCCGGCCCTTCTTTGGCTAGTTCCCGCCCTTGTGGCAATCGGGCCGGCCGCCGCCGTCCTGGTCAGCGCCGCCGGGGGGCTGGTCGCCGCGGTGACGGCGGGAGACCGCCAGGCGGGAAGAGCCCTCGCCAGAAGCCGTCGCTTCGCCCGGGAGGTGGTTCCGGCAGGAGCCGCCGCGGCGGTCTACATCGCCCTGGGGCGTGGGGGCGCCCCAGGCCACGAAGGCGCTCGGCTCGCCCTGGCGGCGGTCGCCTTCTACCTGGTGCAGCCGCTGATGCGCGCCCTTTCCCTTTCCCTGGCCGAGTCCAGACCCTTCGGGCCAGCCTGGCGAGAGGAAGGGGCGCTGCTGCTTCTACCGCATACGCTGGGTTTCACCCTGGGGCTGATCGTCGCCCTGGCCCTTCCCGCAGCGGGTCCATGGATCCTGTTGCCGGCCTTGGTGCCGTACCTCTTCCTGGTCGGGCGTTCAGCCGCCCTGGCGCGCGTCGAGCGCGCCCATCGCAAGACGGTGGACGCCCTCTCGTCGGTCTTCAGCCTGGACGACCCCTTCAGCGCCGGACACGCCCACCGGGTGGCCCGCTACGCCACCGCTCTGGGGAGGCAAATGCGCCTGCCGGGCGAGGAGCTTGACAGCCTCGAGTACGCCGCCCTCCTGCACGAAGTGGGGATGCTCACCCCCCAGCGGGAGTTGGCCGCCAGGCCGGGGGGGTTGCAAGCCTCCGAGCTCTCGGAGATCAGGCGCGGGGCCGCCACCGGGGCGGACATGATCACCCGCCTGGGGTATCTCCCGCGGGCGGCCGACTTTGTCCGCTACCAGTTTCACCGCTACGACGGCGAGACCGGGTCCGGGCCCAGGGGCCCCGAGATTCCCCTGGGCGCGCGCATCCTGGGGGTCGCCAACGCCCTTGACGCCATGCTGGTCCGCAACCGGGCGCGCCGTTCCCTGAGCCTGCCGGAAGCTCTCGCCGAACTCCGGCAGGGGTCCGGCACCCAGTTCGACCCCCAGGTAGTCGAGGCGGTGCCACAGGTGATCGCTTTGAACCCCGAGATGCGGAACCTGGTAGAAAACCCCTACGCCTTCCTGCGCGGCACCCCCGGGCCGCTGGGTCACGAACTGCCGCAGCCGGCCAACCCGGCTGCCCAGGCGGCCATGGCGGTAGAGAACGCGCAACTGCAACTCCAGGTGGAAGAGGCCCTGAAGTTGCTGGCGGCCACCAAGAGCCACACGGAACTGGTCCTTGACAGCCTGCCTGACGCGGTGATCACCACCGACCTGAACCAGCGGGTGACTTTCGTCAACACGGCGGCCGCCCAACTGGCGGGGACGTCCGCCCGGACCGCCGTGGGGCTGCCGCTGGGGCGCGCCCTGGGGGAGGTCGCCGGACCGGAGCCTGAACGCCGCAAACTGGAGGAATTCCTTCGCCATCCGGTGACCGCCGGGGGGAGCTACTCGGGGGAGATCGTGGTCAAGGCCCCCGACACCAGGGTCTACCCGGCCCGAGTCCGCCTGGGGGTGCTCAGCGACCGCGAGCGGATGGTTGGCCTGGTGGGCGTGGTGCAGGACATCTCCCGGCTGAAGGCCCTGGAGGAGCAGGTGAAGAAGGCCGAAAAACTGGCCATGTTGGGGGAACTGGCGGCCTCGGTAGCCCATGAGGTGCGCAACCCGCTGGCCATCGTGCGCGGATTCGCCGAGTGTCTCCCCCAGGACATCGGGTCACCGGAGGTCCTGCGGGAATCCGTGAGCACCATCCTGAGGGAAGTGGATCGATTGGACCGGGTGATCGAGGCGGTCCTCTCCTTCGCCCGTCCGGCGCGCCTCGAAGCGAGATTCGCCGACCTCAACGCGGAACTTGGCCGCGTCCTGAACGGCCTGGATCCGCAGGCGACCGGGCAGCGGGTCCGCCTGGAACGGGCCCTGGGGGATTTGCCGGAGGTCTACGTCGACTGCGACAAGATGGAGCAGGTCTTTCTCAACCTCGCCCTGAACGCCCTCCAGGCGATGCCGGAAGGCGGGACGCTCCGGGTAAGCACGTCCTTCCTGCCCGGCGACCGGCAGGTCCAGGTCGACTTCGCCGACACGGGGGCAGGCATCCCGTCCGAGCTTCGGGAGAGGATCTTCCAGCCGTTCTTCACCACCAAGCGCAAGGGCACCGGCCTGGGACTGGCGGTCTCGTCCCGCATCGTCGAGGAACACGGGGGGCGGATCGAGGTACGCAGTACCGAAGAGCGGGGGACGACCTTCTCCGTGCTTCTTCCCGCCTGAACCGCCGAACCCACCTGATCCGGACAAACCGAGGTGATCACCCTGGAGCGGCACATTCTGGTCGTGGACGACGAGGAGGACCTCTGCTACCTCCTCGAAAAGGTGCTTCGGCGGGAGGGTTACCAGGTGGCTTACGCCACCAGCGGGGAGGCCGCCCTGGAACATTTGGAGAGCAACCGTCCCCGCCTGATTATCACGGACCTGAGGATGCCGGGCATCGACGGCTTGGAGTTGCTGCGCCGGGTCAAGGTGACCCTGGGCGACGTCACCGTCCTGGTTATGACCGCCCACGGGACCGTCGACACGGCCGTTGAAGCGATGAAACTGGGCGCCTTCGACTACCTGACCAAGCCCTTCAAGCTGGATGAGATCAAACTGGTGGTGCGCCGCGCGCTGGAGCGGGAGGCGGCCCAGGCCGCCGGGGTACCCGTCCGGGCCGACGCGGCCCCGGAGGGGCTCGCCGGCATGGTGGGCAACGGCGAAAAAATGGAGGAACTCTTCCGGCTGGTCCGGCAGGCGGCCCCTTCCGAGGCGGGTATCCTCATCCGGGGAGAGACCGGCACCGGCAAGGAACTGGTGGCCCGGGCGATTCACCTGGCCAGCCCGCGCCGCAGCGGGCCTTTCGTGAAGGTGAACTGCGCCGCCCTGCCCGAGTCGCTGCTGGAGAGCGAACTGTTCGGCCACGAAAAGGGTTCCTTTACCGGGGCGGCCAACCGGCGACCCGGCAGGTTCGAGTTGGCCGGGGGCGGGACGCTTTTCCTGGACGAAATCGGCGACATTCCGTCCTCCACCCAGGTTCGGCTGCTGCGGGTCCTGCAGGAGAAGGAATTCGAACGCGTCGGAGGCGCGCAGACCATCGAGGCGGACGTCCGGATCGTCTCCGCCACCCACCGCAACCTGGAAAAGGCGGTGCAGGAGGGCGCGTTCCGGGAGGACCTGTACTACCGGCTGAACGTGATCCCCTTGTACCTGCCGCCCCTGCGCGAACGGCGGGACGACATCCCCCCGTTGATCGACCACTTCCTCCGGCGCTACGACCCCAGCGGAAACAAGAAACTGACGCCCGAAACCGTCACCCGCCTGAGCCGGTACGACTGGCCGGGGAACGTGCGGGAACTGGAGAATCTGATCCAGCGCCTGGTGGTCCTTTCGACCACCGACGTGATCAAGAGTTCGGATCTCCCGATCCTCTTTCAAGCCGTCCGGGAAACCAGGTCGGAGGTCAGCCGTCCCGTGGCGGCGGTCGTGGGCGGAGTCGGAACGCCGGCGCCTGTCCCGGGCGACTATGACGCCGGTCGCCTTCCTTCGGGACTGACCATGCAGGAAATGGAGCGCCTCCTGATCTTGCAGACCCTGGATGAAACCAACGGCAAGCGGACCCTTGCCGCCAGCCGCCTGGGGATCTCCCTGCGGACGCTGCAGTATAAATTGAAGGAATACGGGGTGGACCGGAACTGAGCAGCCAACCCGGCGGCCGCGCAAAAGGTGCGCGACCGGTCGCTTTTTGACCGCAAATTCTGCGCCGGGGTGGCGGGTGCAAGCCGCCCCCAGGCCTGGCACGCGATTTGCTTAAGCCTCACATGACCGGCTTCCGGTCGAAAGGTGGGGCTGAGATGTTTGGACCGCGCCTGCTAGTCGTCGACGATGAGGTGGGCATTCGCAGGCTGCTGGAGCGCCTGCTGGAGCGTGAAGGATGGGAAGTTATCACCGCGGAGTCCGCGGCGAGGGGCCTGGAGGTCCTTACCGAGCGGCCGCTCCCGGAATGCGTCATCCTCGACCTGAACCTCCCTGACGGGGATGGGGTCCAGGTGCTGAAAGAGATCCGGGAACGGCTGGGGAACCTGCCCGCGGTCGTACTGAGTTCCTCTTCGCCGGCGGAGGTCAGGGCACGATGTGGGACCCTCAAGGTGGACCGGATCCTGCAAAAGCCCTTTTCCACGGTGGCGGTGGTACAGACTCTGAGGGACTTGACCGGACCGGCGGTTAAACTCCGGGCTGCTGAAGAAAGCTAGGGCCGACGCATCCTTCAGCGGGGGGAGTACCATTGCTGCCAACTCCGAATAAATTCAGCGTCGTGGCGGGTTCGGCCGAAGGCGAGACCCGCCTCACCGCTTTTGACAAGGCGCTGTTGGACGCGGGTATCGGCAACCTGAACCTGATCCGCGTCTCCAGCGTATTGCCGCCGGGGTGCGAGTACTCACCCAAGGTGGAAGCAGCGCCGGGTTCCCTCCTCCCTGCCGCTTACGGGGCCCTGGTCAGCGACGAGCAGGGGGAGACCATCGCCGCGGCCATCGGGGTAGGACTATCCCTGGACGCGCAGGGGATGATTTACGAGTACTCCTGCAAGGGTGGTCGGGAGGAGGCTGAAGAGGCCGTCGCGCGCATGTTGCGGGAGGCTTTTGCGGCGCGCGGCCTGCGTCTGCAAAGGAGTCTGATCAAGGGCGTCGAACGGCGCGTGGAACGCGTCGCCTGCGTGGTGGCCGCCGCCCCACTCTGGTACTAGACCGCCGCCGTCCGGTTTTAATTTACCCCCCCTTCTGGTATAATGGCTGCTGTTATCAACGGCCCGATAAGTTACCAGCAGGAGGAGAATTCGGGGACAATGGAATACGGACTTGCGACGCCGCGCAAATTCACCCTGGTGGCGGGCACGGGAGAAGGCTCGACCGAGTTGAATGCCTTTGACCATGCCTTGCTCGCTGCCGGGATCGGCAACGTCAACCTGCTCCGGGTGTCCAGTATTCTACCCACCGGGGCGGTTTACGCCGAGCGGCTGGAGATCGAGCCCGGCTCTCTGGTCCCGACGGCGTACGGGGCGATCACCAGCGAGGAGCCGGGGCAGCTGATCGCCGCCGCCATTGCCGTAGGCCTTTCGGAAGCTACCTACGGCGTGATCATGGAGTTTTCCGGGCGCTGTTCCCGCGCGGAGGCCGAGCAGCAGGTCCGGGGGATGGTGGAGGAAGCCTTCACCACCCGTGGCCTGGCCCTGAAAGCCTGCCTGGTCAAAGCGGTCGAGCATCGGGTGAAGCAGAAGGGCTGCGCTTTCGCGGCCACCGCCCTCTGGTACTAGGAGGGAACGATGGAGCTCTGGTGCACCGAGAAGCAGACGGAGAACTTATCCCTTTCCTTCAGGCTAAAGGAGACCCTCCGGCGGGAGAAGACCGCCTACCAGGACCTGGCGGTCGTCGACACCCTGCCGTACGGCCGGATGCTTTTGCTGGACGGCTGCGTGATGACCAGCGAGGCGGACGAGTTCGTTTACCACGAGATGATCACCCACGTGCCCCTGTTCACGCACCCCTGCCCGCGCCGGGCCCTGGTCATCGGCGGCGGCGACGGCGGGGCGATCAGGGAAATCCTCAAGCACCCCTCCGTGGAGGAAGCCGTGCTGGTGGAGATCGACGCCCGGGTGATCGAGGCGTCCAAGCAGTTCTTGCCGGCTATCTCTTCCGCCCTTGCGGACCCGCGCTGCCGGGTGGTCGTGGAGGACGGGATCAAGCATGTGAAAACCGCCCGGGGCCGTTACGACGTCATTATTTCCGACTCCACCGACCCGATTGGGCCGGCCGTCGGCCTGTTTACCGAGGAGTTCTACCGGAATGTCCGCGAGGCCCTGACGGAGGACGGGGTTTTCGCCGCCCAGACCGAGTCCCCCTTCCTGCACGCCCGGTTGATAGCCGACGTGCAACGCCGGATCGGCGCCGCCTTCCCCATCACCCGCCTGTATCTCGCCGCTATTCCGACCTACCCCAGCGGGTTGTGGAGCTTCACCCTCGGTTCAAAGCGCCACGATCCGCTGCAGCCGCGCCCCTGCGAGCTCGAGACCCGTTACTACACGTCGGCGCTGCACCGGGGCGCCTTTCAGCTCCCGCGTTTCGTCGAGGCTCTCGCGGTCGCCGGTGAGGCCAACGGGAGGCCGGTGGGGGAGGCCGAGGCGCCGCGGGGCGGGAGCGGCGGCTGATGCCGGGCGAGTGGAGGCGGTGGTTGGAGCCGGGAATACCCTTTATGGCTTCGCGCGGCGACTACGAGGGGTCGCGGGCCGCCATCTTCGGCGTGCCGATGGACTTCACGACCTCGTTCCGGCCGGGTACCCGCCACGGCCCCCAGCGCATCCGCCAGGTGTCGGTGGGCATTGAAGAGTATAGCCTCCACCAGGACCGGGACCTGCGGGAAATCACCTTTTGCGACCTCGGCGACGTCGCCGTGGCCTACGGCAACGTGCCGGTCACCCTCAGCCGGGTGCAGGCCGTGGCGGATGGGGTGCTTGCCGACGACAAGCTGCCGGTGGTCCTGGGGGGCGAGCACCTGATCTCCCTGCCGGTCATCGGGGCCGCCCAAGCGCGGTATCCCGGACTGGCGGTGCTGCACTTCGACGCCCATGCCGACCTGCGCGACGATTACCTGGGCGAAGCGCACTCCCACGCCACGGTGATGCGGCGGGTGGCCGACCGCATCGGCGGACGCAACCTCTACCAGTACGGGATCCGCTCCGGCTCGCGGGACGAGCGGGAATACGCCGAGCGCCACACCAACTTTCATCCCTACGAGGTCCTGCCGGCCCTCGAACGGGACCTCCCCGCCCTGGAGGGGCGACCCGTCTATGTAAGCGTCGACATCGACGTCCTCGATCCGGCCTACGCTCCCGGCACCGGCACCCCCGAGCCGGGGGGCGTCTCCAGCCGCGAGTTGCTGCTGGCCGTGGAGAAGCTGGCGGGCCTCCAGGTGGTCGGGTTCGACCTGGTGGAGGTGTCCCCGGGGTACGATCCATCCGAACGGACGGCGGTGGCGGCGGCGGCGGTCATTCGGGAGGCTCTGCTGGCGGTTGTCAAATGAGGTGGCCCAATTGCTCAACGACCTGAAGACCAAGTTGCGGTCCCGGATCGCCGAGGCCCTTACCCGTGCGGTGGCCTCGGGCGAACTCACGGCCGGGGAGCACGCGGTGGCCCTGGCGGAAAACGCCGGCGCCGGGATTGACCTCGAACGTCCCAAGGACAAGGGCCATGGCGACCTCGCCACCAACCTGGCAATGCTGCTGGCCAGGCGCGAACGGAAAGCGCCGCGGGCGGTGGCGGAGGTGGTCCTGCGCCACTTCCATCCCGAGGGCACCTGGGTGGACCGGACCGAGATCGCGGGCCCCGGGTTCATCAATTTCCACCTCGACCGCGCCTGGTTGGGCGAAGTGCTGCGCCAGGTCCTGCGGGAAGGCGCCGCCTACGGGCGTTCCCGGATCGGCGGCGGCCGGCGAGTGATCGTCGAGTTCGTGAGCGCCAACCCCACCGGGCCGATGGTGGTGGTCCAGGCGCGCTCCGGCGCCGTTGGTGACACCCTGGGCAACGTTTTGGACGCGGCCGGCTACCGGGTGCACCGCGAGTTCTACGTCAACGACGCCGGCAACCAGTTCCTGGTCCTGGCCCGGACGATGGAGGTCCGGGTACGGCAGCAACTGGGCGAGGCCCTGGAGCTGCCCGAGGAGGCCTACCCGGGCGAGTACGTCGTGGAACTGGCGCGGGAGTACCTCCAGCGCTTCGGCGCGGAGGTGCTCCAGTCGATGGAGGGCGAACGGTTGGAGCGGCTCGGCCGCTTCGCGGTGGAACGGATCCGCGCCGGCCACGAGGCGGCCCTCCTGCAGTACGGAGTGCGCTTCGACCGCTGGTTTTCGGAACAAAGCCTGCGTGAGGCCGGCGAGCCCGAGCGGATCGTCCGGCTGCTGACCGAGCGGGGCCATACTTACGAGAACGACGGAGCGGTCTGGTTTCGCTCCACGGCCTTCGGCGACGACAAGGACCGGGTATTGGTGAAGAGCGACGGCAGCTACACCTACGTCGTGCCGGATATCGCCTATCACCTGAACAAGTTTGAGCGGGGGTTCGAACAGGTTATCGACATCCTGGGGCCCGACCACCATGGCTACGTGGCCCGGATGCGGGCCGCCCTGCGGGCCCTGGGGCGACCGGCCGAGGCCTTCGAGGTCCTGATCGCCCAGCACGTGCGACTTCTGCGCGAGGGGCAACCGGTGAGCATGTCCAAGCGGGCCGGCCAGTTCATCACCCTGGCCGACCTCCTGGAGGAGGCCGGCAAGGACGCGGCCCGGTTCTTTTTCCTGCTGCGCTCGGTCGACAGCCACCTGGATTTCGACCTCGACCTGGCCCGCACCCAGACCGACGAGAACCCGGTGTTCTACGTTCAGTATGCGCATGCGCGGATCTGCAGCATCCTGCGGCAGGAAGCGGCGCAAAGACACCTCGGGGGCCTGGCGACAGCGGAACTGGAGCGGCTGCGTGACCCTTCCGAGGAGGAGTTGTCGGAGCACCTGGCGACGCTGCCGGGGGAGGTAGCGGCCGCCGCCCAGCACCGGGAACCCCACCGGATCACCCGCTATGCCCTGGATCTGGCCGGCCTCTTTCACGCCTTTTACACCCGCTGCCGGGTGCTCACCGAAGACGACGAACTCTCGCGGGCGCGGCTGGCCTTGTGCCAGGGGACGCGGATCGCGCTGCAGAACTCCCTGGGCCTGCTGGGGGTTTCGGCCCCCGAGCGGATGTAGCCGGGGCTTGGAGGGAGGATGGAGCAGGTGCCACCCACAGGGGCCCCCCGGCCGCGGACCGGGTTAGCCTTGGGCGGCGGAGTGGCCCGCAGCGTGGCCCACATCGGGGTGCTGCAGGCGCTGGAAGACGCCGGCATCCCCATCGATTGCGTGGCCGGAACCTCGGGCGGGGCGCTGATCGGGGCCGGTTATGCGGCCGGCCTCAGCCCGTCCAGGCTGGAAGAGGCGGCGCAGTCGCTCAACTGGCGCCGACTGGTGGCCTTGCGCCTGCGGCGGGACGGACTGCTGGACGCCTCCGGGCTGGAGGACCTGCTGTACAGCCTGGTCGGCCGGCGGACCTTCGGCGAACTGCGGATCCCCTTCACCGCCGTGGCTGTCGACGTCGTCAGCGGCGAGGAGGTCCGCCTGTCGGCGGGACCCGTCGGGCCGGCGGTGCGAGCCAGTTGCGCCATTCCGGGTCTTTTCATCCCGGTGCGGCTCGGCGGCCGGACCTTGGTCGACGGCGGGGTGCGCAACAACCTGCCGACGGACGTGGCGCGGGAAATGGGTGCCGATGTCGTCATTGGGGTGGACGTGGCGGAATCCCGGCATCCCGGACCGCCCCGCAACCTGGTGCAGATCATCTTTTACAGCCTGGATATCATGCAGCAGGACCGGGCGGTCTACCTGCGTTCGCTGGCCGACGTGATGGTGGTGCCGAACCTGGGGGCGGCGGGATTCTTTGAGTTGGACCGGACCGCCGCCCTGGTCGGCGCCGGGCGGGCGGCGGGCGAGGCGGCGGTGGACGCGATCCGTCGGCTGCTCGCGCAGCGGCGGACCGGTGGCGCCGGCAGGGAGTGAAGACTGGCCGGGAGTGAACGCCGGCCGGCAGGAAAACCACCGCCCGGTGTCGAAGTACAACGTCCAAAGGCTTTAGCGACGGCATGCTGTACCAGCGATCAAAGGCTAACCTCCCGCAAGGGGGGGGCGCAAAGCTCGGAGTCCCGCTTCCGGGAGGGGCGGGACCGTCCGGTTGCCGAAGGGTAGGTGTGTGGCGTTCATGGAGTCTGCTGCCGAGGCAGGCAACGAAGCCGGGGTGAGCGGCGCGGTCGAGGCGTCTGAGGGTCCTAAATCGATGGAGCAAGCTCGAAGCCAGGCTCAGTTTTGCCACGAGCTTGGCTTTCCTGCCGCCGCCAGGGAGGCGTGCGACTTCTGGCTGGACCTCGCCCGCCGGGAGGGGGCCCAGGACGAGGAAGTCGGAGCCCTGACCCTACAGGGGTCGACTCATGTGCTCAAGGGCGACTACCGCGGCGCCGTGGCACCCCTGCTGGAGGCGGAAAAGCTGGCCCGCAAGCTCGGCCGCGCCGGGGAATTGCCGGGAATTGCCACCAATTTGGGCCGGGTCTACCACCGCCTGGGCGATCTCCTGAAGGCGCAAGAGTACGGGCGGGAAGCGATCGCCGGGTGCCGGGCCGAGCCGGGGACGGCCGGACGGGCGGAGGCCCTGCTGGTTTTATCCCAGGCCCAGGCCGGGTTGCAACATTGGCCGGAAGCGTTGAACACCGCCCGCGACGCCCTGCAGGCGGCCCTCGACCGGCGCACCCGGGGAGTGGTGGTGGAGGCCTTGAACCACCTGGGTCACGTCACCCTGCAGTGCGGCGATGAACAAGGGGCCCTGAACCACCTCCGGGAGGCCTACCTGACCTGCTCCCGGTCGGGGTCCTACCGGGTGGCTTACAGCCTCGCCGAGTTGGGGTGGGCCCTCTTGCAGGCAGGACAACTGGAGGAAGCGCTGCAGGCCGCCAACCGCGCCCTGGCCACGCTGTTCTTCAGCCTCGAGGCCCTGGACCGGGGCGAGGTCGCCCGGGTTTGCGAACTCTACGGGGTGCTGCTCTGGTCCCACGGCGACAACGAAGGCGCCCTTCAGCAGTTGAACCGGGCCGCCCGGTACTACGGCCACCTGGGGATGATGCGCGAACAGGCCAGGGTGGTAGACCGGGTCTTCGAGGTTAAGAGCAAGAACTCGGACGGGTCCGGCCTTAGCCCCGGCCCGGCCAGGCAAACCATGGGACTGTTGTCCGGCGTGCTGGACATGACCGACGACCTGGAGGCGGCTGACCCGCACCTTTACGGCCACTCCGAGATGGTCGCCGTGTACGCGGCCGCCCTGGGGCGCCAGGTCGGGCTGGACCGGCGCGAACTGGCGCTGCTCAAGCAGGCGGCGCGCCTCCACGACGTGGGGATGGCCAAGGTGAACCCCGCTATCCTCACCAAACAAGGGGAACTCACCCCGTCCGAGCGGGAGGCGGTGGAGGCCCACTGCCAGGAGGGGGGCAAGTTGCTGGCGAAGTACCGCCTCGCCCCGGAAGTCCTGGAGGCCGTCCGTCACCACCATGAGCACTACGACGGCCAGGGCTACCCGGACCGGCGGGCCGGCGAGGACATCCCGCTGTTCTCCCGGATCATTGCGGTGGCCGACTGCTACGACGCGCTGGTGAACCAGCGTTCCTTCCGCGAGGCCTTCAAACACACCCAGGCCGTCGAGACGATCGCCCAGGAGGCGGGTACCAAGTTGTGTCCCCACACCGTCCAGGCTTTCGTCAGGATGGTGAAACCCCGGAAGGAATCCAACCTCCCTCCGGCGAATGCCTAATCGCTCAGGGCCGCGTGGCCGGGAGTTTCACGGGGGCGGTAAACCGCCCCCGTTTGCTTGAAGCGACCAGGGCCTGGAGGAGGGTCAAGGTTGAGGGACTACCGGGAGATCCCGATGTGGGCCGAAGTCACTCCCGAGCGGTGGAACGATTGGCGGTGGCAAGCCCGCAACGCCGTGCGAGACGTCGCCGGCCTGCGCCAGGTACTTTGCCTCGGCCGCGAGGAAGAAGAGGAGATCGCCCGTTCCCTCGACCGCTTTCAGATGTCGATCACCCCTTATTACGCCACGCTGATGGACCCGGTGGACCCCAGGGATCCGATCCGTCTGCAGGCGGTCGCCCAGGGGGCGGAGGCCCTGGAGGGGCGTTACGAGATGGCGGACCCCCTGGCGGAGGACGCGAATTCGCCGGTGCCCGGGCTCACCCACCGCTACCCCGACCGGGTATTGTTTCTCCTCACCGACCGCTGCCCGCTCTACTGCCGCCACTGCACGCGCCGGCGGCTGGTGGGCCAGCCGGAGGAAACCCTGCCCGGCCACCACGTGGAGGCGGGGCTGGATTACATCGAGCACCACCCGGAGATTCGCGACGTCCTGCTATCCGGGGGAGACGCCTTCCTGCTTTCCGACCAGCGGCTGGAGGAAATTCTGGCCCGGTTGCGGCAAATCCCTCACGTCGAGATCATTCGCTTCGGAACCCGTACCCCGGTGGTCTTGCCGCAGCGAATCACTCCCCAACTGGCCGGGATGATCGCCCGCTACCACCCCGTATACGTCAACACCCATTTCAACCACCCGCGGGAGTTGACCCCCGAGGCGGTCGCCGCCTGCGGCCGGCTGGCTGACGCCGGCGTTCCGCTGGGGAACCAGACGGTCCTGCTGCGCGGGATCAACGACTGCCCCGTCGTGATTCGCTCGTTGGTGCACGGCCTGCTGAAAGCGCGCGTCCGCCCCTACTACCTCTACCAGTGCGACCTTTCCCAGGGGCTGGAGCACTTCCGGACGCCGATCAGCCGCGGCATCGAGATCATCGAGATGCTGCGCGGCCATACCAGCGGCATGGCGGTACCCACCTTCGTCGTGGATGCTCCCGACGGAGGGGGAAAGATCCCGGTGATGCCCAACTACATCGTCTCGATGGCGCCAGGCAAGCTCATCCTGCGCAATTACCAGGGGCGCCTGTGCACTTACAACGAGCCCGTGGGGGGCGAGGACCGCACCGGCGGCGGGGTCTGCTCCACTTGTGGCACGGACCACTCCGGGATGGCGGCCCAAGGCGTGGGAACGTTGTTCTACGACCGGTCGCTGACCCTTGACCCGGTTGCCCCGGCGCCGAAAGGCGACAGCGCGCCGCATCGCGTACTTGACAGTCCCACCCCGATAACATAAAGTAATGTGGGCTTTGCGCGGGACCGCCCAGAAGTGGTGTTTTTTCCTTCGACAAAGGAAGGGATTTGAATCTGGCGGAGCGAATAGACTGCACGGTGAAAGGGAGTGGTAGGCTGGATGGAAGGTAACACGAGCGTCCGCCCGCGGCGCGAGCTTTCCACCGCCGATCTGGCACATGCCATCCTGAGAAACCACGGCCAGGCGATGTACTACAAGGACCTGATCCGCGAGATACTAAGACACAAAGATTCCGACGGCGAGAGCGAGGGAAGGCTGATCGCCCAGATGTACTCCGAGATCAGCCTCGACTCCAGGTTCCACCACAAGGGCCAGGGTCTGTGGGCCCTGCGGGAGTGGAACTACAAGGGGGGCAGGGTCATCAACGTCAGGCCCGACCGTCCCGCGCCGAGAGCCGGCCGCACCCCTCGCCTGTTCGAGGAGACGGAGGTCGAGGAAGACCCGGTAACGCCACGGGAGGAGGACGGTGAGTCGCGAGCCGAAACCCCCGAAGAGATTTCCGAAGAAGAATGGGAATGAGGGGCAGCATTGCCCCTCTCCCTTTTTGTTAGTGCTTTGCCACCAATCCCGGGAGGTATTCCTGCTGATGGCCAAATTCATCTTCGTGACCGGTGGCGTGGTTTCGGCCCTGGGCAAGGGTATCACCGCGGCTTCGCTGGGCCGGCTGCTGAAGAGCCGGGGGCTCGCAGTAACCGCCCTGAAGTTCGACCCCTACATCAACGTCGATCCCGGCACGATGAACCCGTTGCAGCACGGCGAGGTCTTCGTAACCGACGACGGCGCCGAGACCGACCTGGATCTCGGCCATTACGAACGATTCATGGACGTCTCACTGAAGCGGGTCAACAACGTGACGGCCGGCCAGATTTACTCGGAGGTCATTCGAAACGAACGCCACGGCGACTACTTGGGAGGCACGGTACAGGTGATCCCGCACATCACCAACCAGATCAAGGCCGCCATCCACCGGGTCGCCGAAGAGAGCGGCGCCGACGCGGTGATCGTGGAGGTCGGCGGGACGGTCGGAGACATCGAGGGGCTGCCCTTCCTGGAGGCCATCCGGCAGTTCCGGCACGACGTGGCCAGCCGCGACGACGTTCTCTATATTCACGTGACCCTGATCCCCTACATCGAGGCCGCCGGGGAGCAGAAGACGAAGCCCACCCAGCACTCCGTGCGGGAACTGCGCTCGATCGGGATCCAGCCGGACATCATCGTCTGCCGGACGGAAAAGCCGCTTTCCCGGGAGATGCGGGAGAAGATCGCCCTGTTTTGCGACGTCGGGCCGCAAGCGGTGATTCAGAACGTCGACGCGTCGACCATCTACGAGGTGCCCCTGCTGCTGGAGGAGGAGGGGTTGGCCAACGAGGTCACCCGCCGGTTGCACCTCGACGACGTTCCGGCCCCGGAGTTGGCCGAATGGCGGGAGATTGCCCGCCGGGCGAAAAATCCCACGGGCGGGGTGACCATCGCCCTGGTCGGCAAGTACGTGGCCCTGGAGGACGCCTACCTCTCGGTGGTCGAGGCGCTTTATCACGCCGGCATGGCCAACGGCGTGCGGGTGGAGATCCACTGGGTAGACAGCCAGTTGCTGGAGAACGGCGAACCGCCCGAAAACTACCTGCAGGGTGTGCAGGGGGTGCTGGTCCCGGGCGGGTTTGGTTACCGGGGCATCGAGGGCAAGATAAACGCAATCTCGTGGGCCAGGCGCAACAACGTACCCTTGCTCGGGATCTGTATGGGTCTGCAGGCGACGGTGATCGAGGTCGCCCGCAACCTCTGCGGCATCAAGAAGGCCAACAGCACCGAGTTCATTCCCGACGTGATCGACCCGGTGATCGACATCATGGAGGACCAGAAGAAGGTTACCAACCTCGGTGGAACCATGCGCCTCGGGCTATTCCCCTGCACCCTCTCGGCCAGTTCCCTGGCCCACCGGGCTTACGGGACGACCCTGGTGCACGAGCGGCATCGCCACCGTTACGAGGTCAACAACCACTACCTGCCACGCCTGGCCGAGGCCGGGCTGGTCGCCACCGGCGTCTGGCAGCAGGGCAATCTGGTGGAAATCATGGAACTGCAGGGACACCCGTGGTTTGTAGGGACCCAGTTCCACCCCGAGTTTCACTCGCGCCCCAACCGGCCGCAACCGCTGTTCCGGGACTTCGTCGCGGCGGCGGTGCACTACCAGGGTGGGGTGGGAGCGGGAGTGATGCTGGTTGACTAAACGGGGCTGGATCGTGGTGGCCCTCGCGCTGCTGGTGGTTGCATCCCTGGCGACCGCTCTGATGCCGTCGCTGCGGGGGCCCCGCCAGGCGAACGGGGTGGGGCGGGTCGGCGGAGGGGGCACGGTGGGACTGATCTATATTGAAGGAACTATCACCTCCTCGGGGGGCGGCGGGGGAATCGCCGCGGCCACGACCGCTTCCACGCAGGTGATGAGCAACCTGCGCCGGGCCGCCGAAGACCCGCGGGTGAAGGCCATCGTCCTGCGCGTCAACAGCCCGGGCGGGACCGCGGCGGCCAGCCAGGAGATCGCCGAGGAAGTTGAGCGGATCCGCCGGGGGGGAACCAAGGTAGTCACCTCCATGGGCGACGTGGCCGCCTCCGGGGCCTACTGGGTATCCGCCAGCACCGATCTGATCTACGCCAACCCCGGCACGCAGACCGGCAGCATCGGAGTGATCATGCAGATCCCCCAGGCGGAGGAACTGCTGCGCAAGTTGGGGGTGCGGCTGCAGACGGTGAAGAGCGGGCCCCACAAGGACATCGGCTCCGTGGACCGGCCGCTGACCGAGGACGAGCGGGGGATTCTGCAGGGCATGGTGGACGACATCTTCGACCAGTTCGTCGCCGCGGTGGCCGACGGGCGCCGGATGAGCCGGGAGGCGGTGCGTCGACTTGCCGACGGCCGGGTATTTACCGGCCGCCAGGCGAGGGCCCTGGGGCTGGTGGACGACATGGGCAACCTCCACGACGCCCTTGACGGCGCCGCCAGGCTGGCCGGGCTGGGGAAGAACTACCAAGTCGTCACCTTCGGGCGGGTCAGCCCGCTGGAGCGCCTGCTGGGCGCCTTCGGTTCGGCGACGAACGCAAGTCCCCTGGACGCGTTGGGGCGCTGGCTTACCGGGAGCTACGGAAGCATAGACTAGAGAAGCGGGAGGGGCTGGGGTTGGATCAGCAAAATTTGCCAGGAGGGGACGGCCGGGAGGAAGGAATCTGGGAGAAGTCCCTGGAAATAGTCTACGGGGTACTTTTTCAACCCGGAAAGGCTTTCAGGCAGTTGGCCGATCGCCCGATCGGTTGGGTGGGGGCCTTCGCCTTTCTGCTGGCGACCGTGGTAAACTTCGCCGCCGGCCTGATCCTGGCGCCGGCGAGCCCGGGGGCCGCGACCGGGGGCGCCCTGCTCGGCTCCCCCGGCGGGGGAACCTTTGACCCTACCGTGGTGGCGAACGCGATCCTCAGCCTCAGGGCTCGTCTGGGCTGGGCGATCTTCCCGATGGACCTGGCGGTTGGTCTGGCGATGTGGCTGCTCGGGGCGGCGGTGGTACACCTGGCATCGGAGCTGATCGGCGGGGAGGGCCGGGCGAGCAGCCTGCTGGCTTTGATGGGCCTGGCCAAGCTGCCCTACGTGTTTGTGGCCCCCCTGGCGCTGGTCGCCCGGTACACCTGGCCCGGAGTGGCGAGTCTGGGCGGCGTCGTCATCCTCATCTGGGTGTTGGCGCTTTACATTGTGGCAATTGGGGCAAACTATGGTTTCGGAACCGGGCGTGCTGTTGCCGCTCTGGTCCTGCCGCTGATGGCCACGTTGGCAGCTATAATGGTGGTGTTTTTTACTACAGCTCTGGCCCTGGTGCCGATGTTGCCGGGCGGTGGCGTTGGCAAGTAACGCTTACGGTATGGAGGTGCGATAGGTGAGTGAGCTGAAAAGCGTTGTATTCATGGACTACGAGAACATCTACTGGAGCATGAAGCGGCAGTACAACTACGTTCCCGAACCCGGGCGCCTGATCGAGAGCCTGCGCGAGTTGTCCAGCAAGTACGGTACGGTGTGCCTGATGCAAGCTTACGCCGACTTCGATAATCCGGAGTTTCACGGCCTCCTGTCCGAGTTGCAGCGGCGCAGCGTTGAGCCCCGGCACGTCTTCAGCAAGAATTACGACGACGGCACGCGCAAGAACGCCGCCGACATCGAGATGAGCCTGGACGCCCTCGAGTTGATGTACAATCGTGACGACGTCGACGTCTTCGTGCTGGTCTGCGGCGACCGCGACATGATCCAGGTGATCAGGAAGCTCCGCGCGCGGGGCAAGCAGGTCTACGTGGTGGCGGTCGAAAAGGCCATGTCCAAGGACCTGATCGGGTTCGCCAACGGTTTTTCCACCGTCGAGCTGCTGCTGGGGGTAACCCCCGCCGCTCCGGTGGGACTGGAGGCGATGATTCGGCGGCTGCACACGATGGAGGCCTCGATGCCCTTCGTGGGCCTGAAGTACTTTATGAAGGTGCTGTCCGGCGGCGAACACAGCGACCAGCGGATTTACGACCTGGTGAACAAGGCCATCGCCGACGACATCCTGCGGACCTACCAGGTTCCCAACCCCTACGACGAGCGGTTCCCCACCACCGCCTGCCGGCTGAACTTCGAACACGAAGGGGTAAAGCGGGCGCTTGGGCCTGACGTCCCGGCCACTCCGGGCACGCCCGGCGCCGCGCCGGCGGCTCCGACCAGCGCGGCTGAACCGGCCGCGGCAGCCGCCACCCCGCTTCCCGGGGCCGGGCGCCGGCCCGGCGGGATCGTGGCCGGCGGCGTGGCAGCCACCGGGGCGGCAGCAGGTGGCGCGGCCGATGCTCCCTCTCCCGACCCCATCGAGGTCATCCGGGTGACCAGCGCGCCTGCCGCGGCGGCCGCCGCGCAACCCGTGCTGGCGGACCTCACCATCGGGGAGAAAGGCCAGGCCAGCTAGCGCCAGGCGGGGTAGGACGTCCGAATA
>JAJYMS010000117.1 GCA_021786825.1 Bacillota bacterium | reverse complement strand
GGGTAGCCAAGGTGGTCAAGGGCGGGCGCCGGTTCAGCTTCAGTGCGCTGGTCGTCGTAGGGGATGGGGATGGCCACGTTGGAGCGGGCCTGGGGAAGGCCGCTGAGATTCCCGAGGCCATCAAGAAGGGGATCGAGGATGCCAAGAAGAGCCTGATCCACCTCCCGCGCGTGGGCACGACGGTTCCCCACCAGATCATCGGGGAGTTCGGAGCCGGCCAGGTGCTCATCAAGCCGGCCAGCCCGGGCACCGGGGTCATCGCCGGTGGGCCGGTCCGGGCGGTGCTGGAACTGGCGGGGATCAGGGACATCCTGACCAAGTCGCTGGGTTCATCCAACCCGAATAATCAGGTCTACGCTACCCTGGAAGGCTTGAAGAACCTGAAGAGCGCCGAGGACGTGGCCCGGCTTCGCGGTAAGGCCACAGAGCAGGTGCTCGCTTAGAGGAGGGTAAGCCGGTGGCCGCTAGACTACAAGTAACCCTTAAGCGCAGCCCGATTGGCCGTCCCGCTTCCCAAGGGGTGGTCGCCCGCACCCTGGGGCTTCGCAAGTTGAACGACCGCGTTATTCATGAGGATACTCCGGCGATCCGCGGCATGATTCGCAAGATCTCCCACCTGCTGGAGGTTCAGGAACTGCAATAGGGGGTAGGAAACTTGAAGCTGCACGAGTTAAGCCCCGCGCCCGGGTCCAAGCGCGAGCGACGGCGAGTCGGTCGCGGGATCGGCTCCGGACTGGGCAAGACGTCGGGCAAGGGCCACAAAGGTCAAAAAGCCAGAACGGGTGGGGGTGTACGTCCCGGCTTCGAAGGCGGCCAGATGCCCCTGCACCGCCGGCTGCCGAAGCGCGGGTTCACCAACATCTTTAAGCAGCAATACGCTCTGGTGAACGTGGAGGACCTCAACCGGTTCCCGGATGGCAGTGAGGTCACCCCGGAAATCCTTTTCGCCCAGAGGGTTACCCGCCCTCAGCCCGCCGGGGTGAAAGTCCTGGGTGGCGGGGAGCTGACCAAGCAGCTTGTAGTCAAGGCACAGGGCTTCAGTGCGGCGGCTACCCAGAAGATCGAGGCGGCTGGGGGAAAGGCCGAGGTGATCTAGGTGCTCGATACTGTCCGGAACGCCTTCCGGATTCCCGACCTCCGGCGCAGGATCCTGTTCACCCTGGGTATGTTCATCGTCTTTCGGGTCGGCGTATTCGTCCCCGTGCCGGGGATGGACCACGCGTACATCGACCGCCTGATCCAGGAAGGGACCATTTTCGGTCTGGTAGACCTCTTTTCCGGCGGTGCCCTGAAGAACTTCTCGGTTTTTGCCATGAGCGTGACCCCTTATATCAACGCCTCCATCATCATGCAGTTGCTCACGATCGTGCTTCCTAGCCTGGAGCAGCTGGCCAAGGAAGGCGACGAGGGGCGCAAGAAGCTCACCCAGTATACGCGTTACGGGACTGTGGTGCTGGCCCTCATCCAGGGCGTCGGTACCGCCGTCGGCCTGCGCCAGGCCATCATCAATTACCAGCTTCACCCCTTCCTATACATCTTCGTGGTAGCGGTAACCCTCACCGCGGGTACGTCCTTCCTGATGTGGCTGGGCGAACAAATCACCGAGCGGGGCATTGGAAACGGTATTTCGCTGATCATTTTTGCCGGTATTGTGGCCCGCCTGCCGTCCGGTCTGGGGGTCATCTGGGAATACCTGCGGGCCGGCAGCATCAATATTCTCAACGTCGCCCTGCTGGTCGTCATCGCGTTGGGCGTCATCCTGGCCGTGGTCTGGATGCAGGAAGGGGAGCGCAAGATTCCGGTGCAGTACGCCAAGCGGGTGGTCGGGCGCCGCGTCTACGGCGGCCAGAGCACCCATCTGCCGATGCGGGTCAACTCCGCCGGCGTGATCCCGGTGATCTTCGCGGCTTCCGTGCTTACCATGCCGGTGACCATCGCGAACTTCTTCCCCTCGACCACCGGCTGGGTCGCCTGGATCCAGCGCAACTTCAGTTTCGGTTCGGCACTCTACACCGCGGTTTACGCGTTGATGATCATCTTCTTCACCTATTTCTATTCGGCCATAACCTTCAATCCGATCGAGATTTCCGACAACATCAAGAAGTATGGGGGCTTTGTACCCGGTTTCCGGCCGGGCAAACCCACGGCCGACTATCTGATGCGCGTCTCCACCCGGCTTACCCTCCCGGGCTCGATGTTCCTGGCTCTGATTGCCATTCTGCCGATCTTTGTCACTTGGGCGACGGGGATCCGCGGCCTCTATTTCGGTGGAACGGCCCTGCTCATCGTCGTCGGCGTCGCGCTGGAAACGATGAAGCAGATTGAGGCCCACCTGATGATGCGCCATTACCAGGGCTTTATCCGTTAGGAGGAGAAGAGATGCACATCGTCCTGATGGGAGCACAGGGGACCGGTAAAGGCACTCAGGCGACGATTTTGGCTCAAGCGTACCGGATCCCCCATATCTCCACCGGGGATATCCTGCGCCAGGCGGTCAAGGACGGGACACCCCTCGGCAAGAAGGCCCAGGCGGTCATGGAAAGGGGCGAGCTGGTGTCGGATGACATCATGATTGGGATAGTCCGGGAGCGCCTCGCCCGGCCGGACTGCGAAAAGGGCTTCATCTTTGACGGCTTTCCCCGCACCATCGCCCAGGCTGACGCCTTTACCGAGGCCGTTCGCGACCGGGGCCTGCGGTTGGACGCGGTGGTCAGCCTGGAAGTGCCGCGGGAGATTTTGCTGGAGAGGATGACCGGCCGCCGGGTCTGCCGCGGTTGCGGAGCCATTTACCACGTGAAATACAGCCCTCCCGAGGTGGCCGGGCGGTGCGACCGCTGCGGGGGAGAACTATATCAGCGGGTCGACGACCATCCAGACGCCATCAATACAAGGCTGGAGGCCTATGAACGGCAGACGGCCCCCCTGATCGACTACTACAGGCAGCGCGGGCTGCTCAAGGCTGTCGACGGCGCTGGGCTGGTGGAGGAGGTCGCCGGGGCCATCAAGTCGGCAGTAGCGGGTCAGTGATCGTTCTCAAGTCCCCCCTGGAGCTTGAGGCTATGCGCGCGGCCGGCCGGATTGCCGCCCTGGCGCGCGATGCCGTGGCCAAGGCGATCCGCCCTGGGATAACGACCCGCGAATTGGATGCCGTCGCGGAAGAGGTGATCAGGCGCCACGGTGCCATCCCTTCCTTCAAGGGGTACCCCAACCCGATACCGGGGGGACCAGCCTTTCCAGGGAGCATCTGCGCCTCGATCAACTCGGAAGTGGTCCACGGAATCCCCGGACGGCGGCGGCTCAAGGGCGGAGATATCCTCTCGGTGGACGTCGGCGCTTACTTCGAAGGGTTCCACGGGGATTGCGCCTGTACCCTGATGGTCGGTGAGGCCGACCCGGAAGCCCGCCGGCTGATCCGGGTGACGCAGGACTGCCTGCAGGCCGCCACCGGGGAGTGCCAGCCGAGGAAGCGGCTGTCCGACCTGTCTCACGCCATTCAAACCCATGCGGAACAACATGGTTTTTCGGTGGTCAGGGAGTACGTAGGACACGGAATCGGCCGCAATATGCACGAGGATCCTCAGATTCCCAATTTCGGCCCGCCGGGGATGGGCCCCATCCTGCAGGCGGGGATGGTCTTCGCCATCGAGCCGATGGTGAACGTCGGGACCTTTCAGGTAAAGACGGGGAAGGACATGTGGACCGTGGTTACCGCCGACGGCAGTCTCTCCGCCCACTTCGAGGATACGGTGGCCGTTACCGATCAGGGGCCGGTTGTC
>JAJYMS010000106.1 GCA_021786825.1 Bacillota bacterium | reverse complement strand
CGGACCTCGACCTGGTGGTTAAGCTGGTCCACCTGGTCGTCCATCCTCACCGTAAGATCGGCCAGGGCCAGATCCCGCCTGGCCAGGGCCAGTAAGGCGTTGTTGAGCATCTCCTCGGCGATGCGGCCCATCTTGAGGAGCAAGTGGTCCAACTCCTCCAGTTGCGCCTCAAAACCCCGTCTCTGCGAAGCCATGGCCAAAACCTCCTGCGCCGGTATGGGCCGGGAGAGCCTTCCCCAGCCGCTCGTTCTATCCCACTTCGCCGGGAGGCGGCAAGTTCCTGCCGGTTCGGAGCGGGCCCGGGTCCGCGAAGGAAATCCGGCCCCGATGTCAAAGTCAATCAGGGTAAACCATTAGGAATGGAGGCATGGCCTTGTCTTCCCTGGCCTGGTTCGGACTCTTCGTCCTTGCTTCCGCGGCCGTCTGGGCGGTGCTGCGATTCAACGTGACCCGCGGGGGCCCTCCTCCGGCCGGCGATCACGGCGGCCACGGACACTGATCGAGCGAAAGCGGCGACGGCAAACCGGCCCCCAGCCGAGAACGGGGGGGTCGGCTTTTTTTGCCGCGTCGCGCGGCGTCACCGGCAAGCCGTCCGCATATGATGAGCCAAATCTTAGGGCAATTCCGGGTGGAATTGTCGCGATTGGGGGGATAGGGTTGCGTTGGTCGCGGGTGGCCGCCCTCGGAATGGACTGGTGGGCCGTCATGCTGGCCGCGGGTCTGCTCGTGGCGGTCAAATTTGGTTGGCTTGGCTTCGTCAAGTGGTAGGGAGGGAAACTAGTTGTCGGTTAGAGAAGTAACTGCCCCGGGAAGAATCGGCCTGCCGGTCCGGAGCCCCACCAACCCTCTCCGTTACATACCGGGGCTGGTGGCGCTCCTGATCGTGGGCTATGCCGGCAAGATTGTGGCCGGCTATGTGCCCCACACCGAGTATGTAATCTTCGCCGTCGCCATCGGCATGGTCATTTCCAACACCATTCCCCTGCCCCGGGCGCTGGCGCCGGGGATCAACACCTACGAACTTTGGCTCAAGACCGGCATCGTGCTGATGGGCGCCAACCTGACGCTGCAGAACGTCGGTAAGATCGGCGTCGTAGGCATCGTCATGGTGGCCCTCGAGATCCTCATCTCGATCGCCGCGGCGCGCTACCTGGCCCGTCTCTTCGGGCTTTCCGACAAGCTGGGGAGCCTGATCGGCGTGGGCGTCGGAATTTGCGGCGTGTCGGCCATCATCGGCGCCTCCGGGGCCATCCAGGCCGAGGAAGAGGATTCCGGTTACGCCATCGCCACCATCCTGATCTTCGGCGCGGTGATGGTCTTCCTTGAACCCCTGCTGGGCCACCTGCTGGGACTCTCCGACCAGGTCTTCGGTTACTGGGCGGGGCTGTCGGTGGATAACACGGCCGAGACGATCGCCACCGGCTTCGCCTACTCCGAATTGGCGGGAAAACTGGCCACGGTGATCAAACTCGCCCGCAACTCCCTGATGGGGCTGGTGATTCTGGGCTTCGCCCTCGCCTACGCCCGCCAGGGCCTCACGGCGAAAGTGGAAAACCGCGCCCGGTTCCTGTGGCAGCGCTTTCCGAAGTTCCTGCTCGGTTTCCTCGGGATGTCCCTGCTGGCCTCCCTGAGCTTCTTCTCCCCCGGGGAGTTGAAGGTCATCGGCGCCCTCAGCAAGTGGGCCTTCCTGCTCACCTTCGCGGGAGTCGGGTTCGCCACCCAGTTCAGCAAGATGCGAGCTGGCGTGAGGCCGTTCCTGGTCGGGCTGGGGGTGGAAGCGACGGTTACGGCGATCACCCTGGGAATGACGATGATGATGGTCCGGTGATCTCCGGCGGCGGCTCCGGCAAAATTTCTTGGCCGACCCGGAAGGATTAAACCGCGACCGATGGGGAAATATCCCCGGTGTCGCCGGCGCCCGTGAGGCTGCACGGACAGCCCTGGAAACGGATAAGGGGAACGGCCTGCCGCCGTTCCCCCCCCGCCTGCCGCCGTTACCGGGCGAAGACGTGCTTGCCGATCTGGGTGACGATCTGCCTGGTCCAGACCCAGGCCCCCGCACCAACCTTGGCCGGGTTCCAGAAGAAGAGCGAACCGTAGCTCGGATCCCAACCGTTCAGCGCGTCCCGGGCGGCCTTCCAACTCTGGTCGTCGGGGTCGGAGTAAAAGTAGCCGTTGGTTACCGACTCGAAGGCGTCGGGCTCGTAGATGACCCCGGCGACCGTGGCTGGGAACTTGCCGCTGCGGGTCCGGTTGAGAATCACCGCGGCGACGGCGACCTGCCCCTCGTATGGTTCCGCCCCGGCCTCGCCGTGGGTGGCGTGGGCCAGCAGGTTCAGATCGTCGTCCTGCGACGCGCTGTAACCCGCGGTGTTGGCCGCCGCGGCGGTCCACAGGCCCAGGGCGGTCCAGGTCAGTTCAGCGACGATGCCGGTGACGGGCAGGCCGTTCTTGGACTGGAAGTACTTCACGGCCTCCGAAGTTTGCGGCCCGAAGTAGCCGGTGATAGGACCGCCGTAGTAGCCCCAGGACTGCAAGCGCCACTGCAAGAGACTGACATCGTCGCCGCTGGTCCCCCAGTACAGGGTGGGGCGCTGGGCATGCCCCCGACCGGGACCGCCGCCGAGGAGCACGGTGGTCAGCGATAGGACAACCAGCCAGGCCCACCACCGCCGCGACCGGGCCTCCCGCGTTCCTTTCCAGAGTGTAGCCTGCATGGGACTTCCCCTCCGAACGTGTTTCACGCCATCATGCCCTAGTTGTTTGTACGGGAGGGGGAGCTTATGCAGGCGCCGAGACAGGAGGACGCTGCTCAAGTGCGCGACAAACCGATCCTGCTGTTCGACCTGGACGGAATCGCCGCCAACTTGCTGCGGAAGTGGCTCGACCACTACAACCGCGACTACGACGACCACCTGGCCGAGCCGGACATCGACACCTGGGACTGGGAGCGACTCGTCAAGCCGGAGTGCGGACGGCGGATCTATCACTACCTCAGCCGCCCCGGCTTCTTCGCCGACCTGGAGCCCATCCCGGGCGCCGTCGAGACCCTGGGGTTGCTCTCCGAGCGCGTCGAACTGGTGGTCGTTACCGCCAGCCCCAAGAACGCTCTGGCTGACAAGGTGCGGTGGATCGAGCGGCACCTCCCCTTCGTTCCCCGCCATAACGTCGTCCTTACCTACCGCAAGGACCTGGTGCGGGGAGACTTCATGTTCGACGACGCGCCGCGCAACCTGGCCCACTTCCCCGGCATCCGCATCCTGATGGACTACCCCTACAACCGGGACTTTCACGACGCCCACCGGGTCCGCGACTGGGGGGAGTTCCTCGCCTTGATGGACACCCTGCTGGGGGAGCGGGCCCGGTGACGGCGGGCCGGAATCGGGCGGCGAAGGGGGGCCGCCCCGAAACCGGAGCGATCCTGCGGCTGCTGGCCCATTCCTACCCCGACGCCCGCTGCGGCCTGGAGTTCGAGAACCCGGTGCAACTGCTGATCGCCACCATCCTCTCGGCCCAGTGCACCGACGAGCGGGTGAATTTGGTGACCCGCGGGCTGTTTACCCGGTACCGGACCCCCGCCGACTACCTGGCCGTCCCGGAGTCGCAACTGGCGGAGGAAATCAGAGCCTGCGGGCTCCACCACAGCAAGGCCCGGAGCATCCGGGACACCTGCCGCCTGCTGGTCGAGCGCCACGGCGGCGAGGTGCCGAGGCGACTGCCGAAACTCCTCGCCCTGCCGGGAGTGGGGCGCAAGACCGCCAACGTCGTGCTGGCCAACGCCTACGGCATCCCCACCATGGCGGTGGACACGCATGTGTTCCGGGTGGCCAACCGGCTGGGGCTGGCGCGGAGCAACAACCCGGAAGAGACCGAGCGTCAACTCCGCCGGCGGATCCCCCGGGAGGAGTGGGTGGCCGCCCACCATCGCCTGATTCGCCATGGCCGGGAAGTGTGTACGGCCAGGCGCCCCCGCTGCGGGGTCTGCCGCCTGGCCCCCCATTGCCACTACGCCGCTCCGGGCGGCCACCGGGAGGTCCCGTGACCGCCACGACCGCGGAATTCGAACCTTCCTACCTGCGACTGCACCGCTCGGGCGAACTGGCCCGCCGGGCCGCCGAACTGGACGAGTTCCTGGCCGGTTGCCGCCTCTGCCCCCGCGACTGCGCCGTGGACCGCCGCCGCGACGAGATCGGTTTCTGCCGTTCGGGGCGGCGGGCCATCGTCTCCGCCCACGCTCCGCACCTGGGCGAAGAGCCTCCCCTGGCCGGAACCAGAGGCGTCGGCAACATCTTCTTCGCCAACTGCACGATGCGCTGCGCCTATTGCCAGAACCACGAGATCAGCCAGCACTGGCGCCAGGAGCGGCGCCTGGCGGTGACGCCCGGGCGGCTGGCGGAGATCATGCTGGAACTGCAGGGCCGGGGGTGTCACTCCATCGGCCTGGTATCCCCGACCCACTTCCTTCCCCAGGTCGTCGAGGCCCTGGGCTTGGCGGCCGAAGGCGGGCTGCGGCTGCCCCTGGTTTATAACACCAACGCCTACGACGCCGTGGAAGCGCTGCGCCGGCTGGAGGGAGTCGTCGACATCTACCTGCCGGACCTCAAGTACGCCGACCCAGCCGCAGCCTGGGAGTACTCGCGCACCCGCGACTATCCGCAGCACGCCCGGGCCGCCATCCAGGAGATGCACCGGCAGGTGGGGGCCCGCCCGGTCTTCGCGGACGGCTTGCTCCGGCGCGGCCTGGTGGTCAGGCACCTGGTGCTCCCCAACGACCAGGGGCAGAGTGGAGAAACGCTCCGGTGGATCCGCGAGGAACTCGGCCCCGCAGTTCTCCTGAGCGTCATGTCGCAGTATTATCCCACTCATCGCGCGCATCGCCACGCCCTGCTGAACCGCCCCCTGGACCCCGGCGAATACGAGCTGGTGCTGCGGCTGGTGGAGGAGTTGGGGTTCGAGGAGGGGTGGATCCAGACCTTTGACAGCCCGGACAGCTACCGGCCGGACTTCAGCGATCGCCGGCACCCCTTCGGGTGACCTGGGTGGCGACGGCTGCCGGCTACCCGCCCGAGACGACCGGAATCAACTCCACCCGGTCACCGTCGGCCAGCGTCTCCCCGCCCTTGACGTGCACCCCGTTTCTGGCCACCAGCCAGACTTCCGGGCCCGGTACCCCGAGTTGCCGGACGAGGTCATCCAGCGTCGTTCCGGCGCTCACCTGCAGGGTCAACTCCTCCTGGCGCTCGGCGAGGTACCAGGCGAGCTGGCCATGCAATTTCACCGTCACGGAGATCCCCCCGGACGCCTGCACGTCAGGCCTGCCACCCGGGGTCGCCGAGGCCCAGTTCGGCCAGCTTGTCGGCGCTGGGACGCCCGTCTTCGGTCCAACCGCGCGCCTGGTAGTACTCGGCCAGCATCCGCCCCAGGTCGGGCAGGCTGCCGGCCGCCCCTCCCTCGCCCCGGTCGTGGGTCAACAGCCGTGCCGGCAGGGTATCGTCCAGCCGCGAGAGCCCCAGGGCCAGGTTGAGGACGCGACGCCGGTTGAAGAGGCGCTCCCCGATTTGAAGCAGGTCCCGGGAGGTCAACTGCCACCCCATCACCGCGTTGGTCCAGGCGGCGATCTGCTCCACCGAGGTCCGTCCGCGCATCAGGAACTTGCACAACCCCAGGGGATTAAAAATGGCCATCAGGTTCTGCATGTGGGCGGCCAAGGCTCCCTTGTGCCCGCTCCCGTGCGGATCGAAGGGCCGCTGCCCCTCGGGCACCGGTTCCATGTCAAAGCCAACCAGGCCCGGCAGGGTTGAGCCGCCCTCGACGAAGTAGGTCAGCGCCTCCAGGTGGCAACCGCCCCGTACCGCGGTGGCGTAGTTCACGGCCATGCTGGTGAAGGCCCGGGGGTCGTGAAAGGCGATCTCCAGGCCCTTGGCGTGGATGGCGAACTCGGCTGCCCGCGGCCGAAGCGCCTGGGCCAGGTTCGCCCCGCGACCGGCGTCCAGCCGCCGCGCCGCCTCGCGGACTCCGCGGCCAAGGAGGTCCCCCAGGCCGCGCCGGTAGGCGATGTCGGCGATCAAATCCAGCACCCAGGGACCGGCGCCCCAGTTCAGGTCGCGGCCTGGCCCGCCGCGGTCGATCAAGCCCTTCTCCGCGGCTTCAACGGCGAAGGCGACGACGGACGCGGTCGAAATGGTGTCTAGTCCAAGCCGGTTGCAGAGGTCATTGGCGGCGGCGATCAAGTCCAGGTCGCGGTTGAGCAGCATGGCGCCGAAGCCCGCGGTCGTCTCGTACTCCGCCCCGTGGGCGACGGTCCCCTGGTGGGGCCCCTGGCGCAGCCGGACGACCTTGCCGCAACGGATCGGGCAGGCGGTGCAGGAGTAGTGGCCGACCAGGATCTCCTCGGCGACTTTCTGACCGCAGGTGTCCGCCGCCCCCTCCTTCCACGAACCCTTGCGCCAGTTCTGGATGGGAAGGTCCCCGGAGAACTCCACGCCGGGCACCCCCCCGGCGGTGCCGAAGTCGTATAGCGCCTTGGTATACCGGCGGAGGGAGGCGGTGCTGTCCCGGGTGGAGGCCCGCAGGCCGTCCAGGTCGAAGACCCTGGGGTGCTTGGATCCAAAGCAGGCGACAGCCTTGACGCGTTTGGAGCCCATCACCGCCCCCAGGCCTGTCCGGCCGGCGGCTCGCGGCTTGTCACCTCCGCCCATGATCGAAGCGATCGGCAGGAGGTTCTCCCCCGCGGGGCCGATGGTAAAGACCTGGCTACGGTTGCCGTGCCGTTGTTGCAGGGTCTGGGCGGTGGCGTAGGTATCCAGGCCCCAGAGGTCGCCCGCCGGGCGAAGCGAGGCGCCCGACTCGTCCAACCACAGGTACACCGGGCTCGCGGCCTGGCCGACCAGGACCAGCCCGTCGTAACCGGTCGCCTTGAGCATCGTCGGGAAGTGCCCACCGACGGTGGATTCCGAGAACAACTGCGTCAAAGGGGACTTGGCGCAGACCGACGCCCGGCTGGCCGTCAACACCGGCGTGCCACAGAGCAACCCACCCATGATCACGAGGGCGTTCTCCGGGCCCAGAGGATCGACGTCCAGGCGCGATTCCTGCAACCAGAGTTCGGTGCCCAGGCCGTTGCCGGCCAGGAACCGTTCCACCAGCGGCCAGGAAAGTTCCTGCTCAGTGACGGTTTGCGCCCCAAGATCAACGCGCAGGTACTTGCCGTTCATGCCATGGCCCAAGGTCGCTTCCTCCCTCTCTGGCATTTTGACCCCCTTCGCCACCGGCACCGGTTTTCCTGCAGACACTCTGTATCATCACCGAATGACGGCGCGGCCCCCCTCCAGATTCGCCGGCGCTGGAAATCATGGGCATCGGCGCCTTTGACTTTTCGGTGCGGCGATGCTAAGCTTTGACCAGCGAAAAATTTAAAATCATTGTTTTGAGTAGGCCAGATGGTCGCGGACACATGAGCGGCGACGCCGTGTCTGAGGAAAGTCCGAGCTCCGCAGGGCAGGGTGCTGGGTAACGCCCAGTGGAGGCAACTCCAAGGAAAGTGCCACAGAAAGAAACCGCCTTTCCACAGGTGCCGGTCGGACGCGGGAGGTTTGGGCCCTCCGGCGCAAAGCCGGCAAACCGAGGAGAGGTAAGGGTGCAACGGTGGTGTAAGAGACCACCAGCGGTCAGGCGACTGGCCGGCTAGGCAAACCCCACCCGGAGAAAGACCAAATAGGGGAAGAATGAGGCGGCCCGCCGAACTTCCCGGGTTAGGTCGCTTGAGGTGCCCGGCGACGGGCATCCCAGATAGATGACCATCCACGACAGAACTCGGCTTACAGGTCTGCTCAAAGTCATCCGTTCCGGATTGCGGCCAAGCTCCGCAATCCGCTTTTTTGGGTTCGGACCGCCGGGACTAGCGGGAGACCCGCGGGTTCACCGGCGGCTCGCACGCAACAGAGCAACCCCAAGCCCGGGTCAACGATTGGTCAGCTTTTCGTCGATCCCCTGGTTGGCCAGGGCGTCCGCCCGCCGGTTCTGCTCCCGGGGAATATGGCGCACCGTCGCCTGTTCGAAGCGCCGCAGCATCGCCGCCACTGCCCGGAACAGCGGCAGCAATCCCTCGTTCTTGACCTTGTACTGGCCGTTCAACTGGCGGACCATCAGCTCGCTGTCCGAACGAATCTCGATCCGCCGGGCGCCCAGTTCCCGCGCCTTTTCCAGGGCCACCTGCAGGGCCGTGTATTCAGCCACGTTGTTGGTCGCCCGGCCAAGGTAATCAGCTATCTCGGCCACCGGCTCGCCGGCGGCGGTGACGACGACGACGCCGATGCCGGCCTCCCCGGGATTGCCCCGGGACGCTCCGTCGGTGTAGATGATCAGCTCCGGATTCTCCATCTTTGCTCAGCCCTCCCGGAACGGGTCGGTCTCGGCCCGGGAAACCGCCGCCCTGGTTTCGCACGGTACTGCCGCCAGCCGGTCGTTGAGGTAGCCGCAAAGCTCGTCCAGCGCCGCCGCCTCCGTGCCGAAGTGGCCGGCGTCAATCACCCCCAGGCCGCGCTCCAGGGCCTCCAGGGCGTCGTGGTACCGGACGTCTCCCGTGATCAGCACGTCGGCGCCGGCGAAGGCCGCCACGCCCACCAGCGAGCCCCCGCTTCCCCCGCACACGGCGGCTTGGTGAACGACCCGGGACGGTTCGCCCACCGCGCGGACCGCCGCCAGCCCCAAGCGTTCCTTGACCCGGGCGGCCAGCCCGGCGAGGGACACGGCCTCTTTCAGCCGCCCCACGCGGCCCAGGCCGGACTCCCGGCCCTGGTTGGCCAGCGGGTAGACGTCGTAGGCCACCTCCTCGTAGGGATGGGCCTTGATCATCGCCCGGAGGCTGGCGCGCAGGAGCGGCTCCGGCACGATGGTCTCCAGACGGTATTCGTCGGCCCGTTCGACCTCCCCTTGCCGGCCCAGGAAGGGGTGGGTCCCTTCGCCGGGTTTGAAGGTGCCCGTCCCCGCCGCCTGAAAGGTGCAGTGGCTGTAGTTGCCGATCCAGCCGGCACCGGCGCCCGCCAGGGCGTCGCGCACCGCGTCCTCGTGGCCTCGCGGCACGAACACAACCAGCTTGAAGAGCTTCTCCTCGCGGGTCGGCCGCAGGATCCGGAGGTCCTCCAGCCCCAGCTTCCGGGCCAGGATGTCGTTGAGCCCTCCCGGCGCCGCGTCCAGGTTGGTGTGCGCCGCGTATACCGCGATCCCGGCCGCGAGGGCCCGCGCCAGCCGACGGCCGACGGGGAGATCCAGGCGGATGCCCGGGAGCGGTTTGAGGATGGCCGGATGATGGCAGACCACGAGCTTGGCCCCGACCGCGGCCGCCTCCTCCAGGACCGCGTCGGTCAAATCGAGGGCCACCAGAACGCTTGTGGCCTCGGCCGCCGGGTCGCCGACTTGCAGGCCGGGGTTGTCCCACTCCTCGGCCAGGCTCCGGGGGGCCAGCGCCTCGATGATCTCCATCACCTGGGCTACCTTGGCCAGCATCGCCGCATCGCCTCCAATCCCTCCAGCCGCCGTTGGAACCAGGCCCGCCGCGCCGCGGCCGCCGGGGCGGAGGATTTGGCGACCGACCCCAGCAGCCGACGGCACTCCGCCACCTCTGCCTCCCAGTAAGACAGCAGCAGCGGATCGCGCCTCGACCACGGCAAGGGCCCGACCTCCAGGGCGAGATCCCGGGGTGTGCCGGGCGGGAAACCCCATCCGGCCGGCGCAGGCCGGGTCGCCGCCTGGAGAAATGCCGCCGGGGTCGACTGCACGGACGGGTCCGCTGTCGCGGCGGTCCGCGGTTCGGCCGCCAGCACCGGGTAGATGCGTCCGCCCTCTTCCACCAGGACGTCGTCCACCAGCGCAAAACCGGCCTCCAGCAGGTACCCCCGCAGCGCCCCGGCGGCGTTCATCGGCTGCAGCAGCAACCGTTCGCAAGCGCGCGCGCGGTCCATCCCCCGGGCGAGGATCCCGGCGATGGTGGTCCCGCCGAGGCCCGCCACGGCCGCGACCTCGGCTTCTCCGGGGCGCAACACCTCCAGCCCGTCCCCGACGCGGACCTCGATCCGCCCGGACAGGCCAGCCAACTGGACCTGTTCGCGGGCGGCGGCCGCGGGGCCGGGGCGCAAATCGGTGGCGATCGCCCGGGGAGCGATTCCCTCCCCGACGGCGTAAATCGGCAGGTAGGCGTGATCGGTGCCGACGTCGGCCAGCACCCGCCCCGCCGGCAGCCGTTCGGCGAGCGCCCGCAGTCTTGGCGACAACTTGACCTTGCTCATGCACACCCCGTTAGAGTACTGGAGGTATTTTTGACAAAGGGGAGGGAAATTCCTGGCCTGACTCGAACCATACTCGAAGAATCCTGGCTGGCTTGCACGCGGAGGTTATCATGGCGACGTTGACCGGCTGCCGTTCCCGGGGACTCCAGCGACTCTCCAGCTCCGTCTTCAGCGACATGGAACGGGCCCGGCGGGCGGCGGTCGCCCGCGGACAGCAGGTGATCAACCTGAGCGTGGGAAGCCCCGACCTTCCCCCCGCGCCCCACATCGTCGAACGCTTGCACGAGGCGCTGGACAACCCGGGCAACTACGGCTACCCGATGGCGGACCTGCCGGAGTTCCGGGAGGCGGTGGCCGGCTGGTACGAGCGGCGCTTCGGCGTTAAGGTCGCCTCCCAGGAGCAAGTGGTCGGGGTGATGGGGTCCCAGGATGGGCTGGCGCATGTCTGCCTGGCCGTCTGCAACCCCGGTGACCTGGTGCTGGTGCCGGACCCCGGCTATCCTATCTATACCGCCGGCCCGGTCCTGGCGGGGATGGAGCTGTATCCTCTCCCCTTGCGGGCGGAGAACGACTTCCTGCCCGACCTGGACGCCGTCCCGCCGCAGGTCTGGGAAAGAGCCCGGGTGCTGTTGCTCAACTACCCTTCCAACCCGCTCTCCGCCACCGCCGACCTGGCCTTCTTCGGGCGGGTCGTCGAGCTGGCCGAACGGCACGGGGTTATCGTCTGCCACGACGCCGCTTACTCCGAACTCGCCTTTGATGGCTACCGGCCCCCGAGCTTCCTGCAGGTCCCCGGCGCCCTGGAAGTCGGCATCGAGTTCAACTCCCTCTCCAAGACTTTCAACCTGGCCGGCTGCCGGGTGGGGTACGCGCTGGGCAACGAGCGGGTCATCGCCGCCCTGGCGGAGGTCAAGTCCCACCTTGACTACGGCATCTTCCGCCCCATCCAGGAGGCCGCCATCGCCGCCCTCACGGGACCCCAGGGACCGGTGGTGGAGCTGGCCCGCACCTACCAGCGGCGGCGGGACGCCCTGGTAGAGGGCTTGAACGGCCTGGGTTGGAAAGTGCCGGCCCCCAGGGCGACCATGTTCGTATGGGCCCCCCTGCCCCCCGGCTGGAAGTCCTACGATTTCGCCCTGCGGTTGGTGGAGCGGACCGGAGTTACCGTCGTGCCGGGAGTTGGTTTCGGGGAGCTCGGCGAAGGCTACGTCCGCATTGCCCTGGTGCAGGATCTCAAGCTGATGCGCGAGGCCGTCCGGCGCGTCGGCGCAAGCGGACTGTTTAAGTAACTCCCGTGGAAGAAACATCGCGGAGGGAAGAGCGCAAGGCCTTTGACGCCTTGTCCAGCCGCCGGCTTGATCCTGGTTGCCCTGCTGACCGGATGCGGCAACGGCGCGGCCGAGCCCCTGACCACTTCCGGCACCACCGCGGCGACCGAAGTCTCCGTGGCGGCGGAAATCGCGGGAAAGGTCACCGACGTGCTCGTCGAGGAAGGCCAGAAAGTCGATAAGGGTGACCCGGTGGCCCGCCTGGCGGACGCCGCCAAGCTCAACCTGGGCCGCTCCCACGCGACCGGGACCCCTGCCGGTTCGCCACCAGGGCGCGCAGGTTGCGCCCTATTTCCGAGTCATAGCCGGACAGACCGATGGACGCCAGCTTAGCCGGTATCCCGGCCCAGGCGTCCTCAACCCGTGCTTCGCCGTGGGCCAGAATCGCCGCGCTCTCCTCGGCGGTGAAGCCCTCCGCCACGGGTTCGAGTCTCAGGCGCCCCGCGTTTTCCGGGCATGCCTTCTGGCAGGCAAGGCATCCGACGAGGCAATGGTGGACCGACGGAGAAAGCCAGTCGGGCCAGGGATCCTGGCCCTCGGTCCACAGCGTCAGGCAGCGTTGCGCGTGTAAGAGGAACCTGTCTTTCCCAATCGCGCCGGTGGGACAGGCTTGGCGACACGCCGAGCAGTTCCGGCACCTCGGCAGGAGCGCCGCCTCCGTAGCGTCGCACCCGGGCGCCTCCAACCCGGGCTGCGGTCCGAAATCCCCATCACTGGCGAACCCCACGAGTTGGTGGTAGCTCCCCAGCCCCTCTACATAGGTGATGTTGTTGCGCCCGTAGGTAGCCAGACCAAGCCTCGCCGCCAGGAGCTTCAGGGGCGCGTACAAGGGAGCCACCCCCCACCCCGTCCCGGAGATCGCCGAGGCCAGTTCGTCGCGGACTCGGGCACCCGTTTCCACGTATCTCACGTACGTGGGCGGAACGAGAGCCTCGAGCGAGCCCTTCTCCAGCCGGAAAGTCACCAGGTGGGCGGGACGGGGCACGGCAACGACGCCGACCGTTCTGACCCGGGGCCAAGCGACGTCCTCAAGGTATCGAAACTTCCCCAGGTACCGCTCAAAAACTTGCTGATCCAACTCGCCCGCCGCAAAGCGGGTGTCGATTTCGGGGCGAATCTCCTCCAATAATGACACCTCGCCCCACCCGACGCGGTAGCCGCGCTCAGCCGCCCATTCCCGCAAGGACCCGTTCACTCGCGCGCCCCCCCTTTTCCTGGCCCCACCCCAGGTGTAACCCTCGTTCTCCTGTACAGGTATTACCACTGCCTACAATACCACTCCGGGGGGCGGCCGTCACGCAAGAAATGGTACACTGGTCTTGGGGGTGGCTGACTTGACCTACGCTTGCCTGGACTTTCTGAACAGCGACTGGCACGACTGGAGGGGCAGCGGCCTAACCGAGGATCACCTGGACAAGCCCGAGTGGCTCAAGGCCTTTTCGGCCCGGTGGGGTCTCGCCGTGGAGGGCCGTCCCGATCCAGCCGCGCGTGATGCCCTGGTTGCCTTGCGCACCTTGTTACGGCGCGCTGTGGACACCCTGGCCGCCGGTCGCCAGATGTCCACGGCTGATCTGGCCGAACTGAACAAGGTGATCGCCACCTGGGTGCCCCGCCACCACCTGGCGCCCACCAAGCACGGGTACCGGTTCGAACTGGTGCCGCCGGCGGAGGACTGGAGTTGGGTCCGGGCGGAGCTCGCCATGTCCTTCGCCCAACTGCTGGTTGACGGGGATCCCAGGCGAATCAAGGTCTGCGACAATCCTGATTGCCGGTGGGTCTACTACGATGAGAGCAGGAACCGGACCCGGCGCTGGTGCGAGGACACCTGCGGCAACCTGCTGAAGGTCCGACGCTTCCGCGCACGCCAAAAGGCCGCCCGCCCAGGAGGGGGCGGCCCCGCAAGTTGACGCCGCGGCTCAAAACCTTTCCCACACCGCCCGGGCCACTCGCCGGGCTTCCCTCGCGGCCAGAGGTTCGTCCAGCCGAGTCCGGCCCCGGGTGAGCACCACCTGGCCGGCCACCATCACAGTATGCGCCAGGCCACGGTGCAGCCCGAAGTGCAGATGGCCGGGGAAATTCCGGTCCTCCAGCGGGGTGGGCGGGTGGTAGTCCCAAAGCACGAGGTCCGCTGCCGCGCCGGGGGATAGGGTCCCAATGGGTCGGCGGAAGATTTCGCTTACCAGCCGGCTGTTTCCTTCCCACAGCACCTGGCTGAACTCGGCGCCGCCCGCCCCGGGAAGGCCGGTCTGGTGGCTGTGCAGGAGGGTGGCAACACGCAGGGTCTCCAGCAGGTCCTGCGTGTACCCATCCGTCCCCAGGGCCAGGCGCACACCGCGCTCCCGCAGTTGGAGGGGCCTGGACCAACCGACGGCGTTGGCCATGTTGGAGTGAGGCTGATGGCTGACGAACGTGCCCGTCTCGGCCAGCAGCCTGATTTCCTGCTCGTCAAGGTGAACGCCATGGGCCAGCAGCGTCCGCGGGCCGGTGAGGCCGTGCTGCCGGAGCCTCTGCACCACCCGCAGTCCGTACCGTTTCACGGCGTCAGCCTGGTCCTCCGGGCCTTCGGCGCAGTGCAGATGGAACCCGGCCCCGCTCTCCCGCTCGGCCTCCCGGGCCGCCCGCAAGGTCTCATCCAAAAGGGTGAAGGACGCGTGCAACCCGAATTGGGCGCGCCGCAGGTCGTCCTCCGCGGCAGCGGCGGCAAAGCGGCGGTTCTCCTCGATGCCTTCGAAGGCTCGCTCGGGGCCGTCGCGGTCGGAGACTTCGTAGGACAGGCATCCCCGCAGGCCAACCTCGCGCAACGCCGCGGCGATCCGGTCCAGGCTCCCCGAAATGGCGTTGGGGCTCGAGTGGTGATCGATTACGGTGGTGACGCCGGCCTTCAAGGCGTCCAGGGCGCCCACGAGGGCGCTGTAGTAGACCGCCTCCAGGGTCAGCGCCTTGTCCAACCGCCACCAGAGCCGCTCCAGTACCTGGAGGAAGTTCAGGGGAGGCGGGTCGCGCAGGGCGATGCCGCGGGCGAAGGTGCTGTACAGGTGGTCGTGGGCGTTGATCAATCCGGGGGTGATCAACATCCCCCGCGCGTTGAGCCAGGCGGCCTCCGGATGATCAGCGGCAAGCTGGCGGTGGGAACCTACGGACGCGATCCGGGGGCCCTCCACCAGCACCCCGCCGCCGGGGATCATCGATCCAGCGCCGTCCATGGGCACCACCAGGCCGGGACCCACCAAGGTCTTCACCACGTCAGGGCACCGGGCGGGCAGACCCAGAGACACAGCCCGCATTGGGTACAGCGGTCTTCGGCGATTTGGGCCACCTCCCGGCGAGGCGCCCGGATGGCGTCGTAATGGCAGACGGTCTCGCAAGCGGTGCAGCCGTTGCATCGCTCGGCCAGCACCCGGGCGGATCTGACCTTCTCCGTGACCACCTGCCGCCCCCGTCCGAACTTTCGGACGTACAGACCCTGCACCTCGCTTATGTCGCGGTACCCATGGTGGTCAAGCCACCGCCCGGCTTCCTGGGCAATCCGGCCGTATACCCCCGGCCCGCGGAGAATGGCGGCGGTGCAAACGCCGACCAGCGAGGCGCCGGCCATAAAGAATTCGATGACGTCCCGCCCGGAGGTGATCCCGCCGACGCCGATCACCGGCCTGGCGGTGGCCCGCGCCACCTCGAAGACCGAGCGCAACGCCAGGGGTTTCAAGGGGCTGCCGGAGATCCAGCCGTAGCCCAACTCGCTTCCCAGCACGGGCTCAATCCGCTCCACGTCGATGGACAGGACCGGACCGAAGCTGTTGATGCAGCAAAAGGCGTCGACGTGGGGCTCGATGGCCCGGGCGAGTTCTCCCAGGTCGCCGGCGTGGGGGCTGAATTTGGCAATGATCGGGACGCTCACCGACTCGCGCAGCGCCCGGGCGGTGTCCAGCAGTTGGGACGGGTCCAGGTAGTGAACGCTGAACTCGATGGCGTCCACCCCCGCCGCCTCAACCCGGGGGCCGAGGCGGCGAAGCTCATCCGGCGTGTAACCGATGCTGGCGATGAGGGGCAGGCCGTGCCGGCGGGCTGCCGCCAGGGCGGCCGGGTATTCCCGTTCCAGCCAATCCTCCGGTGGCAGTTCGCTCCACAACTCGGCGTTGAGCATGCCGGTGGTGCCATACCGGTACATGTTGGGCCGCGGCACCTGGGCAGGCCGTACGCAGATCGTCTTGGCCAGCAGGCCGCCCGCCCCCCCCTCCGCCGCCCGCCGAAGGTGTTCGGCGGTCCCCACGTTGGGCCCGGCGGCGGGAATCACCGGGTTGCGAAAGTGC
The DNA here is from genome assembly GCA_021786825.1 of Bacillota bacterium. Taxonomy (GTDB): domain Bacteria; phylum Bacillota; class Sulfobacillia; order JAMDAP01; family JAJYMS01; genus JAJYMS01. The sequence continues at coordinate 5,146 of JAJYMS010000106.1, read as the reverse complement.
ATGCCCAGCAGGTCGATCGCGACGTTCGCCACCTGTGCCTCCCCCTTCACCTGCCGCCCCGCTTTTCAGCCTCCTGCAACGCCCGCAGCACCCGCTCGGGGGTCAACGGGATGACCGGCACCCGGACCCCGGTCGCGTGGGCCACGGCGTTGGCGATGGCGGGGGCCACCGGGTTGATGGGAACCTCGGCCGCCGCCTTGGCTCCGAAGGGTCCGAAGGGGTCCTCGGTCTGTACGAGAATGGTCTTCAGCCGGGGCATCTCCACCGCCTCGTAAACCTTGTAGTCCGACAGGTCGCGGGTGAGCATCCGCCCGTGCTCGTCCCAGACCATTTCCTCGGAGGTTGCGTACCCCAGAGCCATCGCCGTCGCCCCTTCGACCTGGCCCTCGGCCAGCCGGGGGTTGATCGCCCGCCCCGGATCAAGGGCCGAAACCATCTGCAGCACGCGCACCTCGCCGGTTTCCGTATCAACTTCCACTTCGGCGAAGTGCACGGCAAAGGGGGGCGGGGAATTGGGGCTGGGACCCGACGCGGCCCCCATGATCTGCTGCTGGGGCCGGCGGTAAAGGGCGTGCAGGGCGACCTGCTCCAGCGGAACACTGCGCCCGTCCGGGGCCAGGACCCGCCGGTCCCGCAGGACCAGCCCCGCCGGATCGGCCTCCAGGATCCGCCCGGCCACCTCGCGGATCTGGACGGCCGCGGCCTCGGCCGCGTTGCGCACCGCCGTCCCGGAGATATAGGTGGTGCTCGACGCGTAAGCCCCCACGTCAAAGGGGGTGAGGTCGGTGTCCGAGGCGTAGACGACGATGTCCCCGGACCGGCACCCGAGCACCTCCGCCGCTATTTGCGCCAACACCGTGTCGGCCCCGGTGCCGAGGTCGGTGGCCCCCACCAGCAGGTTGAAGGACCCGTCGTCGTTGATCTTTATGAAGGCGCCCCCCATGTCGATGTTGGGAAGGCCGCTGCCCTGCATGGCGACGGCCGCTCCCACGCCGCGCCGCCGTGGCCCCGACCCGGCGCCTTCACCGGCGGTGCCTTCAGCGCCGTAAAGCCTCCGCTTCTCCTCCCAACCGATGGCCGCCTTGCCCCGTTCAACACCCTCGGCCAGACCGCAGGAGTGGATGACCTGGGTGAACCCTTCCTGGCCCTCATTCATCGTCCTGGTAAGGGGATTTGCGTCGCCCACCCGGATCCAGTTCTTGGCCCGCAGGTCCAGGGGATCCATTTTCAGTTCCCGCGCGATTTCGTCCATCTGGCTCTCCAGGGCGAAGACCCCCTGGGGGGTCCCGTAGCCCCGCATCGCCCCGGCCGGCGGCAGGTTGGTGTAGACGACGTCGCACACGTAGTGGACGTGAGGGGCCCGGTAAAGGGGCAGAACCTTGGCGCCGGTGTTCGATTGGACCGTGAAGGCGTGGCCCCCGTACGCCCCGGTGTTGGCCAGCACCCGCAGTTCGTTGGCCACCACCGTGCCGTCGCGCTTGACCCCGGTCTTCAGGGTCAGGATCTGGGAGTGGCGGGAGCGGGCCGAGGTGAACTCCTCTTCCCGCGTGTACTCCATCAGGACCGGCAGCCCCGTCGCCAGGGTCAGGTGGGCGCAGAGGTCCTCGATCAGCATCTCCTGCTTGCCACCGAAACCTCCGCCGATGCGCGGTTTCACCACCCTGATCCGCTTCACCGGCAACCCCAGCAGGGGAGCGATGATGCGGCGGACGTGAAAGGGCACCTGCGTGCTGGACCGGACGACCAGGCGGCCGTCCTCGTCCAGGTAGGTCTGGCAGACGTGGGGTTCGAGGGAGACGTGCTGCACCTTGGGGACCTCGTAGGTTCGCTCGATGACCAGGTCCGCCTCGGCAAAGCCCTTTTCCACGTCGCCCACCCGGGTCTCCAGGCGCGCGGCGCGGTTGCGGGCGAAGTCGTGGCCGATGAAGCCCTCGGCGTCCGGCTCGTCGTGGATCACCGGGGCGCCCGGAGCCATCGCCTGGCGCGGGTCCAGGACCGCGGGAAGCACCTCGTAATCGACCTCGATCAGCCGCAGGGCAGCCACGGCGATGGCCGGCGAATCGGCGGCCACGGCCGCCACCCGGTCGCCGACGTAGCGCACCTTGCGGTCCAGACTGCGCATGTCGTGGGGGGACGGCTCCGGCCAGGACTGCCCGGCACTGGTGTAAGTGACGCGGGGCAAGTCCTGATGGGTCAAAACCGCCCGCACCCCCGGCAGGGCCCGCGCCTTGGAGGCGTCGATCCGCTTGATGATGGCATGGGCGTGCGGGGACGGCAGCAGGCGGCCGTGAAGCGTCCCGGGCACCGCCAGGTCCGCCGTGAAGGAGGGCCGGCCCTGGACCAGCCGGGGGCCGTCCAGCTTGCGCACGGACGTGCCGACGACCCGCAACGGAGGCAGGCCCGGGGACGCCTCGGGAGCGGGCGGTTCCGCGGTTTCCCCCCGCATCCGCGCGGCTGCCAGCAGGACCGCCCGCACCGTCTTGACGTAACCGGTACAGCGGCAGATCACACCCTCCAGGGCCTCCCGCACCTCGGGTTCGGAGGGGTTGGGATTGCTGTCCAGCAGGCCCTTGGCGGCCAGGAGCATCGCCGGCGCGCAAAAGCCGCACTGCACCGCCCCGGCGTCCAGGAACGCCTCCTGGATGGGGTGAAGTCCCTCCCCGCGATTCCGCCCGTCACCCGCAAGGCCTTCCACCGTGAAGATTTCCCGGCCCTCGGCCTGCGCGGCCAGCATCACGCAGGTCGGACGAAGCCGGCCGTCGACCAGCGCGTTGCAGGTACCGCACTCGCCCGTCTGGCAGCCGCGCTTGACGCTCAGGTAGCCGTGGCGCCGCAGGGCGTCCAGCAGAACTTCCCTGGGCGATACATCCCACTCGCACCGTCGCCCGTTGATACGCAGTTGGATCTTCACCGCGCGCCACCCCCCTGGCTGAATACCTCGAGCAGCGCGCGGCGGACGAGCACCCCGGCCACGTGCCGGCGATACTCGCTGGAACCGCGGAGGTCGCCGGGGGGAGTCAAAGCCGCGCGCGTGGCCGCCTCCGCCCTGGCCGCGACGGCCTCAGGCACGGCGCCGCCGGCGCCGGCTTCCTCCCGCACCAGCCTTTCGACTTCGTCCAGGCGCACCGGCAAGGGCGCCACGCCCTCCAGCGCGACGCGCACCTGATCGGACGCGGCCACCACCGCGCAACTCACGATGGACCGGTCCCGCGGAGTCCGGGCTACTCTCTGCCAACTCATCCGGGACCCGGCAGGAAGAACCGCAATGGCAATCTCGGTGATCAACCCCCCGGCCAGGACCTCCTCGCGGTGCGGCAGGAATTCGGCCAGGTCAATGGTGCGCGGGCTTTCCCGCTGCACGGTGATCCGGGCTCCGAGGGCCAGCAAGGCCACCGTGAGGTCGCCACCCGCCCGCCTGCCTGCCAGCACCCCGCCAACCGTAGCCGCGTGGCGGACGGTCCGGGCCGCCGTCAAGCGCGCGGCGGTTGCCAGCAATTCAATTCCGTGGTTGCCGGTCGCTAGCTCCTCGAGGGAATGCATGGCGCCCAGACGCAGCCAACCGCCGTCGACCGAAACGCCGTCGAGACCCAGGCGGCGCAGGTCGACCACCGCCTGGATCGATTCGTCGGCGGTGGCAACGAGTTCGGTCCCGCCGGCGAGCGGTCGGGTGACGATGCCGGGCCGCTGCAGCAACTCTAAAGCGGTCGGCAAGTCAGTCGGGCAGTGGTACTCTTCCAACCCCAGCACTTATACTACCTCCCCCTTGGGAACGTCAGGGGCGCCTCCCATCGTCAGCGCCATCAACCTTTTTCGCGCGCAGGCGGTTCTCCGCCTCGTCGTGTCTCGATTGAGATGATTCGCCCAACAGCCTGACAACGCCTGCCGCACGGCAGTTCGGCGGCAGAATTGTTGGCCTCTCGTAGGTCAGCCGGTTCTCGGCGACTTCGCCTGAACTAGAATGCGTGATTGTGCCGGAAGTTGATCGTTTGAAGAAGGAATCGGTCGATCATGCGCGAATATCTTTCAGCACTGACCGAATTGCATCAAGAAAGCTGAAAGGGGAAATGCCAAGATGCACTGGAAGCGGATCGTTGGGACCGTCCTGGCCGCCAGTCTGATCGCCGGCTGCAGCTCCGCTGCCACACCCAACAAGGGCGACAAGAAGCCCGAGGAGAGGCCCGCTCAGAAAGTCACCCTGAACCTGTCCACCCCAGATCCCGACAGCTCTTCGATTACCGCGGCGGCTCAGCAGTACGCCAAGATCGTCGGCGAGAAGAGCAAGGGGGCGGTCGAGGTCAAGGTTTATCCGAACGGGAGCCTCTATGGCGGCGACCCGTCGGCGGCGGTGAAGCAGCTCGGCGCCGGTTCGCTCGACATGTTGCTGCTTTCCACCTCCCTTTACGCCAATTTTGAACCCCGGTTTACGGCCATCAGCATCCCCTATTTGTATGATAGCACGGACCAGCTTCTCGAGTACTTGAACAAAGACCCGGGCACTACCCTGCTGGGCAGCGTGGACCGGCTCGGTATCAAGGGCCTGGGGCTCTGGACCCGCTCCTTCCGCCAGATGACCAACTCCAAGAAACCGATCACCGGCCCCCAGGACCTGAAGGGTTTGCGCTTCCGCGTGCCCAATAATCCCTTGTGGGTCGAATTCTTTAAAGCCGCTGGGGCCGCTCCCGTTCCGATGGCCTTCGGCGAGGTCTACAACGCCCTCCAGCTAAAGACCATTGACGGACAGGAGAACCCAATCGACGTCCCGATGAGTGCCAAGTTTTACGAGGTCCAGAAGTACCTGACCATCTCCAACCACATGGCCGACGCCTGGGTCCTGGGGATCAACGCCAAGAAGTTCGCAGGCCTGCCCAGGGACGTCCAGCAGGTCCTGACCGAGGCGGCCGCCGAAACCCAGGCCTGGAAGGTCAACTACGACAACGAGCAGGACGGCAAGGCGATCGACTTCCTGAAAGGGAAGCAAATGCAGGTTAACACTCTAACCCCCGAGCAGCAGAAGGCCTTTGCGGACCTGGCCAAGACTCTCTATCCCAAGTTCGCCGAACTGGTCAAGGATCAGGATTTCTTCGCCAAGACCCTCAAGTTCGTGGGCAAAGGCAACTAACGACCCCAGGTTCGCGGGCAAAAGCGC
>JAJYMS010000020.1 GCA_021786825.1 Bacillota bacterium | reverse complement strand
CCCAGGACGTCCTGGTGTTGGCCAGCGACGGACTTTTTCAGCGGCAACGCGATCCCACGGAGGGCGAGGCCTGGGTGGCCGGGTTCCTGGCCGGCCTCACCGACTTTGAACCGCAGGTAATTTCGGGAGCTTTGCTGGTTAAGGCCCTCGACGGGAGCCAGCAGGGGGTGTCGGACGACGTCACGATCATCGTTCTGTCTTTGCAGAGCGCCAGGGAGGGCCGAAAGGCGCGCATCGGTCCGGTTGGCTGGGCCGTGGCGCGATGGGAAAGGCAGAAGTGACTTGGCTTGGGGGTGCGGCAAGTGGGGCAGAATAAGCAACGCGACGTGATTCTCCTACAGGCGTTGGTGATCACCGACGGTCAGCCGGCCGGTGGAGGGGAGCGGACCCGCGGCCTCCGCGGGGCCGACTTGCCGGCCGGCAACTGGTGGCCGCTGGGTCAGTGGGCGGAGACCCTGCAGCAGGGGAGCAGTGGCCCTGATTCGGCAGCGGAGGTGTTACCTGAGGGTACCGAACTGTCCCCGGCGGGGGGCGCGGAGCGCCCCGCTCCCCCGACGGCAAGGGTGGCCAGAGTTGAGGGCGGGCCGGCCTTCGACCTCTGGGTAAACTCCCTCGCGCTGGGCGCGCTGGCGACCTTCGTGGTGACCCTGCTGCTTCTCACCTGGTGAGTCATGGCCGCCGGCCCGAAGGACTCCGGCCACGCCCTGTCGAAAGGTGCTTGCACGGGGGCGATGCTGGACCATGCCCGAGGACCGCGTGCTAGTCCGTACCAGGCAGATGATCACCGACCGCCGGATGCTGAACCATGGCGAAGGGGTGTTGGTTGCCGTCTCCGGCGGACCTGATTCCGTGGCCTTGCTTCACCTCCTGCACCGGTTGGCCCCTGAATTCGGGGTCAGGCTGAATGTTGCGCACCTCAATCACTGCCTCCGCGGCGAAGAGGCCGAGGAAGACGCCCACTTTGTGCAAGCCTTGGGTGAATCCCTCGGCCTTGATGTTACGATCGGCCAGGTGAACCTTTACGCGGGTTCCCGCCGCGGTTCCTTGCAAGCGGCCGCCCGCGCGGCGCGCTACCGCTTCCTGGAGGAAGTGGCTGTGCGGAAGGGGGCTTCGCGGATCGCCGTAGGGCATCACCTGGACGATCAGGCGGAGACGGTACTAATGCGGTTCTTGCGGGGTGCGGGGGCCGACGGGTTGGCCGGGATGGCCCCGGAGCGAAGAATTTCAACCGGCAGCGCGATCGTCTTGATCCGCCCCCTGCTGGAAGTTTCCCGGAGGGAGCTGCAGACCTACCTTGAGCGGCACCAACTGCCGTTCCGGCGAGACTCGTCCAACCGTAACCCCAAGTACCTGCGAAACCGCGTCCGCATGGAGTTGATCCCCCTGCTGGAGGGCCGTTACAATCGGCGGTTGTCCGCCCATCTGGCGGGGTTGGCCCGCCAGATGCGGTGGGACGCCGAGCACCTGCAGGCGGAGGCGGCCGTCGCCCTGACGGACCTGTCCGAGCCCGCGTCCCGGGAACCCGGGCCGGCGGTGACGCTGGATCGGCGCCGGGCGGCAGACCTGCCGCCCGCCTTATTGACGCGTGTTCTGAGGCTGGCCCACGAGCGCGTAGCGCCGGGCGCTGCTCTGGACCAGTCCCACGTCGAAGCCGTGCTGGACCTGGTGAGTATCAGTGAAGGGTCGGCGTCCCTCGACCTGCCGGGTGGCGTGGTGGCCCGAAGGGCATACGATAAGCTAATCCTGGCCGTGCGGGGCGCGGTGGTCTTCCCCCCCGAGGTTTCGCTGGCCGTTCCTGGGCGGGCTGGGCTTCCCGGGTCGGGCCTGGCGGTGGTGGCCGAGTTACTGCCGGCCGCAAGCGACTCAACGTGGTCCGCGGCGCCTGAGAGGGCCGTGTTCGACTACGACCTGCTCCGGCAGTCCGGGGGACCGCTGAGAGTTCGGACCCGACGGCCCGGTGACCGGCTGGAGCCGGAGGGTTTGAGCAGCGGGAGCCGCAAGGTTCAGGACTTGCTGGTCGACGCGAAGATCAGCCGGTTCAAGCGAGATCTGGTCCCCCTGGTGGTGGCCGGTGCGGACGTGCTCTGGGTGGCTGGCGTGCGCCAAAGCCGGCTCTACCCGGTGACGGAACAGACTCGGCTGGTGCTTGCCTTGGGCCTTGAACCGGAAGGCGATGCGGAGGCGTGAGGGACCGGTTCATTGTTTCAAAGGTCAAAGTATGGTATACTCAGTGGGTCAGTGTAGACACGCCGTTTCGCGTGCAGGCTCGCCTGGCCAGTTGTGCCGGAAGGAGGGAGGCACCGCTTGAACAGATTCTTTCGCAACTTGGCTTTCTACGTGGTTATGATTCTGCTGGCAGTGTCGGTAGCTTCCTGGATTTCTGACCAGACGAAGGCCAAGCAGGAGATCACATACTCCCAGTTTCTGGAACAGGTGCAAAACGGCAAGGTACAAGAAGTTGTTATCATCGGTGATCAGCGGATCGAAGGAAAGTACACCAACGGCCAGACTTTCGCCAGCAACAAGCTAAAGGGCGACCAGGCCCTCACTTCTCTGCTGCTGCAAAAGAACGTCAATGTCGATTTTAAACCCGAGCCCCAACCCCCTTGGTGGAGCCAGTTGGTAACCAGCTTCCTGCCGGTGGTCCTGGTCATCGGTGCCTTCCTGTTCATGATGCAGCAGACCCAGGGGTCGGGGAACCGTGTCATGCAGTTCGGCCGCAGCCGCGCCAGGTTGCATACCGACGATCGTAAGAGTATCAGCTTCGAGGATGTCGCCGGGATCGACGAGGTAAAGGAAGAGTTGGCGGAGATCGTCGACTTTCTTAAGCACCCGAAGCGCTATTTGGAACTTGGCGCCCGGATTCCCAAAGGGGTACTCCTCTACGGCGCCCCGGGCACGGGCAAGACGCTGTTGGCCCGGGCGGTGGCGGGCGAGGCGGGAGTTCCGTTCTTCAGCATCTCCGGATCCGACTTTGTGGAGATGTTCGTGGGTGTCGGCGCGTCCCGGGTGAGGGATCTCTTCGAACAGGCCAAGAAGAACTCCCCCTGCATCGTCTTCATCGACGAGATCGATGCCGTAGGACGAATGCGCGGCGCCGGTTACGGAGGAGGTCACGACGAGCGCGAGCAGACCTTGAACCAGTTGCTGGTTGAAATGGACGGGTTCGGGGTTAACGAGGGCATTATCATCATGGCTGCCACCAACCGGCCCGACGTGCTGGACCCAGCCCTGCTTCGCCCCGGGCGTTTCGACCGGCAGGTGGTCATCGACCGGCCAGACCTGAAAGGCCGCACCGAAATTCTAAAGGTCCATGCCAAGGGCAAGCCCCTTGATCGGGACGTCGATCTCGAGGTCTTGGCCCGCCGCACACCGGGATTTACCGGCGCCGACCTGGCCAACCTGATGAATGAGGCGGCCCTGCTGGCGGCCCGTCAACGCAAACGGAAGGTCACCATGCCGGATCTGGAGAACGCCATTGACCGCGTGGTGGCAGGGGGTCCGGAAAAAAAGAACCGGGTTATCAGCGAAAAGGAAAAACGGATGGTGGCTTTTCACGAGGCCGGCCACGCGCTGGTTGCCAAGCTCCTGCCCAATACCGACCCGGTACACAAGATTTCCATCATCCCGCGCGGACGGGCCCTCGGCTACGTGCTCACCCTGCCGCTGGAGGACCGCTACCTGATAACCAAGTCCGAGATTCTGGACCGCGTCGCCCATGCCCTCGGGGGGCGGGCGGCGGAAGAGTTGATCTTTGGTGAGATCAGCACCGGAGCGGAGGATGACATCGAAAAGTCCACCAAGCTCGTTCGCCGGATGATCACGGAGTTCGGCATGAGCGAGGAACTTGGTCCCCTGACCTTCGGTACGAAGCAGGATCAGGTTTTTCTTGGCCGAGACCTGGGGAGGGATCGTAACTACTCGGAGGAGGTAGCCTCGGCAATCGACCGGGAGGTCCGTCGGACCGTAACCGCCTGCTACGAAAAGGCCAGGGAACTGATCAAGAAGAACCGGAAGCAGCTTGATCGGATCGCCGAAATGCTGATCGAAAAGGAGACCCTGGAAGGGCCACAATTACAAGAACTCCTAGCCGGAGTGGAACGGGCCAGTTAACAGAAGGCCCGTTTTCCACTATTTTCGGCCTTGGATAGGCACTGGGGGGTCAGGCCTGCGACTGGTGGGGGCGCTTGCCGATAAGCCCTATACAGCTTTGGCTGAGGTCTACGACCGGCTGATGGAGGACGTCCCCTACGACGAGTGGGTAGCGCACGTCGACGGCCTGCTGCGGGAACTGCCCGGCGCGCCGGACTTGACCGTTTGTGATCTCGGGTGCGGGACCGGAAACATCGCCCTCCGCCTGGCGAGCCTTGGGTACGGGGTGGTCGGTGTGGACGGGTCGTCGGCAATGCTGGCCCAGGCAGCGCGAAAAGCCATAGCCGCGAAGCTGTGGCTGAACTTGATGGAGCAAGACTTCAGGCAACTGAACCTGCTGGCCCCCGTGGACGCCGTCGTCTCCTTATATGACAGCCTGAACTACCTGCCCACTCAGGCGGATCTAGCGACAACCTTCCGGGCGGTCGCGGCGAACCTGAAGCCGGGAGGTCTATTTGTTTTTGACCTCAATTCCCCCGTCCGGCTGCGGGACATCGGCGGGCGGACGGTCTTCCTAATCGAAAAGGAGGGATTCGCCCTCCGCTGGCAAAACAGGTACCTGCCGCACAGAGCCTGTTGGCAGGCCACCCTCACCGGGTCGGTCCGCGAGGCGGGGGGTAGCCTGCGGCGTTTCCGGGAGGTGCACCGCGAGTATGCCCACGAGCCGGGAACGGTCGGCGACCTGCTCGCGGTTTCGCGGTTGGAGTTGGCCGGGATGTTTGACGGCTTCAGCCGGCGGCCGGCTACGGCCGAAACTGGCCGGCTTGTTTTCGTCGCCCACCGGATGCTGTCTTGAGGGCAGGTTCCCCGACGTGGTTCAGTTGGGGCCCACGGTCAGTGTCCCCGCCGGCGGATCAGGTACTTGCACTCATTGCCGCCCCCGGCTTGAGTTTGCTCCCGCACCACCTCAGCCTGCAAGACGCGCTCAAACAGGGTTAGTTCCTCCCGGCAGGCCTCGGGGAACTCACGCGCCACGCCCAGAATGCCGCAGTTGTGTTCCTGGATCACAAAGGTGTCCGGGTCGAGTTCCGCCCAACTGGCCATGTTGCCGTTGCTTTCGAGAATGCGGGCCAGTTCGGCCACCCTCTCCCGCAGCGCCTTTCCATCCAGGCGCTCCAGGTACCCTTTTTCCAGTCGGCGGGCTCGCCGCTCAAACAACCTTTTGACGATCTCCGGGCCTTCATTGTCGGTAAGATCTGCCAGCATGCTGCTGGCAAGCGCCTGATAGTTGCGCGGGAAGAGTTCCAGGGCCCGCTCGGTCAGCGCGTATAGGTAACTTGGACGCCCCATTCCCCGGCGGACGGAAGCGGTTGACACCAGACCGTCCTTCTCCAGTACGGCGAGGTGCTGCCTCACGCCCATGGGGGTTATGCCCAGGGCGGAACTCAGTTCGTCCACGGTTTGGCGTCCGCGGCGTTTCAACAACTCCAGGATATCTTGCCGTGTGGAAGGACGGGAAGCATTCGCAGACATGCGCCCAACCCCCTTTCCCCTGATTGACCATTTAAATCATAGCATGTCACGGAATGAATGTAAACTTAACACTATAATTTATAGTGGGGCCTTGGCGTGTTATAATGTGGCATACGTACACGAGGAATTGGGAGAAGGGAGGTGGGGCGGTGCTCAAGAACGTCTTGCTGACCGGGTCGCCGGGCGTAGGGAAGACAACGCTGGTCAAAAAGGCCGTGCGCCGGCTTGGAGAGCGGGCGGGCGGCTTCTTTACGGAGGAGATCAGAGAGGGTGATGCCCGCAAGGGTTTTCGCCTGGTTTCGCTGAACGGGTCGGACGCCGTGCTGGCGGAGGCCGGGTCGGAGAGCGAGCACCGTGTCGGCCACTACGGTGTCAAGCTGGACGCGTTGGAGAACCTGGCCGTTCCAGCCTTGAAACGGGCGTTGGAGCGCCAGGACGTGGTGGTTATCGACGAGATCGGTCTCATGGAGTTGGGTTCGGACCGCCTGATTGAAGTCCTGCAGGCTTGCCTGGATTCACCCAAACCGGTCCTGGGAACCATTGGCCGCCAGGATCACCCGGTGTTACGGACCATCCGGAGCCGGACCGACACGCTGGTGATCGAAGTGACCAAGCAAAATCGTGATCAATTACTGGACCGAATCTTTGCCGGGTTGCGTTTGCCCACCGAGAGCTTCGCGGAGACCGAGCGCGTCATCGGTAAGAAACGGCAAAAGGCAGACCGCTACGCTCGCGAAAACCGTCTGGTCATCACCAGCTTCAGCGGGAGGTTTACCAGTGACCACCACGTGTACGAGGTGGCCTGTGAGAACGGTCAGTGGCACTGCGGTTGCTCCTTTTTTCTGAGATACGGAACGTGCAGCCACACCATGGCTTCGGCGAAGATGATGGCAGATCGCATGGCGGGCCAAGAGCAAACGGACGCTCGTTAGGCGGTGGCCGGGGACGAACCCCCCGCAGGAATCGCGCCTCGACCTGGCGAATGCTTCCTGAAGTGCCAGGGGGGAGTAAAGCCGATGTTTGTTTGGAACACCCTGAGAATCGTGGTAGACCCCATGGAGTTCTTTCTCGACTCCCAGGAGGACGACACCTGGCGCACCCCCTATCTCTTCGCTCTGCAGGCGATTGCCCTGCTCTCCTTGCTAACCCCGTTCATCAATTACTTCGGGGTCAGTTCCAACCCCTTGACCAGCGCTCTGGCTGCCCAGATGAGCGGCTACGTCCTGCTGCAGCGGTACTTTCTGCCCCGCTTCGGATTGGCCGGTTACGTGCTGGAGGGGTTAATCATCGCCCTCATGGCCCACCTCCTGCTGTTGGCCGGAACCTTCGTATTCCACTACATCTTCCGCTTCCTGGGAGGCCGGGGCCCGATGCTGAACATGTGGCGCGCGATGTGTTACGGCCTGGCTCCCACCCTGGTCGGTTTTCTGCCCTTCCTGGGGATTTTGGGCGGTGTTTACGCCACGCTCCTGCAGTTGTACCTGGCGCCGCGAATTTTGTACCGGGTGAAGGAGGGGCGTGCCATCTGGCCGGCGGTACTGGTACTGGCTTATGCCTTCACCCGCTACATCAACGGTCCCCAGTAGGCCAAGACAAATCGCGCCGGTCGTAGGGCATTTTCTCCTGGGGGGGGAAATAGACTTCTCCTGAAGCCTCAGAGGGGTGAGGGGAGAAGCGTGAGGCGAAGCGCAGTCCGCCCGGTGGCCATGGCCGTCCTCGGGCTTGTTGTCGTCTTTTCCTTGGTCTGGTGGACAAAGCAGCACCGGGGCGTCGGATACCGTTCGGAAGTGGTATGGGAGGCTACCTGGGGGCCGGGCGACGGGCAGGTGGGGCAAGCCCGCGGCCGGGACGGGCGCGTCTACGGGCCGAAGTCCTTCGCCCTCAGCCCGGGAGGGACCATCTGGGTGCTTGATTCCGCCAACGCCCGGCTGGTCTCCACCGCTTCCGCGCAAGCTTCCATCCCGCTTACCGATGCTCGCGGGACGAGGGTTCTCGGCGCGGAAGACTTGGCAGTGACAGCGGACGGGGAGTTCTGGGTGGCCGATAACGCCGGGCAACGCCTCCTCCGAAGGGCCAGGACGGGGGAGTGGGAGGAGGCTCCGTTGGTTGACGGGGCGGATCCCGGGGTACCCCTGGGCCGGGTGGAGGCCCTCTGGGCGCCGGCCGGGCGGCGGGTTTTCGCCATGGTCATGACCGTCTCAGCGCAGGGTTTCCACCGTCGGTTCTTGGCAGCCCGGAGGGGAGTCCCGCTAGCGCAGGCATTGCAGGCCAGCCGCACGGTAGCCGACTCCTCCCAGAGCCTGGGGTTGCAAGGGAAAGATTCGACTGCGCCGGTGGGGGCTGATTTTCTGCAAGTTGTTCCCGGTGGCCGGGACCGGCTGTATGCCCTGCGGCCGGAAGCGGCCGGCGAGGTCCGAATAACAGTCCACGGGCCCCTGGGCAAGCTACAGCGGGAAGCGGTCCTTCGCCCGGAAGGGGCTTCGCGGGTGGAACTTATCGGGGCGGACCGCAGCGGCCGCATGTGCCTGGGGCTGGACCTGGGAACCCCTGGTGGCAGGGTGGCCATTTATGCGCCGAACGGGCGACCGTTGGCGACGCTTCCGGCGGAGTCTACCGGAGAGCCGAGCACGCTGGTCTGGGCCCGGGTGAGCCCGGACGGGCGAATTTACATAGCCTACCTTGACAAATCAGGCTTTCGGCTGGTAGGCTACAAGCCACGGTAAGGCACTGGGGATAGGTAACCTTCGCAGGAGGGTCCGGACCATGCAGTCAGACGTAGAAATCGCCCAAGCGGCCCAGCTCTTGCCCATCACCGAAGTGGCTGCTCAGGTCGGAATCAGCGACGACGAACTGGAACCATACGGCCGCCACAAGGCCAAGTTGACGCCGCTCCTGTGGGACCGGATCAAGGACCACCCCGACGGCAGGCTCGTCCTGGTTACGGCCATCACACCCACCCCTACGGGGGAAGGGAAGACCACCACCACCGTGGGGTTGGGGCAAGCCCTGGCTCGGCTGGGCAAGCGTGCCATGATCGCCCTGCGGGAGCCATCCCTGGGCCCCGTCTTCGGGGTCAAAGGGGGCGCCGCGGGCGGCGGACGGTCGCAGGTAGTGCCGATGGAGGACATCAACCTTCACTTCACCGGCGACATCCACGCCGTTACGTCCGCTCATAACCTGCTGGCCGTAATGCTGGACAACCACCTCCACCACGGGAACGATCTGGGGATCGACCCACGCCACGTGGTCTGGCCACGCGTCATCGATCTCAACGACCGGGCCCTGCGGCGGACGGTCATCGGTCTGGGTGGCAAACAGAACGGGGTGCCCCGTGAGGACGGATTCATGATCACGGCGGCCTCGGAGATCATGGCGATCCTTTGCCTGGCCGGCGACCTGGCCGACCTGAAGGAGCGATTGGCCCGGGTGATCGTTGCCTATACGCGGTCTGGGTCACGGGTCACCGCCGGTGACTTGAAGGCGCAAGGCGCGATGGCCTTACTGCTGAAGGAGGCCCTCAAGCCGAACCTGGTCCAGACGCTGGAAAATACTCCGGCCCTCGTCCACGGTGGGCCCTTCGCCAACATCGCCCACGGAGCCAACTCCCTGATCGCCACCCGCTACGGGTTGAAACTGGCGGACTACCTGGTCACGGAAGTGGGATTCGGGGCCGATCTGGGCGCCGAGAAGTTTGTCAACATCACCGCCCGCGTGGGAGGCCTTCGACCGGACGTGGCCGTGCTGGTGGCCACCGTCAGGGCACTGAAACTCCACGGCGGGAAGCGAAAGAACGAACTCAAGATCCCCGACCCGGCCGCGGTGCAGCGGGGGTTTGCCAACCTGGAGAAGCACCTTGAGAATCTGGACCGCTACGGGTTGCCCGCGGTTGTGGCCGTCAACCGCTTTCCACCCGACACCCAGGAAGAGATTGACTGCCTGGTGGAGCTTTGCCGCGACGTGGGGGCGGAGGTGGCAGTGAGCGAGACCTGGGCCCGCGGCGGAGCCGGAGGCGAAGAACTGGCGAGGAAGGTCATTCGCGCGACGGTTGAACGGCCCACTCGTTACGAGCCCCTCTATTCGCTGGACCTGCCGCTCAAAGACAAGATCGAACGGATCTGCCGGGAGGTCTACGGGGCTGCCGACGTACAATACAGCAAAGAGGCTGAACGTTCCATACGTATGTACACCGGCCAGGGGCTCGACCGCCTGCCGGTGTGCATGGCCAAGACCCAGTACTCCTTCTCCGACGACCCCGCCCTGGTGGGCCGCCCTTCCGGGTTTGCCATCACCGTAAAGGAGGTCACCGCGTCCGCCGGAGCCGGGTTTGTCGTGGTGAGGACGGGCGACATTCTGACGATGCCTGGCTTGCCGTCCCACCCCGCGGCGGAAAACATGGACATCGACATTTCGGGGCAGGTCCGGGGCCTCTTCTAACGCGTGGCGGACAGGATCAATCCGACCCCCGCAAGCACGGTGATCGCCCTGGCGAGTGAAAGGCGCTCGGCCAGACCGGCCAGGCCAAGCAAGGTGACGACCGTGAAGATGGTCGGCCCGACCAGCCCCAGGAGCGCGTTGATGCGGAAGGCTTGCTCCATCCGCCAGGACCTGAGAATTAGCATCGCAGCGGCGATCTCGATCACTCCCGAGATGATCCGGACCAGTCCCATGGCCCGGATTAGCTGCTCCTCCGCCAAGCTGCTCACCCTTTCGCACCCTGCTCTGGGCAGTCTATTCCCGGTTGTGGGAGCCCAGACCAAGAGAGGTGAAGCGACTGGATCCGTCCATCCTCGAGGAACTTTACGCCCACCCTGCCGGTTACGTCTCCGGCCAGAAACTGGCCCACCGGCTGGGGCTGACCCGGGCAGCCGTATGGAAGCAGGTCGAAGCCCTCCGCGCCCAGGGCTATGACATCGAGGCCTCTCCCCGGCGGGGATACCGCTTGCGGGGGGTGCCTGACCTATTATTGCCCGAAGAGGTAGCCCGGGCGCTAGGACGATCGGGGCCCACGACCATCAGGTGGCGGGTGGTTTACCGCCGCCAGGTGGGTTCCACCAACGAAGTGGCCAAGGAGTTGGCGGTTCAGGGTGCCCCGGAGGGAACGGTCGTCCTGGCGGAAGAACAGCTGGCAGGCCGAGGGCGCCTGGGGCGGGACTGGAGCTCTCCACCCGGCGTGGGCGTATGGACCACTCTGCTGCTGCGGCCGTCCCTGCCACCCTTGGCCTGCGCCCCGATCACCCTGGTGACCGCGGTGGCGGTTGCCGATGCGATCGAGCATGCGACCGGGTTGAAGGTGGGGATCAAGTGGCCGAACGACCTGCTGCTGGGCGGGAGGAAGGTCTGCGGGGTCCTGACGGAATTGGCCGCCGAAATGGAGCGGTTGAGTTACTTGGTCGTCGGCATTGGGTTGAATGTCAACCAAACCAGCGTGGAGTTGGGCCCCGACTTGGAGCGCAGGGCTACCTCCCTGCGGCTGGAAAGTGGGGCGCCCGTTCATCGCGTCAGCCTACTGGCGCAGCTTCTCGTTGATTTTGACCGCGCCTACGCGTCTTTCCTGCGCGGCGGCTTCCCCCCTCTTCGGGAGCATTGGCGGAAACGGTCAATAACCCTCGGTTCGCAGGTAAGGGCCTTGGGGCCCGCCGGAATCGTCGAAGGGGTAGCGGTTGACGTTGACGTCGAAGGGGGGCTCGTGGTCGAGACGGCCGGCGGGTCGCGGCAAATCGTCCGCAGCGGCGAAGTAACTACTGCCCGTAGGGCCGGTGGTTGATTGTCAACCTCACTGATGGTAAGATGTTGACAATCTTGTTCGGGGGAGTTGGTGACTTGAGACCCGTCCGCGATCTCGTGTTGGCAGCCATGTTTGCGGCCCTCACCGCTGTCGGAGCCTGGCTGACCCTCTCGCTCCCGGTCCTTACCACCGTGCCCTTTACCCTGCAGACCTTGTTCGTGGTCTTGTCAGGACTGCTGCTTGGCGCCCGGTACGGGTTTTTCAGCCAATTACTCTACCTCGGCCTGGGAGTGGCGGGGATCCCCGTCTTTTCCGGCTTCCACGCCGGTCCCGCCTGGTTGCTCGGGCCGACTGGGGGGTACCTCCTCTCCTACCCCCTGGCGGCGGCGCTGACCGGAGCCGTGGCAGGGCGCGGGGAAGCCGGCGGGCCGCGGCTGTCGCTGGCGGCAGCCTTCGGGGTGGCGACGATATACGCCTTAGGGGTGAGCAGGCTGTGGTTTTTCCTATCGGGTAAGGCGGGACACGCCATGCCACTGATGGTGGCCGTGGGACAGGGGATGCTACCTTTCGTCCTCCCTGACGCGTTGAAGGCCGCGGTAGCCGTAGTGGTGACGCTGCGCGCGCGGCCCCTCCTGCGGCCGACGGCCCGCCTCTCGCCGGCCGTGCCGGAAAGGGATTTGCAAGCTTCACGGCGAACAGCACAGCGGTGATGCAACGTGCTCCTGGCGATGGATGTCAGCAACACACGATTCTTCTGCGGCCTCTACCGGGAAAACCAACTGGTGGACCATTGGCGCGTGGCCACTGACCTGCAAAAGACCGAAGACGACTATGGAGTGCTTTTCAAGGCCGTACTCGAGCACCTGGGCCACAGCCCGCTGGACATTCACGGGGTCGCGATCTCCTCCGTGGTTCCGCCGCTCATGCCCGTCCTGCAGCGCCTGGTTCAGAAATACTTCCGGACCAATCCCCTGGTGGTCGGGCCCGGGATCAAGATGGGAATGCCGATTCGCTACGAAAACCCGCGCGAGGTCGGTGCCGATCGGATCATGGTGGCGGTCGCCGCTTACGAGAAGTATGGCGGACCGGTGGTGGTGGTCGACTTCGGCACAGCCCTGATCTTCGATGTGGTCTCCGCCCAGGGCGAGTACCTGGGTGGCGCGCTCGCTCCGGGAGTGGACGTGGCGATGGAGGCTCTCTTCAACCGCGCGGCCAAACTCCCCAAGATAGAGCTTGCGGCACCGGTTGGCGCTATCGGGACGAACACGGAGGCGAGTATGCGGGCGGGGATCGTCTACGGCTTCGCCGGACAGGTGGACGAGTTGGTTACCCGGATTATCGCTGAAACGGGTCCCGAGACCCGGGTGGTGGCAACCGGGGACGGCGCCGACCTGATCGCCTCCCAGGCCCGGCTGGTACAGACCGTCGACCAGTTCCTGACCCTGGAAGGCCTGTGGCTGATTTACCAGCGGAACCGCCCGGGAGAAAGCAAAAAAGACTAGCCTCCAACCGGCAGGATTTTGCCGAAGTCTGTCGAATCTAAGGTAAAGAGCAGAGTCTTGCCCGGGGTTCGCAGAAGGCTGCCACTGGGTCGGAAGTAATACAGAACACCAGCGACTACCCGATAAAGGCTAACCTGTCGCAAGGCAGGGGCGCAAAGCCACGGGGCTCCATGAGCCGGCCGGGCCGCCGAAGTGGCTCGTTTTTTTCGTACGAGGGCCACCTTTCGGCAAGCGGAAGGAGGCCCTGTTGCGTGAAGATCAAAATCCTGGTGCTGTTGGCCTCGTTGCTCCTCCCCCTGGGGGTCTACGCGGCCTCCACCTCCGCCGCCCCTGTCGCCGAGGTGGAGCCGGCTCCGCCGGGGCATAATAACCAAGGTGCCGACGGCAACGGGTGTATCACCTGTCACCCCCGGAAGTCTGGGCAATCGATGCACCAGCCCTATGCGGAAGGTGCGTGCGCAATCTGCCACACCCGGCACGACAAAACCTCACCGAGCCAACTGACCAAGCCGGTGAACGCCCTGTGCACCAGTTGCCATTCTGGGTTCGAAGGGAAGCTCTCCCACCCGGTCAAGGGTGAGGTCACGTGCCTGAGTTGCCACACCGCCCACGCCTCGCACAACCCCAAACTACTGGAACGGGCAAGAGACGCCCTGTGCATCGGATGTCACCAGTTCTAGATCCAGACCTCCCCGTCGGTGGATATCTCCTTCTTCCAGATCGGGACGATCTCTTTCAGGGTATCGATGGCGAAACGGGCAGCCTCAAAGGCTTCCGGCCGGTGCGGAGTCGCCACGGCGATGACAACGCTGATCTCCCCGATCCCCAACCGGCCCAGCCGATGAGTGATGGCCAGCCGTGCCTGGGGCCAGCGGAGGGCCACTTGGGCTCCGATTTCGGCCAGTTTTTTTTCGGCCATTTCCCGATAGGCATCGTACTCGATGTCCCGGGTCCGCCGGCCGCCGGTGAATTCGCGGACCATACCCAAAAAGACCACCACCGCGCCCGCGCTGGGGTTAGCGACCCGGGCCACCACCCGCTCCACGGAGATGGGCTCGTCTACCAACTCGAAGAGGGTAGCATCTCCCCCGCTCACGGGAGGGATCAGGGCCACCTCGTCCTCCGGGCGGAGAACCTGTTCGGCGGGAGCGAAGTCGTGGTTCACGGCCACCAGCACGGACTTCAGCATCGGTTCCAGGGACGGATCCGCCCGCGCCACCGCATCCCGCAGTTCGCCGACGGTCGCGCCCGACGGCACTTCGACCGGCAGTTCTGAACGGCCGGAGCGTTGGGCCAGGGCGGCAAAAAGCTTGACTCGAACCAGCAACAGGGCCACCTCCCTGAAGTTCCCCACGTCGCCGGGGACCCAGGAGATATTATAATTGCCGTGCGGTGTTGGCGGAAGGGCTGTGTTGCCCGCCGCCCGGAGCCGGGTTATACTCTAACCAAGTCGGTGTCCAGGGAGGCGGCCAGAATGGTTCGCATGGACGTCGTAACCGTGGGGGTCGTCCCCGGCTCCAGCGGCATCGTCCTGGTGTTGCGCGAGTGGGAGGGGAAGCGCTTGCTGGCGATGGAAATCGGGCCGGCGGAGGCCAACGCTATCGCGGTCGCGGTCGAAGGCGTCCAGGTTCCCCGGCCCCTGACCCATGACCTGCTGGCTCAAATTCTGCGCCAACTGGAAGTCAAGGTGTCGTCGGTGGCGGTGGTCAACTACGACGAACAGATCTTTTACGGCAAGGTGTCCCTGGATACCCCCAAAGGGTCGATCGAAGTGGACGCCCGCCCCAGCGACGCGATTGCTCTGGCGCTGCGCCAGGGCGCCCCGATCTACGCCGAGGACAAGGTGCTGCTGGCGGCCGGCGTCTCCACCGACGAGGGACATATCGTTCACTGATTCCGTTTGCTAATGGGGATTTCGACCCCATAACTGCGCTCCAGGGTAGTGAGGAAAGCTCGCATGGCCGACGACACATACTTGTCCTTGCGGTGGACTACGGCGGTGGTGCGGACGAGCGGCGGCCAATCCCGGATCTTGATCGGCACCAGGGAGCCGCGGGAGATTTCCTCCGTGGCGCTCAAACGAGGCAGGATGGTCACTCCCAGGCCAATCTCGGCCATCCGGACCATGGCCTCGACGCTGTCCAGATCCATCGTAATCCGGGGCCACACGCCGGCCTTACGAAAGACCTCCTCCAGGTACGTGCGGTATCCCGAGCCCGGCTCAAAGAAGATGAAGGATTCGCCCCGGAGAGCTTCCGGGGCGATTTGTCGCTGGCGGCAAAAATGATGGCCGGGGTGGACCACGAGCACCATCTCGTCTCCGTAGAGGTTGGTGACCAGTAGGTTCTCGTTTTTTCCCGGCTCGGTCACCAGCGCCAGGTCGACCGCATTGGCCAAAACCAGGTCCACGACCTGCTTCGTGCTCCCGGTACTCACCGTCAAATCGACGCCGGGGAGTTGCCGCCGGTACTGACGGAGAAGGCCCGGCAAAACGAAGACCGAGATGGTCAGCCCGGCCCCCAGCCGCAGACGGCCGCGTCCCGCATCCTGCAGGTCCTGCATCGCGAAGCGGCATTCGGTCGCCAGTTCGGTGATTTGCCGGGCATATCCGAGCAGGACCTCCCCGGCGTGGGTAAGCTGAATAGATCTTCCGATCCGGTCGAAAAGGGCTTGGCCGAATTCCTTTTCCAATGCCCGGACGTGCTGGGTGATGGCCGGCTGGGTCATTCCCTGCAGGTCGGCGGCGCCGGTGAAACTGTGGGTTTCGGCGATGCGAACGAAGCTGGTCAACTGTTGCAAGTTCAAAGTTCGGTTGATTCTCCCGGCTTGAGAATGCGGACCTCGGTCCCGGCGGTGGCCCTTTCCACCCGGGCCTTGAATTCCCGCGGGTCAGCGGCGATCAAGGGCCAGGTGTTGTAGTGCATCGGGATGACGATTCTGGGCCGCACCCAGGAGGCGGCCACCCCCGCGTCATCCAGGGTCATCGTGTAGTTTCCGCCGATCGGCAACAAGGCCACGTCGATGTCCCGCTCCAATTCCCCGTTGAGGAGCTTGAGGTCCGAGTAAAGGCCGGTGTCTCCCGCATGGTAGAGTTTCTGGCCGAACAAGTCCACCACGAAGCCGCAGGCGTGGCCTCCGGCCACCCCCGATCCGTGCAGAGCCAGGGTCACCCGAACCGCGCCGAAGGGGAAAGCGTACTTCCCACCGATGTGCATGCCGTGCACCCGCACCCCCTGGCTGGCGGCCAGTTGGGCCACCTCGTAGGTGGAGATAAAGGTGGCGTCGTTGCGTTTGGCGATGGCGACGGCATCCCCCAAGTGGTCTTCGTGGGCGTGGGTGACCAGCACGTAGGAAACCTTGACTGATTCAGGCTTGATGGTCGCAACCGGGTTGCCGGTCAGGAAGGGGTCGATGATCAACGAGGTACCGCGGTTTTCCACCAGGAAACAGGCGTGGCCGCCGTAAGTAACCTTCACCCCGATCACCTCCTGGGAGGCATGATACCAGAATGTTCCTGAAGAGACAAGCCTGCGCCGGTTCGGCAACCCGCCCCACCTGCCGAGGCCTGGCGCCGGGTGGCAACGGGACCTTTCGCCCGGTGGGCAGCGAGGATATAATAATTACGCCATGCGACTGGGAAAAGTTGAAATCGCCAACCAAGTTGTGGCCGCCCCGATGGCGGGAGTCAGCAACCGGGCTTTCCGGACCCTGGCGCGAGAGATGGGGGCGGGGCTGGTCGTCACCGAAATGGTCTCGGACATGGCCCTGCGGCACGACCACCGGGCTACCTTTCGAATGCTGGAGCTTTCTCCGGACGAGCACCCGGTGGCGGTCCAGCTCTTCGGCAATTCGGCGGGGGGCCTGGCTGAGGCCGCAAAGGTAGTGGAGGCTTCCGGGGCGGACCTGATCGACCTGAACCTGGGTTGTCCCACTCCTAAGATCGTGAGAAGCGGTGCGGGAGCCGCTCTGCTCCTAGACCCGCCCTTGGCCAGCGAGATCATCTCGGCCGTCGTACAGGCGGTGGGCGTGCCGGTTACCGTCAAGCTGCGGATCGGTTGGGACGAGAACTCCATTAACATCACGGAGATGACCCGCCGGGCGGAGGCAGCGGGCGTTGCCGCCATCACCATTCATGGGCGGACCCGGATGCAGGGGTACGCGGGACGGGCCGACTGGGAGTCGATTCGACGGGGAAAGGAGGCCGTAGAACTACCTGTATTCGGCAACGGGGACGTCTTTTCGGCCCCCGCCGCCAAGACCCTGTTGCAACAGACCGGATGCGCGGGGGTCGCCATCGCGCGGGGGTCGTTGGGAAACCCCTGGTTGTTTCGACAGGTGGTCCATTACCTCGCCACCGGTCAACTGCTCCCCAGCCCCACCCGGGAAGAGCGGGTGGCCGTGGCTCTTCGTCACCTCGATCTGCTGGTGGAGCTCAAGGGCGAGTATATCGGGGTGCGCGAAATGCGAAAACACGGGGCCTGGTACAGCCGCGGGCTGGCGGGAGCGGCGGCGTTGCGCCGGCGAATCATGGCCGCCGGGAGCGTGGCAGAAATGGCGGCGGTGCTGCGCGAGGTGGGGCAAGGGTCGGGTGGAGAGGAGCGCGAGGATGGACCTGACGGTGATCCCGGTGATGAACGGGATTCTACCCCGCCCCCTGGGCGGGACGGTTGAGGGTCTCTTGCTGGACCCAGCCGCGATCAGCACGGTAAGCAGGATGGGTGAGGGTGCCCGTTTCGGTTTGTGTGCGTTTTCCCCCGACTGGGGCAGGGCTTACCCGGTCGGCGTGCTGGCCCGGCTGGTGGCCGTCCGGCCGAAGGAGGTCTACCTTTCCACTCCTGGGCAGCGGCGGATGGGGCTGTTAGCGCGGGTGGAGGCCGGACCGATGATTAAGGCCCGCCACTTCGAATGGGACGACCATTTCATGGTCGGGCGAGGCTTTGAAGAGGTAGATCCGGAGTCCCTGCGGGCCAAGGATTACCCCGTGCTCATCGGTTTCGGCTGGAGGCCTACCGGCGGTTACACCGAACCCAGGAGTGATCGGGACATCCAGGTTACCGTCAACGGCATTGATCTGGAGGACGGTTCTCCCCTCTCCGTGACCGGCAACTTGGGAGGTTTGGTGACCCTCGAACAGGCGCATACCGTCGAACACGCGATCATTCGTTCGCTGCAGCAGTTCGGCCTCTGCACGCCCCGCACCCTCGGCGAGTCGATTCGACGGGAGACCAGGGAACTGAAGGCGACGGTGGAATTGGGGATGCGGCACCAATTGCCCGAAGTTTTCGGGGTGACGGCGGGGGGGCAGTGTGGCAACCCACTGACCAACTTGGCACACTTCTACCTTGCCCGGGAAGTCACCCAAAACCTCAGGGATGGGAACTCAATCCCCAGAGCTCTGGCAGACGCCCGGCGACGCACCCTGTCCCTCCTGGCCCGGGACCTGGAACTCAACACCGCCCCAGGGCTGAGAGCTTTGCAGGGGATGAAGAAAGGGATGATGCATGACGACTCGCGGGCGCCGTCGGCTCTCCTGCAGAAGATCCTGAAGCGATTTCCGGTGGACCCGTGGGCCTGACGCGGCGGGCTTGTTTTTTGTGCCAGTCTTTGATAGACTTGGGTGTGTACAAAGCTGTGCACAAAGCGCGGGGTGCGTCCGGGTGAAGGACGATTTCGTTCGTATCGGTGAAAAGCTCCTCAGCCGCCGAAAGATCGCGGAGACGATCTCCCGGGTGCTTGAGTTGCGCTACCAGGGGCTCTCACAGCAAGAGGTGGCCGACCGGCTGCGCCTCGATCGGACCTTTATCTCCCGGCTGGAGACGATCGGGGAAGTTCGCAAGGGCGGGCGGGTTGCCCTGATCGGCTTTCCGGTCCTAAACGTGGAGGAGGTTCGCGCGGTGGCTGCCGAGGAAGGCGTCGAATTCACGCTCCTGCTCACCGAGCAGGAGCGTAACGACTTCGTCCGGTTGCGCAGCGGCTTGGAACTTTTTAACGACCTGATGAGCCTGATGGCGAAGGTCAGGCAGCACGACGTGGTGATCCTCCTGGGTTCGGACCAGCGCATTCGCATTATCCAGGCGCTGCTGGACCGAGAGGTGATCCCGGTGGAGATAGGTAAGTCGCCCATCAACGAAGACAAGTACGTTGATCCAGAGAACCTGCGGGAACTCGTTCGCAAATTGCGCGAGGGATAGGGAGGCGCCCACACCGTGGAACCCGGGAAGTTTGGATTCATTGTTCACCCGATGGACCTGGGGCAAATCCATTCGAAGTTTTCGTTCACCCGCCGGCTCCCGGACGGCGTGGTGAACCGGCTGATGCAGTTCTCGCCGCCCGTTGACGTTGCCCACGTTACGGGCATCAGAACCCCCGCCAATGAGGCCGAGGGTTGGTTTGTAGGGATCCCCCTCACCACTCGCCAGATGGTCCAACTGCCTGAGCGCTACGTCCTCGGTAAGGTTGTGGCGGCCGCTCGCCGGGCCGAGCGGCTGGGAGCCAGAATCATCGGGCTGGGGGCGTTTACCGCGATCGTGGGGGACGCGGGAGTTACGGTCGCCCAGCGGTTGAAGGCCGGGATAACCACGGGGAATTCCTACACGGTGGCGGCGGCGCTGGAGGGGGCCAGGGAGGGCGCCAGACGGATGGGAATTGATCCGTCTCGGGCGGAGGTTGTGGTTGTGGGCGCCACCGGTTCGATCGGGGCCGCCTGTGCCCGGGTGCTGGCCCGGGATACGCGGCACCTTACCCTGGTCGGTCGCAACGAGGCGCGGCTTGACCGCCTGGCGCGGGAGATCGCGGCGGAGTCCGGGCTGGTGTGTAAAATCTCGTCGGAGATCGACCGGATCCTGCCTCGCGCCGACATTGTAATTACCGTTTCCAGTGCCGTGGAGGCGATTATCAAGCCGGAACACCTGAAACCTGGGGCGGTCGTTTGCGACGTGGCTCTGCCTAGGGACGTCGACGAAAGGGTGGCGGGGGCGCGGGACGACGTCCTGGTCATTGACGGCGGCGTGATTTCGTTGCCGGGAAATGTCGATTTGAGATTCGACTTCGGTTTCCCTCGTTCCACGGCGATGGCGTGCATGTCCGAGACCATTCTTCTGTCCCTCGAAAACCGCTACGATGACTACACTTTGGGGCGGGACCTGACGGTGGAGCGGATCGACGAGATCAGCCGCCTGGCCAAGAAACACGGCTTTCAGTTGGCCGGCTTCCGGAGCTTCCACCGGGCGCTGGACGACGCGGCGGTGCAACGAATTCGCGACAACGCCTGGCGAAACCGCCAGGTCCTGAGCAGGCAGACAGTTTAATCCTTTTCTTGACACCGGAAGAGGTGGTCCACTATAATATAAGCGCGTATGAGGCTGCTCCCCAAGCACTGCCAGCGAATTGGCAGTGCTTGTGCACTGCCCGAAGGTGTTTCTGGCAGTCTTTTGCTATCCTAGGCCGCCCGAGGGCGTGCCGAATAGGTTGTTCCGGCCCTTCATACAATGGGGACATGAGGAGAAACGGATAAAGGAGCGTTGTGGCGGGATGCCCGAAAAAGAGGTCGTCGTCTCCCCGGAGGGTTTCAGGAAGCTCGAACAGGAGCTGGAACACCTGAAGTCGGTCCGGCGCCGAGAGGTAGCTGAGCGAATCAAACAAGCCCGGGAGTTCGGGGACATCAGCGAGAACTCCGAGTACGAGGACGCCAAGAACGAGCAGGCTTTTATCGAGGGGCGGATCCTCACCCTGGAAAAAATGCTGCGGAACGCTCGGATCCTCGACCAGACCGATCACGACCCCGACGTGGTGGGGCTGGGATCAACGGTGCGGCTAAAGGACTTCGAGGGGGGGAGCACGGTGGAGTATACAATCGTAGGCTCCGCCGAAGCAAATCCGGGGCAGAGCAAGATCAGTAACGAGTCGCCTCTCGGGAAGGCTATTCTGGGTCACCGGGTCGGATCCACGGTGGAAGTGACCGCCCCGGGGGGGATTCTTCGTTTCGAGATCCTCGAGATTGTGCGCTAGGCCCCTGAACCGGGCCTTTGAAAGTGTCCGGCAAGGAGCAAGGTGACTGGATGGAACATACAGCGTACCCGGCGCCAGAGAAGGATTTGATCGCGGTTCGACGGGAGAAGCTGGACAAGCTTCGGGCCCTCGGGATCGATCCTTACGGACAGCGGTTTACACGGACCCACTCGGCGGCGGAAGTGAAAGGTGATTTTGCGGCCCTGGAAGGCCGGTCGGTGAGCCTGGCCGGT
>JAJYMS010000098.1 GCA_021786825.1 Bacillota bacterium | reverse complement strand
GGGTAGCCATCCAGCCCGGCCGGGACGTAGCCGAGCCGCCCCGCCAGCCGCTCGGTTCCCCACTCTCCCCAGGCCGCTCCCTGGGCCAGCAGGCCCAGTGGGGTGAGCAAAGCCAGTCCCACCAGCGCCCAGGCCAGCGGCCGGCCCCCCCGGCCCCGGCCTGCGGGCGCCAACGGTTGGAGCGACGCGGGTTGCGCCTGCTGGAGGTACCGCACCACCAGGGCGGTGAGGACGGCCTCCGCGGGTCCGGCCACCAGCAGGTGAGCCCCCGCGATGGCGGGGATGGCGACCCCCAGCCCGTACGGCGAGTAAAGGGGCACGCCCTGCGGCGATCGGAAGAGCAGCGGCTGCAGGCCCAATTCCACGGCCGCAGCCAGGCCTGCCAGGTTGATGCCGATGTAGGCTCCCAGGCCGGCGCCGAGCCAGCGGCGCGGTGAACCGGCCTCGCTGCGGCCGGCGACCAGCCGGTAGACGGCGTGGCCCGTCAAGGGCAGCAACATCGCCAGATTGAAAGCATTGGCGCCGAAGGCCAGCACGCCGCCATCCCCAAACAGCAGGGCTTGCAGCAGCAGCACCGCGGACAAGGCCAGGCTGGCCGCCCAGGGCCCCAGTACCACCGCCAACAGGGTCCCGCCTACGGGATGGGCGGTGGTCCCCCCGGGGACGGGGAGGTTGAACATCATCAGGGTGAAGGACAAGGCGGCCCCCGCGGCCAATAGCGGTGCCCGGCGGCTGGCCAAGGTGCGTTTCACCTGCCGGCTGGCGCGGTACCACAAGGGCGCCGCGGCGGCCCCTAGCACGGCGCAGGTCGAGGGGCTCAGGTATCCGTCCGGGATGTGCACCGGCTGTCTCCCTCCGGTTACCCCTGTCTAGGGCAGGTGGCGGCCGGTGGTGGCCAGGGTCAAGCGCCCGTGCTTGACACCCTTGGCGCCGATGAGGTGATCCGCGAGGCGCCGCAGGTCCTGACCGGGGCCCTTTACCACCAGCACTTCCAGGCAGTTGTCGTGATCCAGGTGAACGTGGACCGTTGACACGATGAGGTGGTGGTCCCGGTGTTGCAAGTCACGGACGTGCTCGCCGACCGGGTGGTGGTGGCTGAAGACGAGGGTGATGGCCCCGGCCACGTCGTGTCCGACAGCGTCCCACTCGCGCTCGACGAGGGCGGCGCGGACCAGGTCGCGGATCGCCTCCGAGCGGTTGGGGTGCCCCTTCTCCTCCACGAGGCGGTCGAAGAGGGTCAGCAGGTCTGCATCCATTGAGACGCCAAACCTCACGACCGGTTCGATCCCGGTCACCTTCTTTCTGGATAGCCTTCTGGACGACCCGATGAGCGGCGGCGTGTTACTGGATGCGCGATCCGTGTTACGTGAGAAGCTATTCGCTCCCTCCTTCGCACATTCCTTCCAAATTGAACAAGACCGCCCCGGTGGTTGCCGGGGCGGGTGCGGGAACCGGTTGCAAATACCTACAGGGCCGCGTTGCCGATCGGGTCCGGGAGAAGCCCGCGCGGGCGGGGCCGGGGGGGTGGCGGGGCGGGGTGCCACTCCACGGGCGTGCGGTCGATGACGCGATAGTCCACATCGCGCGTGTAGCGGTTGCGCGGGTCCCAGACCATGAAGCTCTTGATCCCCGCCTGGGCCAGGCCCCGGAGCTGCGCCTCCACCTCCGCCTTGCCATAGTGGACGCGCAGGGAGAAGTCCTGGATCCAGGGCCGGTGATGCGAGGGGGATAACCAGGGGGTCTTCTGCTGACCGCGGGTGAGGGACCCGAACACCGTCTCCAAGGGGCTTGCCTCCGGGTGGGCCAGGCCGTAAATGCCGAGACTGTAGTGGGAGGGATAGACCATCGGCGAGATGTAGTCGGTGATCCCGGCGATGGTGGCGTAGTCCTGGCCGATCTTCATGTCGTCGCTGACCGAGGTGGTAAGCCCGAACACGTCGGCGGAGACGAAGACGTCGTAGGGCTTCAGTTCCTTCACGGCGTAGCGCAGGAAGTCGGCGATGGCTTTGACGCGCTTCTCCACGCCGACGCCGTCGGTGACGCCGGGGATGTTGCGCTCGGGCAACCGGACATAGTCAAACTGGATCTCCTGAAACCCGACCTTCGCCGCCTCCTTGGCGATGTCGACGTTGTAGCGCCAGACGTTTGTGTCGTATGGGTTGCCCCAGGCCAGGCCCCGGACGTCGCGCCAGCGCCCCCCCTGGATCCCCCATTCCGGCCGCCCCCGGGCCAGCACCGGATCCACGAAGACGACGATCCGGGCGATAGCGTAGACGTTGTTCTCCCGCAGGGTCCGCAGCCGCCCCCGGATGTCCCGGATCTTGTCCGAGTTGCTGCCAATCTCCTTAGCCAGCGGCAGGTCGCTCGCGAAAGAGACGAACCCTTCGTCGTCCTTGACGTCAATCACCATCGCGTTGAGCCCGGCGCGCTTGACGAAGTCGAGGAGGTCGGAAAAGCGCTGGTCGTTCCCGGCCGTATAGCCGGTCAGGTAGATGCCGCGCACCTGCACCGGCTGACGGGGCGCGGGAGGGGCCTGGGGGTGAGGCGGTGCCGGGGGCCCGGGAGGAGCCTGGGCGACCGGAGAGACGGCCGGCGCGGCGGCGGTCGTCCCCGGGGTGCCGGGAGGAAGCGACGCGCAACCGGCCAGCAGGCTGGCGGCGACGAACGCGAACAGGGTCACGCGGGTCTTCACGAAAGGCAAGTTGGTCACCTCGGTGCCGGGTTGCGACCGGCGTGCGCCGGGGCACGCTTTGGGCGCGACGTATACTGTTCGACAGCCCGATAGGCAATCCTGCCCCGGCAACCCAGGGGAGAGCGAAGATGATGTGGTAGAATCTAAGGTGGTGATGCACATGCAGGACGGCGCAACGGCCGGGATGCCATCCCGGCCCGGACCCGGGAACCTGGCGCGGATCATTGACCACACCTTGCTGAAACCCACGGCGACCGCCGGCGACATCGCCAGACTCTGCGCGGAAGCCCAGCAGTTCGGCTTCTATGCCGTGTGCGTCCACGGCGTCTGGGTCGGAGAGGCCCGACGGCGGCTGGCGGGCAGCGGGGTGGCGGTGGCGGCGGTGGCCGGCTTCCCCCTGGGTGCTTCGGCCACGCCGGCGAAGGGCTACGAGGCCGCGCGGGCCGTGGCCGAGGGGGCTTCGGAGGTGGACATGGTGATCAACCTCGGGTGGCTGAAGGCGGGCGCGGACCCGGCGGTGGCGGGGGACGTGGAGCGGGTGGTGGCGGCCGTCAAGGCGGAGAACCCCGGGGCCCTGGTGAAAGTGATCATCGAGACCTGCTACCTGTCCGAGGAGGAAAAGGCGCGGGCCTGCCGCCTGGCCGTACAGGGCGGCGCCGGGTTCGTGAAGACCTCCACCGGCTTCGGACCGGCCGGGGCCACGGCCGGTGACGTCGCCCTGATGCGCTGGGTGGTCGGTCCGGACATCGGGGTCAAGGCGGCCGGGGGAGTCCGCAGCGCGGCGGACGCCTTGGCCATGGTGGCCGCCGGCGCCAGCCGGATCGGCACCTCTTCGGGTCCGGCCATTGTCGGGGACGCCGACGGGAGCGGGCGCTAGCCGATGTCGCTGTATAAGACCGAGGCCCTGGTACTGCGGGTGCGGGATTTCCAGGAGGCCGACAAGATCGTCACCCTGCTATCACCCCAGTACGGCAAGCTGGAGGCCGTGGCCCGGGGAGCGCGCCGGCCCCGCAGCCGGCTGGCGGGGGCGACCCAGGCGTTCACGCGCCTGGACTGTCTGTTGTGGAAGGGCAAGAACCTGGACACCGTCAGCCAGGTGGAGATCCGGG
>JAJYMS010000145.1 GCA_021786825.1 Bacillota bacterium | reverse complement strand
GCATCCAGTTGGGAAAAAGCGTCGCCAAGGACGGCCGGGTCAGCCGGTCGGGGTCGCTGGTGGTGTCCGGCAGTTTGGGCCAGGAGGTGGCCTTCATCCGCGGCATCGAATCGCTGCCGATCCTGGTGGCGGTGCAGTCAGTCAAGCTGGACGTAGCTAACGGGCGCAACTCTGCGACGGTGAACTTTCAGATCTTTTCTCAAGCCGCGGCAACGCACTAGGAGGGGCGGCCGCGGGGGAACCTAAGTCCGGTTCGTTTGGACTGGACCAGGTGACATACTGTAAAATCAGTGTCAGCAGAGTGCCTATTGTGAGGTTCAAACTTCCTGGATAAACTGAGTTTAGGGTGGTCCCTGCCGGTGCGGCGGGGGCGCATGTTTTGCAAAGGGGGTATGTACCTTGATCATCGGCGTCGTGAAAGAGATCAAGGACCAGGAGTACCGGGTCGGGATGGTTCCCTCCGGCGTACGGACCCTGGTTTCGGCTGGACACCGGGTCCTGGTCCAGCAGTCGGCGGGCGAGGGCAGCGGGATCAGCGACGGCGAGTACCAGGCGGCCGGGGCGGAAATCGTCGCCGCGGCGGCCGGCGTCTACGAAGCGGCGGAGATGATCGTGAAGGTCAAGGAACCCCTCCAGCAGGAGTACGAGTTGCTGCGGGAGGGGCAGCTTCTGTACACCTACCTGCACCTGGCGCCGGCCCCCGAACTCGCCGCCGCGCTGCTGCGGCGCAAGGTCATCGGGGTGGCCTACGAGACCATCCAGCTCGCCTCCGGGGCGCTCCCGCTGCTCACCCCGATGAGCGAGGTGGCCGGCCGCCTGTCGATCCAGGCCGGGGCGCGGTGCCTGCAGAAGAACGAGGGAGGGCGCGGGGTCCTGCTGGGAGGGGTACCGGGGGTGCCGCCCGCCCGCGTGGTCATCGTGGGCGGCGGCGTGGTCGGCACCAACGCGGCCAAGATGGCTGTGGGCATGGGCGCCGACGTCACCCTGTTCGACATCAACCTGGACCGCCTGCGCTACCTGGACGACATCTTCGGCGGGCGGCTCAAGACGATGGTTTCCAACGCTCACGACCTGGCAGAGGCGCTGGCGGGGGCGGACCTGGTCATCGGCGCGGTCCTCGTGGTCGGGGCCAAGGCTCCCCACCTGATCACCAGCCCGATGGTCGAGGGCATGAAGCCGGGGTCGGTGATCGTGGACGTGGCCATCGACCAGGGCGGCTGCTCAGAGACCTCCCGGCCGACCAGCCACAGCCATCCCACCTACGAGTACAGCGGCGTGATCCACTATTGCGTCACCAACATGCCCGGGGCCGTGGCCCGCACCTCGACCTTCGCCCTGACCAACGCGACCCTGCCCTACGCCCTGCGGATCGCCAACCAGGGGCTGAAGTCGGCGCTCCAGGACCCGGCTCTGGCCAAGGGCTTGAACGTCTACCGCGGCCAGGTCACCCATCCGGCGGTGGCGCGGGACCTGGGGTATACGTACGTGGCCCCCGCGCAGGTCGGTTAGACGGGGGGGCTCCGGCTTGACGGTGCGAGTCCGGGACCTCCTGGAGATGCCTGCCTTCGAGGGCGCGACCGTCTATGGCGACGAGGGCGGGTTGGACAATCCGGTTCGCTGGGTCCACATCAGCGAGGTTCTGGACATCGCCCGGCTGCTCCGCGGCGGGGAACTGGTCCTGACCACGGGGATGGCCTGGAACGCACCCCCCGACGACCTGCGCCGTTTCGTACGCGAACTCGCCGAACGCGGCGTGGCCGGGCTGGTGGTGGAACTGGGGCGAACCGTCTTCGAGATCCCGGAGGCGATCGACCAGGCAGCCAGGGGAGTCGGCCTGCCGGTGATCACTCCGGCTCGCGAGGTGCCCTTCGTCGAGGTAACCGAGGAGATTCACTCCCGCATCATCAGCCAACACTACAGCCTCCTGAAGCGGGCCGAGCAGGCGACCCAGTCCTTCACCCGGGTCCTCCTCGGCCAGGGCGGGGTGGAGGAAATCCTGCGCAGTTGCAGCCAACTCATCGGTGCCCCGGTGCTCCTCCTGCCCAGCGATCCCGTGGAGCCACCGCTGGCCTTCCCGGCCAGCCTGGCGACCGACCAGGCCCGGTTGCAGGCGGTCCGCGGGCTGCCCCTGGAGGGGGTCGGAGCCCAGGGGGCGCAGCATTTCACCGTTTCCCTCGAGGACCGGGAGGAGGGCCTCCTGGTGGAGGCGATCTACGCTGCGACCGAGCGCTGGGGGCACCTGGTGGTCTGGCTGGACGGTCGCCGGGCGGACGAGTACCTGCCCCTGGTGGTGGACCGGGCGGCGGTCACCATCGCCCTGGAGCTGATGCGCCTGCGGAGCATCCGGGAGAACCGGGTACGGCTGAAGCGCGAACTGGTAGACGACCTCTACGGCGGCGAGTTCCGGGACGAAGAGGAGATTTACCGCCGGGCCGCGGCGGTGGACGTACCGCTGGCGCACCGTTGGATGGCGGCGGGGGTATTTACCCTGGCGGGCGGCCACCACGCCCTGCCGGTGAACCACTCGGCCTGGCAGATGGCCGAGACCCACGTCCGCGCGGCGTTGAAGGGTGCCGGCCTCAGCGCGGTCACCTCCCTGCGGGAGAACCGGGTCCTTTTCGTCGCCGCCCACCAGGACCTGGAGACCCTGCACGGGCGGCTGAACGCCTCCCTGGAGGGGATCGTCCGGCAACTGGGAACGCACGCCCCGGCCCTGGAGGCGACCTCCGGGGTGGGCCAGTACACCCGCCACCCCCGGGAGCTCGCTCGTTCCTTCCGGGAGGCGGACTTCACCGCCCGGCTGCGGGCGCAGCCGGGCGGCGGGGGGAGACCGTCCCATTTCAGTGAGCTTGGGGTCTTTCGACTGTTTTTTGACCTGGATCCCGAGATCCTGGGGCAGTTGGTGGAGCAGGAGCTGGGTCCTATCCTGCGCCACGATCGGCAGCAGGGCTCGCAACTCGCCCAGACCCTGCGTCTGACCCTCGATTGCGACTTCAACATGGCCGAGGCCGCCAAGCGGCTGGGGACCAACCGCCAGACCCTTTACAACCGCCTGGAAAGGATCCGCACCATCCTGGGCCACAACCCGTCCGAGGCGGAGCGCCAGCTCGCCCTGGGCGTGGCCTTCCGGATCCTGGACTGGCTGGCCGTCGTTCGCCAGGACTAAAGGTCGCACGCAAGCCTGAACGTGGAGGGGGGGTCAGGGCTGCTTGCCGGTCCGCTCGCGGCGGCCGTTGATGCCGAGCCGCCGCTTCACCTCGGCCGACAGCGCCCGCGAGACGGGGATTTCCGTGCGCGCCTCGTCATCCACCGCCAGGCGCAGGTGCCCCTTGAAGTAGGGGATTACCTCCCGCACCTTGCGCAGGTTGACCAAAAAGCGCCGGTGCGTTCGGACAAAGTCGAAGGGAGCCAGTTGCTCCTCGAGCTCCCGCAGGGTCTGCCGCGCCAGCAGCCGCTCGCGGGGGAGCTTGACGTAGACCTCCTCGTTCAAGGTATAGATGAAGACGATGTTCCTGACGTCGATCACGGCGATCTTGTCGGCCCGCTCTACGGCGATCCGGTCAGCCGGGGCGCGATACCGGGGCGGT
Source organism: Bacillota bacterium (assembly GCA_021786825.1). Classification (GTDB taxonomy): domain Bacteria; phylum Bacillota; class Sulfobacillia; order JAMDAP01; family JAJYMS01; genus JAJYMS01. The sequence continues at coordinate 247 of JAJYMS010000145.1, read as the reverse complement.
TCCCTGGAGGGGCCGGCGTCGCGGGCGGGCGCTGGCAGGGGTGCCCGGTCCGAGTGGGGAGCACCCCGGGCCGTGGCTGGTCCGACCTGTGCGGGTGAGGGGGCGGGGGCCGCCGGGCCAATCCGGCCCAGGGCCTCGGAAAGGCGGTCCTCGTCAAAGGGTTTCAACAGGTAATCGACGGCGCCGACACGGAAGGCGTCCAGGGCAAACTCCTGGTAGGCGGTGGTGAAGATCACCCGCGGCCGGG